>JACQSY010000137.1 GCA_016211085.1 Acidobacteriota bacterium | reverse complement strand
TTGAAGAGCTAGAGCGCGCCATCTATACGTGGCTCGCCAATTGGAATCACAAGGCTCAACCTTTCGTCTGGAAGGCCACAGCCGACGTTATCCTCGACAAGGTACGACGTTGTAAAGAATTAGCTGGGACACCACACTAGCTGTCCTAAATGACGCTCTTCATTTTGCAAAAGCACAAAGTGCACAGTCTCAAGCGACGTGGACTCCCCCCAAGGGAAACTATATGGCTCCTCGCTACCCCAAGATCCAAAAGGTCACCACTGTTGAAGAGCTGATGCCCTACATACGTCACATCGTAACCCGGAGAGGCGCCGAGCACATGAACCAGGGATACCAAATCAAGGGCGGGGAAAAGATCCTTTTCGCCGCCTGGAGCGACTGGGACCCGTTGGTCATCGAAGCTGCTGTACGTGCCTTCCGAGAGAAGAACTGCTCGGTGGACCTGGTTATTCGGCAATCGTCGGTCAAGGAATTGGACGTCCACAGTATGCGCGAAGCCGAAAGTATGGAACGTAAGAACGCCGGACGGCTCGACCCCTTGGAAGGAGACACGCCCCGCTGGTTGATTGAGGCCGCCAAAGGTTACGACATTGCGATTGGCCTACCGGAGTTTGTCCCAAACGCTGCACGATTTCAGTGGCCCATGCGAGAGCTGGTGGCCAGCGCGACCACGATGTTTCCCGATGAGATCCTGGATGTAATCGACCGCAAGATGTGGGGCGTCATCAGACAGGCAGAGGAGATCCACATTGTGGATCCCGAAGGGACAGATTTAACGCGCACCTGGTTTCCCGAATACTGGCAGGTGATAGAGGGCACCCATCCCACCGTAAAGAGCCTGGGCGAAAACGCCGGAAGGGCCATCCGAAACATCGGGGCCACCTATGGACCGGGCCGATCCGAGGTCCCGGAAATTAGACTTCATATCATGGGCGTGCCTCAAGGCGTCGTGCTGCCCCAGTCGGATGGGCGAGGTGTAGCCGCTGCCACCTCTGCCCATCAGGGTCCATCCCCGTGGATCAGGCTAACACTTCAGAAAAATGAAATCGTCAAAGTCGAGGGTGGCGGCAGGTACGGAAAAGCCTGGGGAGAATACGTAAACAAGTACCGCAACGTACACTATCCGCTTTATCCACGGCCCGGCGTAGGGTGGTGGGTGGAAGTGGCCATGGGGACCCATCCCAAAGTGTTTCGCCCTCATAATGTGATGGAATCCATACTGGGGAGAGCCAATTGGGTCGAGGAACGGCGACGATCCGGAGTCATCCATCTGGGTTTTGGTGAAACGCTGTGGGAAAGTAAACCCTGGGGCGTGAGGGAGAATCAACCCACGGGTCATCATCATCTACACTTGTATTTCCCTACGGTGACGGTGCGGACGCGGGATGGCAAGGAAGTCGTGCTCATCGACAAGGGCCATGTGACTATGCTTGATGATCCCGAAGTGCGAGCCGTAGCCGCAAAATATGGGAATCCCGACGAACTGCTCAGAGAGGACTGGGTGCCGGCTATTCCAGGCATTAATGCGCCGGGAGACTACTGGCGAGACTACGCGCAGGATCCGTGGTCCTGGGTTCAGAAGGAACATCGAAAAGCCTATGGAGACCTTCTTGATTTCAAACCCTATCGTTAGACCTTAGATTTTCTTGTGAACGCTTTCGGCACGGTTAAATACAATCTTATGTGCCGGGTTGTTTTTGTCGGTGATGCGGTGGCGGAAGCTTCCGATGGCAATTCCACCGTCGATGAAGCGGGTGATCGGTAGGCGCTTGGAACACCAATGTTCTATCCAGGGCGACGGGCAGAGGCGCCAGGGATAGAAATTTTTGATTCTATGGAGCCAGGCCTAAAAGCCTGGCTCAGCGTCCCAACGTTACTGCTCTCACCCTGCTTTAGCTTACTTCAACTAGTTTTATAGTTAGTTTTATAGTCATTAAAACGCCGGCGCTTTGCTTAGCAGCCGCTCCATAACGCAAAACAGGAGACCCGCCCGGTCAAGGCGCAACCTCTGCAAATTTTCTTGAGAGCGCGAATTCCATCTGTGGTAATTTGCCACTTCACTTTGGCACTGTGACCCGCCGCGCGGGGACATATCTCAGGTGCACGTATAAACTGTTTTTTAAAAGCAACAACTTTAACGGCTCTCCTTGACGCTCTTGAGGAGGGATAAAAGAGGAGGATTCATGCGATGCGGAAGCTAGCCTTAGTTCTGGCCGCTCTATCTTTATCTTTCAGGGCATTCGCCTTGGCTCAGGCGCAGAGCGCTGAGCCGAGATTTCACCTGCAAGAGACAACCATCAGCGACATTCACAAGGCAATCCAAAACGACCAGATCACCTGCCGGGGATTGGTGCAGTGGTACCTGGAACGGGCCAAGGCTTACAACGGAGTCTGCTCGCAGCTAGTGACTGCAGACGGAGCAACGGTGGCTCCTGCTACCGGCTTTGTCCGCGCCGGTTCTCCGCTTGCGTTCCCTACGACCACCTTCCCGTTATCAAAGCTACTCCCCAACATCGACTTAAGCAGTGCGCCGCCGGTGGAGCTCGGAACCATGCAACCTACCATCTCCGACCCCGGCGTTCAGCAACAGTACGGCACGCTGGCCGGGATCCCCAGTGCCGGCCAATTGAACGCGCTGGAAACCATCAACATTCGTGGCGAGCGATCGGTCACCTGCAAGACGGTTTGTGATCTGCACCCCTCAGCGGGTCCCCTCGCGCCTTCCTGCCCTCCCGTGTGTGATGAATTTCGAAAGCAGCCCGATGCTCTGGAGCGAGCTGCGGAATTGGATCAAAAATACGGAAACCAACCTGACCTGCAGAACCTTCCTCTCTACTGCATCCCGTTCTCATTCAAGAACTGGTATTACGCAAAAGACATGAGAGGCACTGGAGGACTCGACGTCAACTTTGCCATGGACGCCGCTCCCTTTGACGCCGGCATCGTGGCCGCGGTCCGAGAAAAAGGAGCGATCATCTACGCCATTGCTCAGGCGGCACAGATTGGTGTCGGAGGCGGACCCGGTCCGGCAACGCCAACGCGGGCCTTCCTGGGAAATGCCGGAACCGGCTTGGCGCGAAGCACCTGGGGAGGGCAGTCCTGTAATCCGTACGACACAGAAAGAGAAGCCGGGGGAACGAGCGCCGGCTCCGGCTCATCCGTTTCTGCCAACCTCGTAACTTGTTCCATTTGTGAGACCACGGTCGGTTCGTGCCGCTGGCCCGCATACGCCAACAACGTTGTGAATCTCGTGACCACCAAAGGGGTGCTGGCCGATGGCGGCATGAGCAGCCAGTTCATCAACCACCGTCCTGGGATCACCTGCCGGACCATGGCAGACGCGGCACATGTCCTGGATGCCATCAAGGGATATAACGAACGCGACATGTACAGTGCCGTACCCAAGGCATTTATTCCTGAGAAACCGTATACAAGTTTTCTTGTGACCGACATTTCAAGCGAAGGAGCCCCCACCAAGTCTCTTGCAGGGATGCGTATCGGAGTGGTGCGAGAGTTTTTCGTAAAGCATACCGCTAATGACGCCGCCATCAGCGACCAGATTGACCGGGAAATTGAAACCGTCTTGCGCGACAAATTAGGCGCCGAGCTGGTGGAGTCAATCGATCCGCTCTATCCAGACGATCCGGACGTTCCCAATATGAAGTTCACCTTTCAAGACGCTTTGGCGCAGATTCTCCCGATTCATGCGCCGGAATACCTCTATCAAACCCGCGAGGGCGAACTGGAGTTTGCCGTGCCGGGACACGACGTGCAGACGAAGGATTACATGGTCCAGGTTGCTCTTGGCAAGGCTCCGCTTTCAGACAAGCTTAATTTACGCCGTCTAACCACCGGCCTCGCCAATCCTCGGGAATCGCAATTTACCTTTACCAAATACCTCCTGGAGCGCGGCGACTCAAGAGTGAAAGATTGGTCCAGCTTCGTTGCCCATTCAAAGTGGTATTCGGAATCAGGACGGGTAGCCGTGGAGAACTCCGTGAACCTTCAGGATATCCGTGCCACCACCGGGATCGATCGCATCAAGATGCGCTTCATTGCGCAGTTGGTGCTCAACAAGGTGATGTACGAAAACAAGCTGGACGTGCTGGTACATCCGAACACCACGATCCCTCTGAACAAGATTGGATTTGCACGCGAGCCGGAGGTTAACAGCCGACCTTTTCAGGGCGTCCCCATTACGGATCTCCTCGGGGTACCGGAGATTGTGGTTCCCGCCGGTTATAACCGGATCACCTACGAGCCTCAGTATGCGCTCAGCTCTGATAAGAAGAGGTACATCACGGTTTCGGGCACCGTCCAATCCATGCTGCCGCACCCCCTGCCGATCAGTATTTTGTTTTGGGCAGGTGAGGGAGACGAGCCTCAGGTGATCAAGGCAGCTTCAGCTTACGAAGCGGCGACCCGACACCGGGTTCCCCCACCCGCGTTCGGGCCGTTGCCGGGAGAACCTTGAGCCGATTGAGTGATGCGCCACCAATCGGAGGCGCGAGTTCAACGAGCGCTCCTGTGCGGAGAAGGAGCGCTTATTCCGCTGGCGCTTTGTGCGCGCGCCTCCGAAAAGATGGTGATTGTCACTAACGAAGCTCTCGGGCTCCCCGCGGCCTGAAGGCGACGGCCGTGTTGTTCTTTAAACCTCGAAACCCAAACCAAATCGTGCCATCGTGTCCGACCTCAATCTTGGGAACTCCGGGTCCACCCTGTTTCTGCGGCAGCGGATAGAAGGTGAATCCCTCGCTGGTGCGATTGAATCTGATGAAAGCGTGATAGTTGAAATCAGTCAGCCACACGTCGTCTCCCACCGGCCAACACTCATAACCGGATGACAGGCGAAGAGGTATTTTGTACTCTTTCATCTCGCCGGTCTTTGGATTCAGTTTTCCGACGTGTCCGCCAATGTACTCGGCCCACCAGATATTCCCGTCCCGGTCCACTCCCAGACGTCGCGGTCCGGAAGGCTGCACCGGGGTCTTATACTCTGTGAACTTTTCAGTGACCGGATCAAACTTCACTATGAAATGCTGGGCAATCGCCGCCGACCAGATCTTATCTTCATGGTCCACCACCAGGCCGTACAGGTTTGAATCGGGAGTGGGGAGTTCCCACATGGCGATCTTGCGAGTCTTGGCATCCAGTTTCCCAATCTTGTTTCCAAGCGCCAGGTTGAACCAGACATTGTCTTGGGAATCTACGACCACCTGAAGCATCGAGGAATCCGGCATCGTTTCGTACATCTTGAATTCGCCGATTTTTGGATCGACCTCGCCCAACATGCCCGTGCGAATGTCGGCGTAATAAACGCGCCCCTGACTGTCGACCGTGTGCCCATGGACCCCGGCTCCCGGGTGAGGCGAACGAAATTCCTGAGGAATGCGGTTGGCAAAGCTCGCCTTCGGATCCAGACGGAATACCGAACGCGCTCCGGTATCGCCCCACCAGACGCTGCCGTCCGGACCTACGTAAGGATCGTGCAGCCGACGAGTGCCCACTGCCGGAGGCGGGAGATCGTACTCAATGTAAATGGCATCGCCGAGTTCCTTTTCATCCAGGACCATGGTGTCGAGCTTTAGCTGTCTTTTGGGTGCATCCGGGCCAAAGTTCTTGCTTAAGTAATCCAGCACCAGGTCCGCTTCGGGGAGCGTCGTGTACACGGGAATCTTAAACTGACCTTCCCCGGGGACGTTCATGGCGTCCAGAGCTTGCTTCCATTCTTCGCGGGTCTTGCCCCTCTGGTGGAAGGTGATACCATGACAACTCATGCAACGATTCTCTGCAGCCGCTCGTCCGGGTCCCGGCGGATACAAGAGGTCATAATCCACGATTTCGATGTCACTCTTTAAGGGCTGGGATTGGATGCTTAAGTCTACTTGCCGGGTTTCACCCCCATTGAGGGTCGCCCTCTGCGTCGTGGATTGGAATCTCTCCTGAGAAACCCAGATTTCATAGTTTCCCGCCGGCAAGTTGGGCACGCGGTAGCGACCTGAATTTGTGAAAACGGTATAAGTAATCTTTCTTTCCGTATCGCGTATCTTCACCTGGAAGGCAATAACCTTTCCTGCATCTGCGGTCACAGTGCCGTGGATTACGCCCTTTTCCTCTGCGGCCTGAGTCACTCGATGAGGCATCAGAGTCCAAAGCGAGAGCGTCAACGGGGCAGCGGCTAAAATGGCGTAGCGTTTCTTAAACAAAGTGCCCGTCCTATTCATGTTCACATCTCCTTTGATCGAATGTTCATAGGTTCGACGATAGTAGTCCGGCCTCCGATTTTCTCGCAATTAAAGAATGGCCGCTTCCCAGGCTCAACACTTTTCGCCCGTGCTTTTGCATGGGCCGCCGTTACGCGCTTCTTGACCTACTTCCTGTCGCCGCATTACCATCCGGTGTGCGAGGAGTTTGCGGAACCACAATGATTCAGAAAAAAAAGGTCGAAATAACCGAGACGGTTTTCCGAGATGCCCACCAGTCGCTGCTGGCCACCCGGATGCGAACTGGAGATATGCTCCCCATCGCAGACAAGATTGACCAAATCGGATTCTGGTCTGTGGAGATGTGGGGTGGCGCCACCTTTGACGTGGCCCTGCGCTTTCTAAGGGAGTGCCCATGGGAACGCCTGCGTATGCTGAGAAAAGCCATGCCGAATACGCGACTGCAAATGCTGCTGCGAGGGCAAAACCTGCTCGGTTATCAGAATTACCCTGATGACGTGGTTGAGAAGTTTGTCGAACGTGCCGCAGCTGCAGGTATTGACGTCTTCCGGATCTTCGACGCCATGAACGATGTGCGAAACATGAAAGTGGCTATTGAGGCTGCGCTGCGTCAGGGAAAAATGGTTGAAGGGACCATTTGCTACACCATCAGCCCTGTGCACTCCGTCGATTATTATCTGCCCCTTGCCGAACAGCTGGCGGAACTGGGGGTGCAGGCGATTTGCGTGAAGGACATGGCGGGACTGATCTCTCCCTATGCAGCTTATGACATCATCAAGACGCTGAAGTCACGGCTCTCGCTTCCGGTTCACCTGCATTCGCATTGCACAAGTGGGATGGCTCCCATGAGCTACATCATGGCGATCGAGGCAGGGGTGGACCGGCTTGACACCGCTATTTCAGCTCTTTCACAAGGGACCTCCCAGCCCGCGACAGAGGCCCTTGTAGCGGCTCTGCAAGATACTCCCTATGATACGCAGCTTGACCTTAAGAAGTTAGGCGAAATTGCGGATTACTTCTACGAGATACGAACTCGGTACGCTGAATTTGAAAGCGCCGTGAACAACCGGGTCACAGCCGACATTCTGATTTCCCAAATTCCTGGAGGAATGTTGTCAAACCTGGTGAACCAGCTCCGGCAGCAAAAATCTGAAGACAAGTTGGACGCGGTGCTGGCCGAGGTTCCAAACGTCAGAAGAGATCTGGGCTACCCACCCCTGGTGACACCCACCAGCCAGATCTGCGGCTCCCAAGCCGCCCTCAACGTCCTCAGCGGCAAGCGCTACGCTGTCATTGCCAAGGAAACTCGCAATTACATGATGGGCTTTTACGGAGAAGCTCCTGGAGTCATCGAAGAGGAGATTAAGCAGAAGATTCTTGGTACCAAGCAGCCGATCACCTGCCGCCCTGCCGATCTCCTGCAGCCGGGTCTTGAAAAAGCCCGCAAGGAGGTGGGGGACCTGGCCACCAGCGAAGAGGACGTGCTCTCCTATGCGTTATTCCCCAACGTAGCCAAAGAATTCTTCCTCTGGCGAGAATCCCGGGCCAATGCCAAGGGGGCGCTCGCGGCGGAGGCCTCCGGAAGTTAATTTAATTACGACGCTGTGGCTGGCCTTACGCAGGATCCCGCCCCGACGTCGGACACGATTAGCGGTACCATTTCGGCTCGAAGTTCCTGTCTGGAGTCCGAAAAAAGGCGAAGAGTCCGCAGGGCAAAACGGTTCAACGACTTAAGCGAAAATCTAAACTTTTCTTTCCGGAAGTTGACGCGCCGGGAGCGGCCCGCTCTCCAAAAGGGAGCTTGACTGGCCGTCGGAAACAGTGAATGATTTGCAGTACGTTGAAAGTTCCCAATAAGACCGTTGGAGGAATTGGGATCAGAATATTTTAATAAGGAATAAGAATCATGCACCACAAACGCATCTTTGGAACCATTTTCCTCATTTCAGCATTTGCTTTTGTAGGATTGCACGCGCAGCAGACGAGGCCTGAAGGCCAGTATCCGGCGCCACGCTATCCCGACATCAAGAAACGAAGTACACCGGAAGAGCTCCTCAACATCGCACGAGCAGTTGTCAAGAAACCTTCGAACCGCGATCAGTTGCGTCCCGGCTACGACATCAAAAAGGGGGAACGGGTGTTGATTGCCGTAGATTCCGACTTTGAGCGACCCGTTCTCGATGCCATTGTGACGGCAATCCAGGAAGCGGGAGGCAGCGTTGATGTTCTTCTCACGCAAACCTCTGCGCGACGTGGTCTGGAAGGGTGGAAGGAAGTTGCCCCGGCCCTGGCGGCACGCGGCAGCGGACCGGCTGCTCCCTCTCAAAGAGCACTGGCGATGAAGCTCGCCTCGGAGTTTAAGTATGACCTCTTGATCCAGGGTTCTGGAGGACCGGCCCCCAACACGGCTCACCGCTGGGAGTACATTCCCTGGAGCACGGTGGCCAAGTTTGTAACGGGCGCCGCCGACTTTCCCGTTGAGGTCCAGGAAGCCATCGATCAGAAGGTCTGGGCTACCTTGCTTAAGGCCAAACGCGTCCGGGTAACTGATCCCGAGGGCACAGACATCACGTGGACCCTGAAGCCGGAGTATTTTGAGCTGCTCAAGACCGAATGGCCGGGCTACGGCGATGACGTGGTCATGAAAGGACATATCAGCCTCACCCCCTTATTCACTGCTCCCGGGCTCGACGCTAAAGGCGTCATTGCGGGAACTCTCAACCACGCCGGCACCTTCCCGGCCATGAAGCTTTTTCTGGAAGACGGCAAGGTGGTTCGTGTTGAGGGAGGTGGCAGAACCGGGGAACTCTGGAAGGAATACCTGACGAAGTTCGCCAACGTGCATGTGCCTAGTTTCCCGGGGCCTGGAAGTGGTTGGCTTATTGAAGTCGCCTTTGCCACCAACCCCAAGGTAGCAAGACCACCGCAGTCACAGGTCAACTACGACACTTGGGAGCGGCTGAGAAGCGGGGTCATTCACTTTGGGTTGGGATTGACCAAGGCGCCTGACGCAGCGACGCGACCTGAATACGATAAGTATCTGAAGGAGCATAACGTGCCGAGTTCGCATTTCCACGTTCATACTTACTTCAACACGGTTGAGGTGGAAACGACCGACGGCAAGACCGTGAAGTTGGCGGACAAGGGACACTTGACCGTGCTCGACGACCCCGAAGTTCGAAAGGTCGCTGCCAAGTACGGAGACCCGGACCAGCTGCTTCGTGAAGAATGGATTCCCGGAATTCCGGGAATTAATGCTCCTGGTGACTATAACCGGGACTACGCTCCTGCTCCTGAGGTCTACCTGCAAAAGGAACTGGAGCAGCATTACGGAAAACCGTAAGGTTTTCTGTTCTCTGAAAAGCACCTGCGGAGGCAACGTTTAAGCTGCCTTCGCAGGTCTTACTCCTCTGAACCCCGCCAGGAGTTTTCTCAGCGGGCGGACGCGTCGCCTGCACTAAAGCGGTCTCCTGCGACCGCGTCTTCAAAAAGCGCTCCTCTGACGCTATGGGTTCGATGTGCAGTGTGGGCGGGCTGAAGTGTGCGAAAGGCGCCTGAAGGAGCGCCTCTCGCCGTCGTATTGAGCTTATAAGTCTGCGGCCTTGTTTACATCGGCCAGTCGCATTCCTTTTCCATAGTTCACACGGCCGACAAAAAACTCTTCATCCGGCTCACGCGGTGTGATCCCTGCGGCGCGAAGCACCTGTTTGCGCTCTTCCATCTGGGCCTCGTAGATAACATTGCCGCCACGCACGGGTCCGCCATTACCGCCAACCGACCAGCTGATGTATTTGGCCAGAGCAGCGTCTGCCTGATAGCGCTCCCCGTAGCCATGCGCGATCTTCGCCATGGCGTAGCGATGCAGCGGGTACATCTGCCAGTATATTTTCATCGCCTTCTCGTATTCGCCTTTTGAGACCAGGTCGAAGTAGTCCACCATGTAAGGTTTTTCCGGCGACTGCCAGATTTCCCAAGAGCCGGCGCCCGCCCATTGCGGCCGGTAGAGACGGTGCAGAACGGGGAACTGCCCCACCATTTGCGGGTTGCCGATATTGACCAGGACCTTCTTGCTGTAGCGCTCGAAAAGCTCGAAGCAAAGGCCTGGCTCGAAAAATCCGATTTTCATTGCGACCACGTTGGGAATTTCCACCAGGCGGTCAAACACATTAAAAGGCACCCCACTTAAATGGAAACGGACAAAATCAAATCGTTCGGACGCATAAAGGACCACCGGCATGTTGATGCCTTCGCAGATCTTTGCGAAATGGCGATAAATCTCTTCTTCGGAGGTGGGCCGGAAGTTATTGGGCCAGCCAAGAAAAACGTGGGTATAACCTTCCTTTTCGGCCGCGTTGATACTTCGAATGCTGGATTCGACCGTCTGTCCGCCTCCTCCAGCTGCTACCATCATTTTCCCCTTGGCCGCCTCCTCAAGAACAATCTTGCGGACCCGTGCACCTTCTTCTCCAGGGCCTCCGCCGCCTCCCAGCACTGACTTGAAGCCGTGCCGGACGTTCAGCTGCATGTCCCAGCGAATCCCCTCTTCGTCCAGCTCCAGAGTGAGCGGCTTGTAGGACATCGAGATTACGCACTCCAGGCCTTTGATATATTCCCGGGCCCATTCCTTGAGATTTGCTTTATCAACCTTAGGGAAATTGTCCGAAGGACGCAAAGCCGGTTCGGCCGATGCAGTCGGCTCAGCGCTGGATCCCAGCACGCCGCTCCCGGCAGCAACCGCTCCTATTCCCATGAGTTTTGTAAAATTTCTCCTATTCATATGCGCCCCCTGAATTTTAGATTGGATCAAAGACACCTCTATGATTCTGGCCTGCTACAAATGGCCACCATCAGACCACAGAATAAAACACCTGTCGAGATCTTTTCTACCTGCAAAAAAGCTGATCCCATCCGCATCCCGGGGTTCATGTCTGGCGGCGCTCACCGTGGGCGACTTCGATCGACGGTGTCAGGGACGCTCGGTCCAGCCCATGACCTGCCTGGAAAAAGTCTCAATGGCGCAGCAGGTAAGTTGCTGGGCGGATGGACCATCAGCGGCATCGGCCGACTGAGCGACGGGCACCCCTTCCAGGTCAGTTCTGGAGCACAACCTTCCTTTGTGAGATTCGTCCAGGACTATCCCGATTTAAAACCGGGCGTCACCGAGGTGCCCGTCGACTCCAGAAACCCCGAACTTTATTTTGATCCGGCAGCATTCACGGTGCCCATCGTGCCGGGAGGTTATCTCATTGGTAATTTTGGACGAAACGTGCTCATTGCTCCCGGAGTTGCGAATTTCGACCCGGTGATGGCCAATCAGATTCGAGCCGGTGAAAAGGTGGGCATCCAATTCTCCGTGCGGAGTCTTTTAACATTGTCAACCGTGCCAATTTCAGTCGCCCTTCCGGGGGTATCTTTAACCCCGGAACGTTAAGGGTGCGCGGTTCCGTAGGGCGGATTACTCAGACCGTCACCGGGTCCCGGCAAATTCAATTCGGCCTGAAGATAATTTTCTAAAAATCAAAGCAGGCTATCCAAAGGAATAGGCTCGTTTTACCAGCTTTACGCGCACGAAACGAGCTTCTGCCACCTTGTCCGCGACTTATAATAAGCTTATGAAAGAGTTGATACAGACCTATACGGAGAGGTTCGAACACGAGGGTGAATCGTATGCCATTCATGCGTATGGCGAGCAGAGAGTTGGCGGTACCTGGGAAGGTTGGATCGAGTTTCACCCGATGAAAGGAAGCGGTCAGATTCTCTCCACCTTGCGAGAAACGACGCAACCCGATCGTGCGGCCCTTGTTTACTGGGCCAGCGGCTTGGAGCCGCTTTATTTTGAGGGCGCCCTTCAAAGAGCAGTGGATCAGCAAAACGTGCCTTCACCTTAGCTGCCAGGGCAGAACTTCAAATCCTCTCAAGATGAATGTTTGGGCAGGTGCAGGCTTATGACCCGACCTACTATCCACATTTTTCAAGAGCCCGGGGACCCGAGTTTCCGTAAATTAAAAAAGCGATAGACAGTGACCCAATGTACGTATTTTCAGTAAGGGAAGATGCTTTCTAAAATTTGATTTTCGTAGTAGGGTACACAGTTTACGCCCTATGGGCATACCAATCTTGAGGTGCAAACAGGAATCGCGAATCGAAAAACGGCTCTGTTAATATCACAATTTTTTTAGATTAAGGAGAGCAAGCTATGAAAAAACAACATTCTAAGCCCGCCAAGATCCTGGTGCTGGGGACATTTCTTTTCGCGGTGGTGTTTATGGCCTTTCAGGTCCGCTCCAGTTCTGCTGCTGAGGACAAGGGGTCGATCTATGGGACCGTCACCGTAGACAAAGGGGATGTCGTTGGATTCCGAGTCAAGGCGAAGGACTTGACCGGCAAAGTCACCTATACCGTATTCACCCGCAGAGGGCGCTACCGGGTCCCCAACCTTCCTTCAGGACCTTACGAGATATGGGTCAACAACGACAATTTTGATTCTCTGGTACAAAAAGTGGAGCTGAAGCCGGGCGAACGGCTAAACGTCGACCTGGCACTGAAGGCCAAGCCCAACTTTAAAATTGAAAATCAGTTCCGCCCGCGCGATTCGCATACCTTGAAAAGGGATGCCAACGCAGAACTGGTGAGCTACGACGAGCTCTATCCAGCCGGCCCGGGCAGAGACCTCCTGGAACTCCATTGTTTCGCATGTCACGGAACGTTGTTTCACAATTTGAACTACGATGAAAAGGGCTGGCGTGATGCCGTCGATCGTATGACTCGCAAGCGGCAGATGCCCAATCGTACACGCCGGGGAAATGTGATCTTTGAGAAGATCCCTGAAAAGGACATTGAGATTCTTGCCGATTACTTGGTCAAATCCTTTCCCAAGGATCGCCCTTCCCGTGACTTGAAGCTGGACGAACTGCGCGTTAACGAAGACGTGGTGGCCGACGCATTGTTTATCGAGTACGACGTTCCGCCGAAGCCGGGCTACCGTCCTCGCAGCTATCATGATCCTTACATTGCTCCCGATGGTGGCGTATGGGCGAATGACCGTGCCAACAGCTCGCTGTTGCGCATTGATCCCGACGCCCGCAAAGCCGAGGATCGTGTGGCCGAAGAATACAAGGCGCCTCGCCAGGGAACCTCGATGCATGGGATCGTCATCGACAGCGCGGGAATCGTTTATTACGCCGACACGCAGGGCGGTTATCTGGGCCAACTGAATCCGAAGGTGGGAGAATTCCGCGTGCACACCACCAATCCGGATCCGGATGAGACTATGGTTCAGATTGCGGTCGACTCCAAAGATAACGTCTGGATGGGTCTGATCTCAGGAGAAAAGATTGGCCAGTTCATCAAAGCGACCAACCAAGTGAAGCTTTGGGACATTCCCAGTCCCATTGATTGCAATCCCTACGGTCTGATTGTTTCCAGTGATGACAAGATGTATGCTGCAGGAATTTCCTGCCATTCCATCATCCAGTTCGACCCGGTGACCGAAAAGTTCACGCTCTTCCGGACCCCGACGGTGCCGTCAGCTCCCCGGCGCCTGGGTGAGGACAAGAACGGACTGATCTGGTGGGGCGGTTATACCGGAGATGTCATGGGCGTGCTGGATCCGAAAACCGGAAAACAAACTGAGTACAAATTTCCTCTAAAGTTCTCACGCGGTTACGACGCCTGGCCGATCGGCGAGTACGTGTGGTTGACAGAGAGTACCTACGAAGCTTTTATTCGCTTCGAACCGAAGACCAAGCAGTTCGTCTATTATCCTCTTCCCACCAATCAGCCGGGGGGAAATCCCGGCGTGCCCAAAATGGAGTACGACAAGAAGAAGCCGGACACCATCTGGTTCTGCTATCGCGGTCTTCGCAACCAGCCCAACCCCATGGTGGCTTTCAAACCTAAAGGAAACGCTCAGCCCGAAATGGCTTTCCGGTAGTTTCCTTCTCGCTCGAGGCTAAAAAGGCCGCAGGTGATTTTCACCTGCGGCCTTTTTTTTGCCGATAAACTGTGACGAGGATTCCAAGAAACGAGCCGCCACTCCGAGTCTGTATTGTCGCGCGAAGCTAGTCTGCTGTCCCATAAATAAGTAAACTAAATGTGTCCTCCTGACGTGTAATAATCAGGAGGACACAAGATGCGTACTGGGCGACCGAAAGTTCCTTTGACCTTGACGAAAGAAGAACAGCAACGATTGCTATCGCTTTCCCAGCGGCCACGCACGCTGCCGCACTTGGCTCGGCGGGCTCGGATCATTTTGTTGTGCGCCCAAGGGCAGGACAACAAGATCGTTGCGCGACGGCTGCGCCTGACGGCGGGTACCGTCGGCAAGTGGCGAG
>JACQSY010000133.1 GCA_016211085.1 Acidobacteriota bacterium | reverse complement strand
GTACTATTGACACCTGCAGAAGAAATGCCCGCGCCAGGCAAGCTCAGCGCGGTCTGACATCGGAGCCGCGGCGTGAGCGAGCGGCCACTGAGTGCTGAGGACTGAGCAACGATGCTCGCTCAGCACTCAGTCCTGAAAGTGCCTGTCTCTATCAGGCACCGCTGAGGATATTACTTGTGCAGGATGCGAGCGCGTCGGCGGCCAGTCGAGGCGCGACGACGAGGCGATGCCGGTCTATCGGAGAGGAGCAGCAACAATGAGATGGCCGCCGTCCTGCGGCAACCCTTCGGGCAAGTGGAGTTGCGGGGCGATCTCGGTCGTCGCCGATGTGCACCGACATCGCCTCCTCCTCTCTACCTGACCTCGCCGCACAAGCCCCACTCGCAAACGTTACTGTATTTAATGCGCTGAGGTACTTAGTGGCTGACCTTCTCTTCCATCTCAATGGCGCGGGGGAAGAGAATGTTGTTTTCAAGGTGGATGTGCTGAAAGAGGTCCTGCTCCAAAGCCTGCAATTCGTCGTAGAGCTTTCGAAAACTCATACAGGCATCTGGCGGAACGGTATAGTCCGAGCTGAGAGTGCGAATTTGTTTCAGTACGTCTCCCGCGTTGTCATGCTCCATGATCATGACTCTGACCGGGTTGCGGACGGTGCCAAAACAGGAACCGGGTGCTGCGGCCGTCCCCTCTTGCTGCTTCTCCATTTGTTCCACATAGGGAAAGAGCACCATCTCTTCCTTCTGCATGTGCAAACGAAGTTCCTGTTCCAGCGCTTGGAACAGCTGGTGGATGCGAGCGAGCTCCGGGTGTCCCTCCCCGTGCACTGAACGGACCTTCTCGGAGAGCGGCGCAATCAGCTCGAGCTGGCCGCGGGTAAAAACGTGGTGTTTTCTTAAGATATGTGCAACCAGTGCTGAAAGTGACTGCGTGGTCCAGTCAACGTGATTTACCGATGGCTCCGCCTCTTGCGCTGCCCGAAGTTCTTGAAGCACCGTTTGCACGGCAACTCCGGCATCAAGGCAGGCTTTCTCAAGAGAGCGTTCGCCTCCGCAGCAGTAGTCAATCCCCATTTTTTGAAAAACACGAGTCGCGCCCGGAATCTCAGCGGCCAGATCTCCGACGCGCCGGGTAATTTCAATCGTCATCAAGTTCCTCCTACAGTCCATTCCGCTGATACGCGGTGGACCTTTTCTAAAGATCTCGGAAGCAATTGTAACCCGGGAAAATACAAATGACGTCAAGCAAGAGATTGAGAAGAAGTATAAGATCAAGAAAATGAAAAAGATCTCTCCAGGAAATAAATCTTGCAGGCGGGAAATGCCGATCTTGCAGAGCCGCGTTTTGGGGCAAAAAACGCAAATTCCTGGCCCGCTTTTGGAGGAGCGGCGAGATTCCAACGAGACTTACGAATTGCCAACTGCTGCTTTTGGGCAGGGGGCAGAGATGAGCGAAGGGGGAAGCGAAAGCGGTTATGGAGTGCGCGATGGGTTGTTGGCCTGGGGCTACCCAGGGCCCAGCTCGACAAACGGACCTGCGCGGTGCTGGTAAAACTGCAGGCGATTCAAATATTCCAGGGGATCTCGCGGCATCAGAAGCAGGCCGGGCCCGCGATCGAACTGATTGAGAAATCGGGTAAGGATGAAACGGACCGCAGCTCCCCGTGCCAGAACCGACAGAGAATCGACTTCGCCTTTGCTGAGGGTGCGCACCTCCTGGTAGCCAGAGAATAGCTGTGCAGCCCGGGCCGCATCAAAAGTTCCATCGGCATCAAAACACCAGGAGTTCATACAGATCACAAGGTCGTAGGCAAGAAAATCATTACAGGCAAAGTAAAAATCAACAATGCCGGTCAGGCGCCTCTGTTGGAACAACGCATTGTCCGGAAAGAAGTCACCGTGAATAATTCCCCACGGAAGATGTTTTGGCCACGATTCCCTTAAAAAGGCTAACTCCTTCTCAACCAAGCACAGCCAAGGGGGGCGGCCGGCCCTCGTCTTGCACTGCTCCAGTAAAGCGTAACACCCTTCCAGAGAGAACCGATTGTCACGCTGCTGCGAAAAATTCTGTGCCGCCACATGAAGGCGGGCCAGAATCTTGCCGGCCTGGCGGCAGACACTGCCATTGATCTTCTGCAATGGTGCACCCTTAAGGTGAGTCAGAAACGCCGCTGGACGGCCCTTGATTCTCCCCCAAAAGCGGCCGTCCCTCCTGGGAAGGGCGCGAGGACATGGAAGGGAAAGCGACAGGTGATCCATCAGTCCCACGAAGAACGGGAGTTCCGCCTCATCGACCCATTTCTCGTATACCGTCAGGATCACCGGGCCGGCGCCGGTAAGAACCACGTAATTGGTATTATCAATACCTTCCGGAATGCCCCGGATGCTGTAAATCCTGCCAAGGCGGTATTCGGACGCAAAGGATTGGATCTCCGCCAACCCCACCCTCGTATAGACTGCCATAACCAACCCACCTCCCTCAGCAAAGGGAATGCCAGTGTGAAAGAAAGCGGAATGGCTTACCGATTTGAGGCGGCCAGGGTGCAGGATGGGTGCTTCCAAAGCCGTCGTCTCCAGGGCGGGTGAACCATGAGCGATTACCCCCACTCAGGGGTGAAAACTCGCAGAAAGTCAGCGCTTTCTGACCCAAATCTTAGTGGAATAGGAATTGCCTCGGAAGTAAGTATCCCCGGGGAGGCTTATCCCGGTGATCGTTACATTGGCTTCGCTTGAAAAGGAGATTTCATGCCTCATCCCTGGAGATCTTTTCGTGAATGGCTTGCTGAGGAAGAGAAGCTGGGTCAGGCCATCAGAATCAAGACCCCCCTCAAATGCGGTGACCCGGATTCCATTGTTGATGCGGTACCGGCAGACTTGCGTGAAGAGCAGATGCGCGTCATCCGATGCTTCGGCGCCAATGGGAAAATGATGGAGAGCGAAATGCGGGCGCTGGTACGTTACCTTCACTCCCTTCCTAACGCTCCCATTGGAATTATTGAAAAGCCCATCAACAATCGGCCCGATATCCCGGTGGTGGTCAACCCCTGGGCGGACCGGAACCGTATTCTGCGCATGTGCGGTGTGAGCAACAAGGAGGAGTTGTGCAGGAAGCTGCAAAATCTAAAGAACAACCTGCTGACTCCCCGGCTCGTGCCTCGCAAAGACGCTCCCGTCAAGGAAGTCGTCATTCGCGAAGTGGATATTGACCTCTATCGCGACGCTCCGCGCAACTGGGTGGAATTCGAAACCATCCCCTGGAGCGGTTGCGGCGGCGGTCAATTCATCATCAATGATCCTGAGTCGCGCACCCACGATCTCGCGATATGGCGGACCGGTTTTTTTGAATGGGATAATGGCGACGTTTCCAAACCCTTCCCTGAAGAATGGCGTAAACGTTACATGTGCTGCGCCATGATTTACGACGGGCCCATCGCCAGCGACGGAGGAATGTACTACCGGGACCGCTTCAAAAAGATCAACAAGCCGATGCCTGCCGCCTACGCCATGTGTAACGATCCGGGAATTGTGGCCACTTCTGCCGTCCGCAGCGGATTGGTATGGCCCAAGGACGGAATTGATGAATACGCCGTGGCGGGCGGCTTCAACGGCATGCCGGTGGAGGTGGTGGAATCGGAAACCATTCCCGGATTGATGGTGCCAGCACAAGCCGAGTACGTGATAGAAGGTGAATTCCTGCCCGAGGACTATCTGGTTCCCAAATATGCAGAAGGAGTTTACCAGGGACACCTCACGGGCGGGGACATGATGCCTATCTTTCGGATCAAATGCATCACCCATCGCAAAAATCCTTTATGGATGACCACCTGGTCGGGCAGCGGACTGAATCACGCCGGCCCGCATACGGCTTTTGCTGATTTATTTTTTGAGGCCGAAGCCATTAACTACCTCCGGCACAATGATTATATGGTGCAGGATCTCGTCGCGTATGACATGGAAACGATCATTGTCCAGACGTCGGTCGACGGCGCCGAGAAATCTCCTCATTACGGGAAAACGCTCCTCTCCGCCCTTTATGCCTGTCCCCACCGTTACATCGGCAATTCCAACAAGTATTACATCGCCGTCGGTCCGGATATAAACCCGTATGACCTGCGCGATGTGATCTGGGCGCTGGGCACCCGAGTTCAGCCGGTCTCAGATTCCATCATTATTCAGGACGGCCTTTGCGCCTGGGGTGATCCTTCGGGGTTGCCGGGACCGCTGGGCTGGAGAACCTACGGCCAACAAATGCTCATCGACGCGCTGATCAAGGTTCCCGAGCGACGGCAAGAATGGGATCCTCGAACCGAACCAGTGTCGTGGGAAAAAAGGGTGGTCGAGAAAATGAGGCAAAAACTGGGCCATTAATGATGTTGCGCACTGCTTCAGGTCCGGCCGCACCGCGGATTCATTCTCCCGGTCTTTCTTTTGCATTCACTCCTGAAGAGATCGAAGCCGCCCGCCGCGGCGGACTGCTCTCGATGGATATCCAGCTGACCCATCTCTGCAATTTCCGCTGCCGGTACTGTTATGCCACTCCCAATGAACGGGTCGCCGGGGAACTGCAGCAGGAAGAAGTGCTGAAACTCGTCGATGAGGCGACAGCGTTGGGATTGCGTACGCTGACACTGACTGGGGGCGAGCCGCTTCTGGATAAAAAATTTTTCCCTGCAGCCAGGCACGCCTTTCAGCGCGGCATTCAGGTGCTGATGTTCACTAATGCCAGTCGCATTACACGCGAGATCGCTCAAGAGCTTTTTAATTTGAGAATCTCGCCATGTGTCAAGCTCGACTCCCTCTCTCCCGCGACTCAAAACCATTTAGCAGCTAAGGAAGGAAGCCATAGTTTGATTCTAAACGGCCTGCGGCATCTGATTGCGGCTGGATACACCCGGAAACTGCCCCTGGCCATCAACGCCGCCGTCTGTCGCGACAACCTGCATGAGATTCCAGAACTCTGGCGCTGGGCGCGCGCCAACCGCATCACACCTTCCATCAGCCGCCTCCAGTGGATGGGTCGCGCACAAGAGACTTCCGGCCTCGAAGTTTCCCCGGCTGAACTTCATCACCTTTATCAGATACTTTCAGACATTGATCGTTCTTTTGGGTTCCTCTGGGAACCTGACATCCCATGGCATGGAGGGCGCGCCTGCGTGCGTTACCATATCGGCTGCTTCATCGATGCCACTGGAAACGTCCAGCCGTGCTCAGGAGTTCCTGTCAAAGCCGGCAACATCCGCCATCAGCCACTGGCAACCATTCTCAGCGAATCGGAGGTCTTCCAGGTTGCGCGTAACATTCGCCGGGCCTTGCAGGGCGCGTGTGCCAGCTGTCCTCTGAATTCGCGGTGTTACGGTTGTCGTTCCATCGCCTATTTTTCTACCGGCAGTTTTGTGGCCTCCGACCCATCCTGCTGGCGGGTCGCTTCTTTTCACAAGAATTCCAGTCCACCCGTTGAGCTGGAATGCAAAAGGTGTATTTCCCGAGGAGAACCGTCTTGAAAAGCACCGCAGACTGGCACTCCGGTAGCATCGCATCGCAGCGTATTCATGGAGGGCTTACGGAACAGGAATTGCGCATTCACGGCTTGAGTTGTTACGAGGTCCTGGATTTCAGCGTTAACATCAATCCACTCGGGCCGCCTCTTTCTGCCATGGAAGCACTGGCCTCACTGGATCCTGCCAGATATCCCGATCCACACAATCTCCGGCTGCGGGAAGCGATTTCCGTTCTGAATCAAGTCCCGGCAGAACAAATTGTGATCGGTAACGGCTCGACCGAACTGATCCACCTGAGCGCAGATCTCCTTCTGAGCGACAACCGGCCGGTGGTCATCATGGCTCCAACATTCGGCGAGTACGAATGCGCGGTCCGGAAACGCGGTGCGGAAGTACACTTTTTCGAGGCTTCTTGCGCGGATCAATTTCGGTGGGACATGGAAGGGGCTCTCCAGGGAATTCCACCACTTCAGCCGTCGCTGATTTTCTTGTGCAATCCCAACAATCCCACGGGAGTTTATCTCTCGAGGCAAGATGTGGAAAGGCTGATAAGCGCTGTGGCTCCAGTCATGGTGGTTCTGGATGAATCCTACGCTTGTTTTGCCGAGTCAAGATGGGTTGCCACGGATTTGCTTGTCCACTCCAATGTGATTATTCTACGTTCGCTTACCAAGGAGTATGCGCTGGCCGGTTTGCGCGTTGGATACGCCATGGCTTCAGAGCAAACGTGCCGAGGCCTTCACTCCTTGCAACCTTCCTGGAGTGTCAACGCGGCGGCGCAGGCGGCAGCATTAGCGGCGCTTGACGAGGACGACTATACGGACAAGAGCAGGCGCTGCATTCAAGAAGCCAAGTATTATCTCCGGCAGGAACTGGAGCGCATTGGCTTCAGTGTTTATGATTCAGCCGCTAATTTCCTGCTGGTGGAAGCGGGGGACGCCCCCTTGCTGCGCATCCTTCTTCTTCAGCAGGGAATTTGTGTGAGAGATTGCTCTTCGTTTGGATTACCGCAGTACATACGGGTCGGGATTCGTACTATGAAAGAGTGCGCACATTTAGTCGAGGCATTGGAGGAAATCAGCAGGGCCAGTTTTGCCGATCCTTGTATGCGCATTCCTCCCTCGAGTTGGGAGGCCGGAATATTCCGGCGTTCAAGTCCTCCCAATGCTGAAAATCTGCCTGCTGCCGATTCACCGGCATCAGTTGACCGGGCACGGACAGCGCGCGTTCGTCATTTATGATAAGGAGAAAAAATGAGTCCACTCACTGATCTAAAAGGCTACGCGGTCCCCTTTTCACCTCAGGGGAAGGCTCAAATCGTGGGCGGCCTGCCCTGGAATTTTGGCGTGGATTTGATCGCCATTAACTTTCGAACGGACCCTAACGAAATCCGCAAGCTCCTTCCCGAACCGCTCGAACCGTCTCGCGAGCAGCCGGATATGGCTTACGTGTGGTTTGGGGACTGGCAGGGAATCTGGGCTCAAGCTGGAGACATGCTGGCCACCAATCCGGAGCGAGTTCAGTACCAGGAATGCTTGATCGGCGTACGCTGCAGTTATCAAGGTGTTGAAGGACACCGCTGTGTCTATATCTGGGTTAACAAGGACTTCAGCATGGCGCGCGGCTGGTTCATGGGCTTTCCAAAGAAAATAGGCCGAGTGCACATGGGCTCAAGCAACAGACACTTACATGATCTCAATCCGGCTTTAGGGAAAGCCGGTTCCGGCACGACCTATGCTGCAATATGCGAAGCTCACGGCGAGCGGCTGGTGACGGGCCGGATCCGTCTCAAAGAAAAGATTTCTCCAAAGCAACTCCCTTCACCTTTCGGCACCGATCTTTTTCACACCATCCACTTTCCCAGTGCCGATGTCAGCACAGGTTGCAAGCCGCTGGTACACCAACTGGTGCAGACAGTGAGCGCCAACATCAACTTTGGCGAAGTCTGGTCGGCAGAAGGTGAGGCGATCTTCCATGAATCCGGACTCGAAGAGCATACCGCGATTAAGCCCAAGGAAATTGTTTCCGCTTACCTGATCCCCGTCGGATTCACCATCAAAGGAACCCGGCTGATCCACACCTACTGAGGCAGCTTCAAACCCTGGGACAGGCCGCGTTCATCAGCTTTGCGAGCGTGCCCCCGGGTTGATCCCCCTGACCGGCCAGAGATAGAATTAATAATCTCTTTCGCCTTCGCGATTACAGTGACTCTGTTTCCGTAGCGGCGAACCAACACAAATACGGTTGAGGGTGTGCCACACCAGGGGGGATGGGTATGAAGGTAGCTCAGTACATAGTGAAATCTTTTGTTGATAACGAGGTGAAGTTTGTCCCGGGTCTCTTGGGGGACACTGTCCTGGACATTCTTGATGCCATCCGGGACGAACCGCGACTTCGTTACATCGCAGTGCGTCACGAGCAGTCAGCCGCTCACATGAGCGATGGGTACGCGAGGGCCAGCGGAAAAACAGGAGCGGTTATTGCGCACCGGGGTCCCGGCGTCGCCAACATGGTTACGGCGCTGGGCACCGCTTTCAAAGACTCTATCCCGCTGGTTCTGATCAGCGGCAATCTCGAACGGGAAAAACAAGGCCGGGATGCCTGGCAGGAACTCGACGCCATCTCGCTGTTGAAGCCGGTCACCAAGTGGAATTTCCAGGTGACCCGCGCTGAACAGCTGCCTCGGGTCATGCGGATGGCTTTTCATCGTGCGCGAATGGGCAGGCCGGGGCCGGTGCACATTGACGTTCCAAAGGACCTGGCGAGGGAAGAGATCCCCCAGGTGATAGAGTTTTTCAAGAGTGACGGCCAGTACTTCTCCCAATGTTCCCCCGATTTGGAAGCGGTCAAGAAAGCGGCCGACCTCCTCCTATCGGCGCAAAGGCCTGTCATAGTCGTCGGGGGCCGTGCGGGTTGGTCGGTAGTGAACCCTGCGTTGACCGAAGTGTGTGACTGGATGGGAATCCCTGTGGTTTGTACCGCTTCCGCCCGGGGGATTGTAGCTGATGACCATCCTCTTTATTTCGGTGTCACGGCCGCGCATTACGGCGATCGAACGGCTGAGGAGGCAGTGCGCAGCGCTGATGTAATCCTGGCACTCAGTTTTGATTTCGACGATGTGCATACGCTGGACTGGAACCTCATCACCCCACTTCACAAGATTATCCAGGTGGATCCTGATCCAGCCGAATTGGGGCGACAGTTTCCTGTAGATATTGCGGTTCTCTCCGACCCAGGAATGTTTATGCGAGAACTGTGGTGCACTGTTGTGGGAATGAGGAGCAGGGCCACGCCAACGGCTCGCGTCCGGCAGCTCCGGGAACTTTGGCACCTGGAAATGAAGGAATTTTTTGATGTGCCCATGGATTCAGCACCGGTTCGAATGCAACGCGTCGTAAAGGATTGTTCCGACCTGCTGGGAAGAGATGCCATTGTATGCGTTGGAGCAGGATGGCACACATCATTTATGACCAAGGTTCCCATCTACCAGCCGCGCCACCAGATCCATGCCGTCACGGGACTCGGCTCGATGGGCTATGTGTTCCCCGCTTCTCTAGGCGCTAAATTGGCACATCCGGAAAAGAAAGTGGTCTGCCTGGTCGGCGATGGTGATTTTCTGATGGTGAGTCAGGATCTGGAAACAGCGGTGCGGGAGAAGATTCCCGTGGTGGTGGCGGTGCTCAATGATTTTGCCTTTGGTGTTCTGCGGGTGTTTCAGAGCGCTTTCTATCAGGGCCGTCACATCGGGTGCAATTTGAGCAATCCCCGATTTGATGATTTCGCGCGAAGCTTCGGAGCAGCCGGCGCTCGTGTCGAAAACCCTTCAGAATTCAAACCGGCGCTCGAGAAAGCCTTAAAGACTGATGTGCCTTATGTGCTCGACGTACTGATAAATCCTGAAGAGCCGTATTACCGGATGAAGGACCAGCAGGAATTTTTTAGCCTTACTGAAAAATAAAAAAAGCTGCCCAAGGACCAAAAGGGTGACACGCTCGCAATGCACCGCTAACCCATTGTCCTCGCTGCACTGGACACAGGGTCTGGCACCTTTTACGCCTGCATGCTCGATGAGACCCACCTCTGGAATGCATTTCGCTATGTGGAGGCCAAGGCGGCCCCCTCTTTGAACAGCAGGGGCGCGTATTGCGTACCAGACCTGCAATCAGACGTTGATCCGGCTCGACTTGCTTCTGGATTGGGAGCGTGCCATCCTTCCCTTCTCTCTTCCCTTCTAGAAGCAATGCGAAGTGTGGCTATCATAGCAACGGTCCCCTAGGTTAAACTGATTTACATGTCTCTGGAGAGCTCTGGACCTTATTTCAATTCCCTGAAGCCTTCGATGAACTGGTCGCAGGCTGCAACACACAATTGGGAGAATGCTTCCTTGGGGGAGCAAAAAAAAACAACTTTTTCCGTTGTGAAGCGTCTTAGTAGATAATCTTGATATAGGAGGAAGCGAGGCTCGGCGACGGGGTTCCGCCAGCCTGCAAGTGACCTGCATGAAAAGACAAAATCGCGACCGCACCGTGTTGGTAGTAGACGATAACCGTGACAGCCGTTATCTGCTCCGGGCAATGGTGGAAGCCCAGGGGCACCGCGTTATTGAAGCAGGAGACGGACTAAAAGCTTTGGAGCTGGCGCGTCAAGAGCATCCGTTCCTGATCCTCATGGATCTTTATCTTCCCATCATGGATGGACTGGAAGCGACACGTCGGCTGAAGAAAGACCCGACTCTTTCCGACATTCCGGTGGTCGCGATTACCGGCCTTTGGGGTCCTGAAGAGGCGCTTCGCGCCGGCTGCGCGGACTATATTTCCAAGCCGGTCGATAGCGATGCTCTTGACCAGGTGCTGCGCGCACTGGCCATCGCATAACCAAGAAAGCTGGGGCAGTTTTCAACCCGAG
Organism: Acidobacteriota bacterium; assembly: GCA_016211085.1. Lineage (GTDB taxonomy): Bacteria > Acidobacteriota > UBA6911 > RPQK01 > JACQSY01 > JACQSY01. Next base: position 25,740 of record JACQSY010000133.1, on the reverse strand, counting down.
TTGCCGAGCCGGGAGGAGGAAGTCACATCCTGGTGACACTGTGGCACCCACAACTTCCACTGGAAATCGCGCTCGGATCGGGGAAAGATGTTCGCACGTGGGCCCTCCTGCTCAGCGGTCTGGATCCCTGGAAAACTTACGGTTTCTCTTGGCTGGACCTGGAGACAGCATTATGGCACGGGTACGATCGGGGCACCTTTTACGTTCTGCGTTACGAGGACCGTTCAGTGGCAGCCGCAGATTATCAGCAGAACTCACCTTTCGGAGAGGGCGGATTTTTGAACGTCATCGCAGTACAGACGGGATTTCAACGAAATGGCCTGGGAACGCAGCTTTTGAATTCTATCGAAAATAAAGTCTTTAGTTTTACCTCCTCTCTTTACCTCTATGTCTCAGATTTCAACACCGTTGCACAGGAGTTTTACCGCCGTCGTGGGTACGCCCGGGTTGGAGAGGCTCCGCAACTAGTCAATGCCTATCATTCCGAGTTGATTTTTTGTAAGCGGCAATAGAAGCCGCAGGGCTATCTGGGCTGTGGCTGAATCAGAGGCGCGACTGCTTGGAGGCCCTCTCCCATCTCAAAGTGCGGTCGCATCAGACCGTTTCACGGCGGGCGATGCGTCGTCGCACTCTAAAGACCGTTCGAAGCATGCCCTGCAAAGTCAGACACTTTTGCGCGCTATTCGGCCACCCGGATCCAGCTCCGCAGTACCTCAGCTACGCTCCAGGCTTGAGCGATGCAGCCGCGCGGAGTAAAGGATGGCTCCGCGTCAAAGATTTCGCTGATCGAACCGATGCCGGCTTCACCAAGATGCGCAACGAAACCGTCCAAAAACCTCCTCACGTTCTGATCTTCCGGATGCACTTTCATCCAGGCATCAACAAACGGGCCCATCAGCCAGGGCCAGACGGTTCCCCGGTGATAAGCGGCATCGCGCGCGCGCAGGTCTCCGTCATATTTTGGTTTGTAATCGGGATGCTCGCGGGAAAGAGTGCACAGTCCCACTGGGGTCAGTAACTCGCCGGCAACCACTTCCACCACGGACTTCCAGTATGCCGGATCGAGGACGGGGTAAGGCAGTGAAATGGCCAAAAGCTGATTGGGACGTAGCGCCGGGTCGTCTCCGAGCTCGCCGTCGACAATGTCGAAAAGGTAACCTGTCTCTTGGTTCCAGAAGCGGCGATTGAAGGATCGGCGGACCTTTTCGGCGGCTTCAAGAATCTCTAAAGCGTCGACTTGATCGGATTTTTCCTCGCGGACCCAGCGCTCCAGCAAGCGAAGCGCGTTATACCAGAGCGCATTGATCTCCACCGCCTTTCCGCGCCGTGGAGTCACTACCCAATCTCCGATTTTCGCATCCATCCACGTCAGCGGATAGTCGCTTTGCCCCTGCCGCAGCAAGCCATCCTCTGGATCGACCCCGATTCCGAAACTGGTTCCCCTGACGTGATACTCGAAGATGCTGATCAGGACCGGAAGCAGTTGTCGCAGCGTGTCACGTTCTCCTGTTAACTGCAGGTAGCGGTCAACGGCATGAAAAAACCAAAGGGTGGCGTCGGCAGTATGGTAGAGTCCTTCCCGCCCACCCTCAGGAAACAGATTAGGTATCAGGCCATCCCGCACGTGGTGGGCAAAAGTGCGCAGGATGTATCCCGCTTCAAGGTGCCTGCCGGTGAGCAGCGTGAGTCCTTCAAGGCTGATCATGGTGTCCCGTCCCCAATCTGTGAACCAGTGATAGCCGGCGATGATGGTACGGGCCTCATCTCCAGAAGCATAGGCTCGGGCAGCATCCGCCATGCGAGTGATGGGAACAACCACGAACTGGTCCGCAGCCAGCACAAGCTCGGCGGCAAATCCGTTGCGCGCGCGTGAGTCGGCGGCTGTCATAAGACGCTCGCGTCTTTCCAGCTCTGATTGCCAAGCCTCCTCCGGCTCCAGCGCCAGGATTGTTTCCCATGGTTCCGTTGAACCAATCAGGGTAACCTGTTCGTCCGCAGTGAGCTCAATTTGAAAAAAACCAGGGCTCCACAACACCCCTCGCGACTCATATCCGCGCCGGCGCTCCACTCGGTAGTAAATCCCTCGGAAGCGGCCGCCATCAAGGACGAGAGAGGAAGCCACTCCACTCACGGTCATCCGCAGGGGAGGCGCCTCGGAACCGTCAGAAAATTCGTACTGTTCCCCAACGGCGTTCATCACGTACGGCTTCTCCAACAGTTCGCTGACCGCCGCCTCGTGAGCGCGGAAGTGAAGGGAAGCGCGTACGCGCAGAATGGTCCTCCCGGGCGCTTCCAGGAGCCTGTAGCTTACATGTACCGTGTTTTGGAGGTGCGGCAGCAACAGGCGTTTTTCAAGGACTACGTCGCTGGTTTCATAGCGCCAGACGGGAAGCCCCTGGTCCAGTCGAAACTCGGAAAGATGGCGCGCTCCGCTCAAGTCGAGGGAAAGTTCATCCAGTTCTTCACCTGACAGCTGAAACCGTCCGCCTGCCGACTCGATTTCTTCAGAGAGATGGTTGAGCATCACCCTGCGACCCAGGGGCGCGGGCAGCGCCGCGATTAGCCAGCCGTGATAGCAACGCGTGCATGCTCCACCGACCGAACCTGATGCGTACCCGCCCAGTCCGTTGGTGACCAGCCATTCCCGGCTCAACAGGACTTCGCTTCCTGCCTGATCGGGCTCCACCCAGGGGGAACGGCTCACGGCAAAGCTCTCCCCTCTCCCACTGAGGTCATTAAAACTGCCGAGCATGCCGGGAAACGCCAGCGTCCGAGAAACTCAATGGAGGGAGTTCCGACACCTCCATAGGCAACATCTTCCGAAGACCAGAGTATCTGCCAGTGGCGGGAACGAGGCGGCGCCAGCAGCGGCTCTGGTGAGGGAGTGAGATCCAGATCAATCCCTAAATTTACAACCAGCAATCGATCATCTCCTTGCTCCCCGAAAAAACGTAGAACGAAGGCATCCCTCGCAAGAACCGCACCGTCGATCCGGCTGCTGAGCTGCGCCTGGAAAACGGGATCCTCCCGCCGCAACCTCAACAGGTCCCGGTGCAGGCGATAGGCGGATGAGTGCAGTTCACGCTCGGCGAAATCGATCTTGCAGGCTTCAAACGTCTTTCGATCCGAGGGATCGGGGATTTTCCACTGGGCTTCAAGATCAACCAGGGAAGGAAACTGGCTGAGAAATTCAAGTCTCCCCTTCCGGACCAGTCGCGCCAGTTCTTTGCGATGATCGGTAAAGTAAGCAAAGGGTTTGGAGGAGGCGAATTCCTGGCTCTGAAACAACAGTGGCGTCTGAGGGGCCACCAGCAGCAGCGCGGTGAGCGCGCGAAGCCTCCCCGGGTGCGAAAGCTGGTTCAAGCGCCTTCCCGACCCCGAATTGGCAATCTGATCGTGATTTTCAAGAAAGGTGACAAAGTGCTGAGCTGGAATGTCCAGCGCCGGACTACCCCGGCGCTGCATCTGCCAGGCGTAAAACTGCCCTTGAAACAGGAAACCGTGACGCACCGCTGAAATGAGTTCCTGTGGATTGCCTCTGTAATCGGTGAGGTAGGCTTCCCGCTTGCCGGTCAAAGCTACTCGAGCAGCATGGTGGAAGTCTTCGTTGTACAGAGCGCCCAGGCCAAAGCCGCCTTCGTTAAGAGGACGGACCAACGATGTATCTTGGGGTTCATTTTCAGCAATGATCATGATGGAGCGCTTACCCGCAGCTTCATGCGCATGACGGCTGATAGCGGCCGGGATGTGCGGATCAGATTGGTCGTGAATTGAATGGGTGGCGTCCATGCGAAACCCGTCCAGATGAAACTCACGTATCCAGTAAGCCACGTTGGCTAGGAAAAACTCACGTACCGGGCCGCAACTTTCTCCATCAAAGTTGATAGCTTCCCCCCAGTCTGTGGTGTAACGGTCCGTGAAGTAATCCTCCGAAAACTCCTTCAGATAATTTCCATCCGGGCCGAGATGGTTATAAACAACATCGAGAATCACGCCAAGAGCGCAGCGGTGTGCTTCCTCCACAAAATGCCTGAAATCGTCCGGCCGGCCATACAGCCGGGTAGGAGCAAAAGGGAAAACCCCGTCGTAGCCCCAGCCGAACCGGCCTGGAAATTCGGCAACCGGCATCACTTGGACGGTGGTGATTCCCAGTTCAGCCAATTCGTGCAGCTGCTTTGCTGCAGCTTTAAATGTTCCTTCGGGAGTGAAGGTGCCGATGTGCATCTCATAAAGCACTTGTCCGCGCAGCTGAACCCCAGACCAGTTATGATCAGTCCATGGGAATTGCCAGGGATCAACAATCTGCGAAGGCCCATGCACGCCTTCAGGCTGGAACCGGGATACTGGGTCGGGCAACAGCCTCGCTTCCCCATCCAGGCGGAACCTGTAGAGGGTTCCCGCCGCAGCTTCTGAAACCAAGCCTGAGAAATATCCGCGTCCTTCTGCTGTCAGAGGAATCTCCCGAGGGTTCTCAAACCGGTTGGAGGCCTCCCCTTCAAGAACCACGCTCACCTTCTTGCGGCGCGGAGCCCAAAGGCGAAAATGAACGCCTCCTCCTTTGAGCAGCTCTGCTCCTACGGGAAGACCGCGCGCTACCTCAAGCACGGAGTTGATCATAGCAATAAAACCGACCAGGCCGCAGTCGCGGCAAATCACTGTCGGGCGAAGTGTGGTTCTTCTGCAATCTGAAAAACCTCGACGCCCTTTGACGAATGAACCTGGCGCAGCAGGCCGCTCGCCGCCAGCTTCTGCGATGACTTCCCGTTGCGGGAAACCACGTAAATCGGGCGCGAGGCCCGCAGATGCTCCAACTCGCTCCAATCAGGAGACGCGGTCGGCACCTCGCCTTGCAAGATGGTGAGGGCCAAGCGACGCCGCTTTTCTACCGCTTGGGGATCCACGCCGTTCAATGCTTTCAAAATCGAGTCAACAGGCATCCCCCAGCCGTTGTGCAGACGTGTATGGTATCGCCCGTCCAATCCAATGAAGAGAACGCGGTGGCTCAGCGGAGGGATGTCCATCTCGTCATCAATGAAAACTGCATCTGAAGGAGTCCTCTCCAGGATCCACCGGTAAAGATCCTGTTCTTCTTTCGACGTGCGGACTATAAATTTCCCCTCCGTCTTGAGACCTCCCACGGCTTTCCAGCGACTGTGGCGGTCCGCCAGGTAAGCGCCGAATGGGAGGAGGGTCAAAAACAGCACCAGCAGGGCCAACAGCTTTTTTTTCTCGAGCAGCTGACGCCAGATCCACCCGCCAACTATTCCCGACGTGAACAAGCCTGCCGACAAGTACTTGTATTCCGCATGAGTGGGAAGATGAGCCACAAGGTAGAGCAGCAAAGCCGAACCGCTGAAACAGAGAAGGAAAAGCAGCAGACGCCGAGTATCACCTGATTCGCGAAGCCTGCTTCGCCTCCACACCAGCAGAAGTCCCATAAGAAGAATATTCGGCAGGATGACCGCTGAGTTCCTCAGCAGGTGCCTGGGGCCGGCAAGCAGCCCTTGAAATCCGCCGCCCCAGCGAAACCATTGAATCATGAGCAAAGTCAGGAGACCGGTCAGGGCAACCAGCACGCAGGCCCCTATTGCCGAGCGGAGTTTCTGTTCCGTGACGGAAAATAAAGGGGCCGTTAAAACGGCTAAAGCGGCCACCGGCCAGTACACGGGATAAAAAAATCTCACGCCAATCAAGCCCGTAGCCATGCACAGCAGGGTTGCTTTTTGTGTCCCGTCCCTTACGGCTTTCATAGCCCCCAGCAGAGTGAGCGCAAAGAAGGCAAGACCCAACGGATTGCTGCTGACCGTAGTGAACTTGTGAAGTGGAATCAGACGATACTCTGCAGGAATCCCCATCAAATCCAGCATTCGTAATAACGGGCCAAAAGTGAAGATGCTCGGTCCTGCCAAACAAAACATCACGGCCGCACTCCGAAATTTCCAGTCCTGACTAATCATTTGCGAAGAGCTGTCCAGCAAGAAAACCAGCAGCGCCAGCGCTAGAAGATTTCCAAAAATGAAGAGCCAGGAAGGGGCTGCGTTAAGCAGTTTGACAAGAAAGGCAACCACTACATGATAGCCATAGGGATAACGCAGCGATTCGCCCGCGAACAGTGAGTTCTCAGGTAAAGTCCCTTGCTGGTATAGCTCATAGACAATGCTGAAATGCATCAGCCCGTGATGGGAAAAGATACGCCAATCTGGGTTTGCGAAAAGCGCTGCGACCGGAATCATCACCATTACAGCAAGGCCCCACCTTGAGCGAAGCTTCGCCGCCAGGAAAACCATGCCCAAGAGCGGCAAAGTAGGTAAAAATGCCATCCCCGCCTGTTCTAAAAGGTCGGGCAGTTTTCGAACCAGAGGTTGCAAGAAAATATCCATTGCGCGGGTCTGCTCCGTGGGGAGCCGGAAAAGCCCCGGCGGCAAACAGCAAATACTGAGCCACTGATCGAGGGGGAAAACGCCAGAGGAAAAGGCGGAAGGCGCTGCGCAATTGAAAGCCGGCCTTCCCATTTATGGTGTCGGCGTCACCCGAAATGCCAATTTCGATACCTAACGCCCCGGCGAAAGGCTCAGCAGCAGGTCGCGAACCCGCTCTCCTACGTTCGCCACCAACGACCATGGACTCGGCTGCCAGATCACGTGCAAATCGCCCTGTTGATCGATTACCCGGTAATCGCTCTTTCCTTCCCTGTTGCGAAAAAATTGCAGACTGATCACTGCATCTCCCACACGCAACTGCTCCAGCGTCAATTCAGGAAGCCAATCAGGCAGATGGGGGTCGACAAACAGGAGATTTAAAGGCGCATACGGGTAGAGTCCCAGCAGGGCTTGCACCAGACATATGGTTGCGGACGCGGACCACGCCTGCGGCCAGTTTGCCTTGGGATACAGTGCGGGAAAGGGATGGTTCTTATCTCGCGGGTGCCCGCTGAAAAGTTCGGGCAGCCGGTAATAGTCGAACATAGCTGCGGCTTCTATAAGGGCACGCGCCATCTGGTGAAGCTGCCCCCACAATCCATACCGCATGAACCCAATGGCAAACGAGCCATGTTCTACGGGCCAGATCGATCCGCGGTGATAGCTGTAGGGGTTATAAGCAGGATGTTCTGACGAAAGAGTTCGGATGCCCCATCCGCTGAACATGTCTGCAGCGAACAGGCGATTGACGGCGGTTTCAACTCGGGCGTCTTCGAGAATGCCCGTAGCGATGCAGTGGCCGGGATTGGATGTGATGCTTCGAATCTGCCGCCCCTGGCCGTCCAGCCCCAAGGCTACGAACTCTTCATCCTCCATCCAGAACACTTCGTTAAAACGATGCTTCAGCTCCTGTGCTTCGCGAAAGAGTTGCCGGGCCTCCTCTTTTTTTCCAGCGCTCCACAAAACTTCGGCAAATTGGAGCTTCGAAGCGTAGACGAAACCTTGTTCTTCGCAGGTAGCGATGGGTGGTTCCACCTGAGAGCCGTCCTCATACACAATGGCATCTCCCGAGTCTTTCCAGCCTTGATTTTTCACACCCTGTTCCGAACGACTCCGATAGTAATAAAAGCCATCGTCGCGGAGGCGTGTGTACCGGTCCAGCCACTGGATGCTTTTTTGAGCCGGGTAAAGCAACGGATAAATCAGATCCAGCTTTCCAGTCCAATGCCACAATTCTGCGACCACCACCGGGTAAAAAGCGGAGGTGGTGATTGATCCGTAGTAGCGAGTACGCGGATGGCAATGCAGGACGGCCAGCGGGTTGTCATGGGCTTCGTGCAGCATTTTCCCCGGTTGCTCGTCCCGCCAATCATTCACCTCGGTTCCCTGCCACAGAGCCAGCTGACTTAAAGAACCATGCATCATTTCGGGTCCGAGCATCGCCGCCTGCCATGCGGCAGTCAGGGTGTCGCGACCAAACAAGGCGATGTAAAGCGGCAGCCCGGCTGCCATGGTCCAGGCATCATCGCGCCGATCCAGATCGTAGAGCCTCAGGGCGGCCAGGTCTTGTTTCGAGCGCTCGAGCAACACAACCAGAACGGGCATCAGCGTCCCGTCAAAAGGAACCCTAAATCGGGTTGATGACTGTAAGAAGGAGCGTCGAAGCCGATCGTACGGGGAGCCTTTATCGTGGGACGAGTCACACGCAGACGCGCGGGGTTGCCTCCTGTTTTCGATCCATGGGACGAAATCAACGCAGGCATGCCACCGTTGGTGTGGAAGCAAATGTATGTAAAACGTGATCCGGCCTTCTTCCAAGACAGGGGGAGAATCCGCAGCAGTCAGGCGGACCCACAGGGCGCGATCGACCCTTGCCACACCTTGATTCTCCTGGTGGGAATAACCATGTTCAACTGCATATGCAAAACGGAATTCAGCGCATCCATTCAGATGTGAAAGCCATTCTCGGCGCAGCTCTCCCCTTTGTTGCCTTTCGGCGTTCAGAAGCTCTTCCTGATCAGCAAAATCCGCGTCCAATTCGATTTGAAAACGGAAACGGGTCGGGCTCTGGCTGTAATTGGTGAAATCGAGATCCTCATGGACAACTTCATCCACATACCTGGCGACTTTGAGTTCCAGAGTCTGTTGTGAGATTTCTTCGATCTGACCCGAGCCCGGGTCGTGCGGTCCTGACTGGATGCCGGGCGGCAACCAGATGAAATATCCCAGCCAGGAGTGCTGATTAACGTTAGCCATGACGTTGGGCCTGGGGGGCTTTGCATCCACGAAATAACGATAGAGGGAAATCATCCGCGTTTTACTCACGAACAAACCGTCATTGGACCCCGCAGAAATCAACCCATCCCCCCCAAATTGAAATACCGAGCGCCCTTGACTGACGTGAAACTTCTCTCGATGTGGATGAATACGAGCGAGGACGGCTGGACTGACGTCAAACACTTCAGCTCCTGCCGGCAAGCTTAAGAATCTTGCCGCTGGTTTGCCTGAGGATCTTGCGTGAGGGCACAACTGGGCGGATAAGGAGTGACGCTCGCCGCCCGCCCGCAAACATGGCAAACACTCCCATGGCCAGGATGCCGGCCAGCGCCAGGGTGCTTTTGTGCGTCCCGGCCCACAATTGCAAGCTGTGTTTTCGCGCACGCTCGTCAAAAGGTCCATGTGCGGCATAAGCACCCTTGACCGGATGCCATAAATTGCTCGGTCGATCCGGGCTTTCATCCCCGTCTGTCTGTTGAGAGCTATATCCTGTCATTGCCAGATAATAATCAGAGAAGCCGGGAGCGAACTTGCCCGCCAGTATGGCGATCACAGTGGAGCCACCGACCCACAGCTCTTTCCTGCGGTGGTGAGCCGCCTAGTAAACGGCGCGCGCGGCGACTTCGGGCTGATAAATAGGAGGCACCGGTTGTGGCTTTTTCGAGAGGCGGCTCTTGGCCCATTCGTAAATAATTGTGTTGAGCCCCGGCAACTGGACCATCGTTACGTTGACCTTGCTCTTGTCGTGGATCAACTCACACCGCAAAGATTCCGTAAATCCTTTCAGGGCATGTTTAGCGCCGCAGTATGCCGCCTGAAGGGGAATGGCGCGATAGGCCAGACCTGATCCCACCTGGACGATGCTGCCGTGATCGCGTGGCAGCATGTGGCGCAGAGCAACCATGGTTCCATAGACCGCGCCCAAGTAGGTCACCTCTGTAACCCTGCGCACCTCTTCCGGCTGAACTTCCTTCAAGGGCGAGAACACGGTAACCATCGCGTTGTTGATCCAAATATCGATAGGGCCCAGCTCGTCCTCAACGCGCTGTGCGGCAGCCTCAACTTGAACAGGGTCAGCGATGTCGGCAGCGACCGCAATGGCTCTGCCTCCCAGGGCTGCTGCTTCTTTTCGGGTCACCTCCAAACGGTCCGGCTCACGAGCCACCAGCCCGATCCAGTTTCCCCTTTTTGCAAACTCACGGACGATGGCCCGGCCGACTCCGGCCGATGCTCCTGTGACCACAACCACTGCGTTTCTTTGGGCCTTCATCAACGGCTCACTGTTTTCGCGGAGGTGCGCTCATGGACATTCGCGCCTCTGACTGGCCGTGGCCGCTGGTCGACATATTCCTTTCGACAAAAACACGCACACTTCTAGTCTCTAGCAAGAACGAACCTATCGTAAGTCAGGAATTCTGGGAGGGAACCTGAAGAAAGATAGAGACTTAGGGATGGAAGTGAAGACCATGGCGAGCAGCGGGGGCGAGGACCTGGGAAATTGTCCTGCCGGTGAGGAATCTGGAATGGCCCGCGTTATTGCTCCAGCGGCTTGTCGTAGGTAATGGAAGTCCCTACCTCAAACTTTTTAAAGTCCTCGTAAGTGATGAGCTCGCGCACGTGCACATCCCGATATCCGCCAAGACCTCCAAATCGCAACACATCATCCGCCTCGGTCCAAGTGGGGAACCAATACTTGCCGTCGATCTGCTCGCGAATGGTTTCGAACTTGGGAAATTTGTTATCACGATGATCAGGAACGATCTTGCCGCTGGTCTTCACGATCTGTAGATCCTGAGTGTCGACCCAAATCCGTCCTTTGAAGTAGCGCTTTCCCTCCTTCGTGCCGCGGGGCTTCACGTCAAAAACGTATGTATCGAGCTCGTCCACCCGCTCTTCACCTTCGTATTGAATCTCGTAGTGCGGCACTTCCGATGTGGTCAGCACAAAAGGCTGGCGGTGCAGAGCATCTTCCAGGTCCTCGTCCGTCACCCTTACTGACTGCAGTGCACCTCGCTGGCTCAAGATCCTGGTCTTGCGCTGGCCGGCAGTAGTGAAATAGACCTCGACTTTATATTCCTGACGCTCTGTAGCCCGGCCTCTCCTGTCCAGCACCTCCATGGTGATGTACTGCACGTAGGTGTAATTTTTCCAGACCTCTGCAAACTCCGCTTCTTTCGCTGCAAATCGCTGGATGATCTCTTCAGGCGAAGGCCGCGGATCGGAAGCCGCTAAAGATACGATCAGAAACCGCCCCACGACAACGGCAAGACAAACGGATCTCAACACCAAGCAAATCACGCCATCAATTGTACAGGGAAAGCACGACGCGTGCGAAATAGCATCCCGTCGGTGGAGTGCCGCAGGGAGATGAACCCGTCTTCATCTCCCTGCGGCTTGGCGTTAAAAGACCAGCTTTAAAGCAAACTGGATTTGTCTTGAGGTCGTGGTTGTGGAACTGATGCGTCCGGCGCGAGGGCTGACCTGGCGCGAGGCGCGGTCAAAAACCGCTGTATCCGGCTGGCCAAAGTTGGCGCGATTAAACAGATTGAAGAACTCCGCGCGGAATTGGACCGACACACGCTCGGTGGCCTTAATGTTGTTGCTCAGCACCAGGTCGAAGTTCGCTACCCCTGGGCCTCTCAGCACATTGCGACCCATATTCCCAACAAATCCTGGATTGGGCAACAAAGCAACACTCGCATCGTAGTAACGGTTTACATTACGTGCGTCGATCTGTGGTTTTTTGACAGCCGGGTTTCGATCCACATAGTCGCCCACATTCAGCATCCATGAAGCCAGGGCACCCGAGGTCAGCGTAAATGGATACCCGTCGGCAAAACGGCCGATGCCGCTGACCGCCCAGCCTCCGAAGACTTTGCCCGCCACCCCGCTCAGGTTTTTACCCGGCAGGTCGTAGGTGAAGTTAAAAGTCAGATTGTTTTTCACATCAAAACCTGACAACCCAATGTTTCGAATGTCCAGGTAGCGTCCGGGAGTATCAGCGGCAAAGTCAGTGATTCCCAGGGCGGAGGAGCCGTCATCAAGGCTCTTGGAAAAAGTGTAGGAGAACTGAAACTGCAGTCTTTCAGCAAAGCGCCGGTTCAGTTCCAGACGCAAAGCGTGGTAGCTGCTGCTTGAAAACGTCACGGCCCCTCTTAGACGATCCAGCCGCGGATGAAGCAGGGGCGAGCCTTGGGGAATGAAGAGCCGGCCGTCAACAAGTTGGGCTTGGGGCACATTCATGGTGTTGAGGATCAAGGGCAGATGGACACCGCGGCTTCCCGTGTAGCCGACTTCGACCATGGTGTCGGCCATGAGTTGGCGTTGAATGTCCAGGCTCCATTTCATAACGTAAGGCTGGTCCACATCGAACTGGTGGACATCGGCGGCGAGGTTGCCTCCCAGAAGTTGGTTCTGACTGAAATAGGCGTTGGGGAAATCAATGGGCACTCGTGCTACCGGTGCAGAAATCACGCCGCGCGCCGCCAGCAAAGGAGTAACAGAGATGTCGCCGCCGACGGAAAATCGTGCGCTCAGCTGATCGTGAAACACGCCAAAACCGGCCCGCACTGCAGTCTTGCTGTCTCCCCAGGGATCCCATGCAAAGCCAATCCGAGGGGCAAAGGCTTTCAGGGAGGGATTGTCGTAGAGAGGATTGCCGACGGTCGCATCCGCGGGATTCAAACCGCGTACTGTTCTCCAATCCTGGCGAAAACCTGAGATCCGGCCATATTTCTCAGTCAGTTCAGTGGCGGGTTCGTAGCGGAGGCCGAGGTTCATCGTGAGACGGGGAGTCAGCTTGATGTCGTCCTGGATGTAGAACCCGAATTGAGTCTGGCGGAAATAACGGTCCGGCTCGCCGTGAATGACTGCCAGGAATTGAAAAACTCTTCCTCTCAAAAAGTCCTCGGGGCTCAAGAAATTCCACAGACCTGCGCGCACAAATGTCCCCTGCGTCCGGTTGTCCAGGCGGCGTTCAGCTTCACCCCCAAACTTGAGAGAATGTTTTCCCATGTTGAAGGTCAAGTCATCTTTCAACTGAAAGTAGCTGCTGATCTCGTAAATGGTGGCCAGGATGCGGCTTCCCAGGTAATGAAATCCCGCCTTGGCGAAAGGCTGCACGGCAATGGTTCCATAGATGGGAAACCCGCTCACTTCGCTGAACCTCGTAAAGGAACGCAACTGGTACCCTTCAAGCGGCTCATCGAAGTTATTCAAGTAGGCTCGAGTCACGCCTAGAGTGAATTTGTTGACGAGCTGCGGTGAAAAGATATGCGTCTCACCCAGAGTGAAGTACTGATTGCGCGACTCGTTTAAGTTAAGAGTGTTCAAGGTCGCCCGAGGAATGCTGCGGGTCGCATCATCAAACGTATAACGGGCAAACAAAGTATCGGAATCCGAGAAGTTATGATCCAGCCGGAGCGTGAAAAAATCCTCGTTCAACTTCTGGTGCACCGTGCGCACAATCTCAGCCGACCCATTACCGAAGTCTCGGCCGTTCGGCTGCGGAATCAGCGACAAAAAAGATTTAACGTTGTCGGCAACTCCAACCTCACGCAGTTGTCCCGGCCGGGCTGGATCAGGCAAAAAGCCTCGCAGGGCGTCCCTGCTGAAGCTTTGCCAGATGTCTGGGATTCCAAAATTCTCGCGCAACGCTTCGTAGCTCCCAAAAGCAAAGGTTTGGTTCTCTACAATGGGCCCGCCCAATGAAAATCCAAACTGGTTGCGTTTGAACTCAGGCGTTTCCGCACCGTCAAAAAAATTACGCGCGTCCAGATTGTCGTTGCGCAGGAACTCAAATACCGACCCATGAATTTCATTGGTTCCCGACTTGGTCACAGCGTTAAAAACCCCACCGGTGTGACTGCCGTATTCGGAGCTGTAGGCGTTAGTCACCACGTTGAACTCACGAATGGTTTCCACACCCATCAGGAGGCCGGCTGCCGACCCGGGCGATCCTGACCGATCCGTGATACTGGAACCGTCAAGCTGAAACAGGGAAGAATAACCTCGGCTTCCTGCGATGGAAATCTTGCGTGAGAACCCGGTGAAGACGTCGGTTCGTCCCGTGTCTGCAAAGACCACTCCGGTCTTAAGTGGCGCCAGCTCAATGAGGCTGCGCGCATTCAAGGGGAGGTCGCGCACCTTCTTCTCATCCACCAAACCGGCAATGGTCGAGGTGGTTGTTTCAATCTGTGGGGCCTCCCCGGTGACCTCAACCTGTTCCGTCATTTCACCCACGTTCATGGAAATGTCGATGACCGCCTCTTGTCCCACCGCCAGCGTGATGCCCCGGCGAATCGTGGTCTGAAATCCAGTAAGCTCTGCCCGAACTTCATAGGCCCCCAGGGGAAGCTGCGGAATGCGATAGCGGCCCCCGTCGTCGGTAACAGTGGTACGGTCGGTTCTCGTGGAAAGGTGAAGCGCTGTCACTGTTACTCCGGGCAGTACCCCTCCTGTGCTGTCTTTGACCACTCCCAGAATGGTTCCGGTCGTGATTTGCGCTGCAGTAAATTGGGATAAGAACAAAATGGACAGGCCAGCTAGAAGAAAAATAGTATTGATCCCCCGCTTGGTACTCATGACTCCTCCTTGGCTAAGATGCACAGGTGGAAGCGCAACAGAGAAAAGGTCTTTCTCCAAAACAGACCGCAACGGCAAACCTGGAAGCGGAATGTGAGTTAACACCGGTTATCTCTGCGTGTCAACGGAAATCTGATATTTAAATTGACTTTTGGCGGAAGTCCTTCCGATACTGCACACTCACAGAGGCGTCTGCAGCGGCTCAGCTTGCGCCGCTCACGACCTAACCATTTTCAGTGTCATGGGTTATACATGATAAAAAAAATTGGTTTTCCTTCCCACCACGGAAGTGCCCTTCTGATTTGTTGGTTCGCTGTACTGGTCCCCGACCCGGTGCAGGCGCACGAACATCGTGAAGTCGGCGGATATGAGTTTCGCGTCGGATGGCAAAACGAACCTGCCTATGCGGGCCAACCCAATGCTGTGACGCTGGCGGTTTCACGAGCAAAGAAGCCTGTAAAGGACTTGGAAAAACATCTGCGGCTGGAAATCTCTTTCGGCGGGCAAAGGCGAACGCTGGAGCTGCGGCCACACTTTAGAGAATCCGGACAGTATCTTGCCTTTGTCCTTCCCACCCGTGAAGGTGATTACCAGTTTCGCTTTTTCGGGAAAATCGGCGAGCAGAGCATCGAGCAAACTTTCGATTCCACGCAGGGTGAATTTTCCGGGGTTCGCGCCACTCAGCCGATTGAGTTTCCTGAGAAGTCCTCAAATGCTCCGGCGCCGACGATTAAGCCAAAAGAAAAAGGCGGTGGATCCGAGACTTCCGCGAGAGCGGACATCCTGGGTTGGGGCGCCCTCTTCCTTAGCGGGCTGGCCGTAGTCGTGGCTTTCTCACGACGCAGAAAATGAGAACTCATTGATTGGAAGCACAACTGCAAGAGCACTCGCTGCCTAAACCGGAAGCGCTTACTCCGCTCGCGCTTCGTGCGCGCCTCCGATCGAGCGGCGGCTTAAATCAGCGTCGGCGCAGGCACGTCTTTTCAGAGGCGCGAGTGCCAACGAGCGCTCCTGATGCCGTGAACGCACCGCACTCCGCTCGCGCTTCGTGCGCGCCTCCGATTCGTACCTACCTGAAAGTAGTAGTGAATCCGCAGCGCCGGTCCTGTCGCAGGCGCGACTGCAAGGAACTCCCTAAGGCGGGAACTCAATCAAGTCTCTTTGTAGACAGCGCCAGAACCAGCGGGGTGGTCGAAAGAAGAAAAAAGCCGGAAGCAAGCTTCTCGTACCATGGGTTGAGAGAAGAAGGACTCCATGCCGCTAGGAGCAACACTAAAATGGCCGGCAGTAAAAAAACCCCAGTGAGTTGCAGCAGAGTGCGCAACCCCTTGGCGACCTCCTTACCCAAGAAAACGAGCGCGAGCACCAGTAGCGTCATCAATACGGCACGGATCGCCAGAGAATTCACCAAGGCCGTCTCCAAAAACGCCAGCAAAAACAGCAAGCCTGGCAAGGCAAAAGCCAACCGGTGTTCCAGCAGAGAAAGCCGGATGGACGGGGCGCCGGCGCCTATCCCGACCGCCACAGGAAAATAGGCGGCCATCCGTGCTGTTGTATCTTCCGACCACACAAGCCACAAAAAGGAAAAGTCCAAAATGAGGAGGGCCCACAATATCCACGAGCACCCGAGTCTTCGCAACACCTTCCCCAACCCATTGCGAACTGCCGAAATCATCAACAAGAGAATCAGGCTTTGAAAGGTCGGCACGGCAATTAAGAGAATGCCCTTCTTAAGAGAAAACTGAAGCGCGCTGCCGGCAAAGTATTCGGTCCCCCACGTCCCGGCAGCGTACCCTGCAAAAAGCAAGAGCCAGATCTTAGAAAAGAATTTCATCGCAGCAAGACAAAGCCAAGATTCAATTGGACAGCCAGAGGCAATTTTAGCCGATTCCTGAGTACCGAGGCCCAGTCTCGTCCGCGTTTTCTGGGACTGACACCTTGACGGGTCCGAGAAAAAAGTGCGTCATAGAACGAAGCCGCTCCCGGCGCTGCTCTCAAGCAGGCAAGGCTGAGACTGTGAAGAAACTGCTTCAATACTGGCTGCTTTTATTGGGAACATTGGTTCTTTCACAAAATGCCATCTTGGTGGTGGGATTTCAGTCGCTCGACCTTCGCTTTGAAGCGTATGCCCAGCTCCTTGTGATCCCCTCGCTTCAGGCGGCGCTCCTGGCCATCGCTACTCGCAGGAGCACACTTAAGGATCTCCTGTTTCTTCTGGCCCAAGGACTCAGCCCGCGGCCTATGTGGCTTCTGCTTTTCGCCGATCTCTTTTTCGTCATCTTTCTCACTTCCTGGCTCCATCTCTATCTTGCAAGCAAGGGTGTGGCGGCATCCTACCTGGTTTTGCGTGCGGCTTGGAAGCCAGAGTGGGCACGGCGCGAGCGCGCCTGGGTGCTGCTGGCAGGGATATTCCTGGCGG
Organism: Acidobacteriota bacterium; assembly: GCA_016211085.1. GTDB lineage: Bacteria > Acidobacteriota > UBA6911 > RPQK01 > JACQSY01 > JACQSY01. Next base: position 9,042 of record JACQSY010000133.1, on the reverse strand, counting down.
GCTTTAGCTTCGATTACGTCCTTCACTGGATGGAACCCCTGGCCGGCTATTTTTTTTCTTCTTGGCCACTCCTCTTGCAGTGGATTTTTTTTTACGGCCCGCTGTTTTTTTTCTCGCTCTTCGTTATCGTGCGGCTCCAGAAAGCTTGGAGCTCACGTTCTCCTTCTTCCGGAATCCTGTTGGAGATGGCGGCAGCACTGGCATGGGCTTCGATGCTGGTGGTGGTTATCTCTTATTTCAACAAGCCTGAACTGGTCTCACCCTGGCCGTGGCTTCTGAAGCTTGCTGCCGCCATGTTTCTCAGCCTTGCCATAGGTGCGGTTCAGCAGCTGTTCCGCAAGCGGCGCGGCAGCCAGGGTTGAAGCTCGGGCCGATGCCCAGTTAAGATAGTTGTTGGTAGAAGTTTCACATACTAGTAGCGGCCACGAGAGTCTTTTATGTATTACCCCTAGAGAAATTTTGAGCCATGGTTTTCTTGTCTTTGTTCCCCTCGAACGTCAGCCGTTTTGTTGCTTTTCACAACAATGCTGCTGTGTCTGGGAATTCAGCGTGTTTTCCGCCACGACAGGGCTAAACTTTCTGTTGGGTCCGTCTCTTCGATCCACCCGGTGGATGAGGGATTGGATGGCGCCCGATCGCTGGACCTTTACAACGCGCTTCCGATTTCATTCGAGCCGAACCGGGGCCAGACCAGTTCCGAAGTGCACTTCCTCTCTCGAGGAAAACAGTACGGTCTGTTCCTGACCCAGGAAGAAGTAGTGCTAGTCCTGGTCCGGCGAACAGTGAAGCATGAGAGCACAAAAGATCAGCCGTTCGATGAAGCTGTAATTCGCATGAGTTGGTCCGGAGGAAACCGTCACCCCCGCATTTCGGCTCTGGAGCCGCTGCCGGGTTTCAGCAACCATTACGTGAGCCGCAACTCTGCGAGTGTTGTCGAGGAAGTGCCGAATTACTCTCGCATCCGGTATTCCGAAATCTATCCCGGAGTGGATCTCGTCTTTTACGGGACACAAACTCAATTGGAATATGATCTTGTGGTGGCACCCGGGACAGATCCCGGTGTGATTCGTTTGAGCTTTGAAGGCTCAACCGGGCGGCGGGTCGACTCACAGGGCAATCTGATCCTGCCCACCTCCGCAGGGGACTTGATCCTACGAGCCCCTCGCGCCTATCAGCGGGTTAACCATGAGGAGAAAGTAATCGAAAGCCGCTATCGCCTGGTTAAGCCCGATCAAGTCGCATTTGAGGTTGGTTCCTATGACCGCAGCAAGCCGCTGATTATCGATCCGATTATCGCCTACTCATCTTTTTTCGGCGGTAGCGATCTTGACGATGGAAACGACATTGCGCTGCTGCTTTCCGATCGCAGCCTCTTCATTGTGGGAATGACTGCTTCGGCTGATTTTCCTCACACCGCCACCAACCCGCCTGCCCAGGCTGCGCCGGGAGGCTCTTTCGACGGGTATGTAACCCGTGTTGACCCGCTGGGCCGCAGCCGGGTTTACTCGACCTTTTTTGGGGGAAGCAGCGTGGACCTGGCCGGCGGCGTGGCCGTCGATGCTTCAGGGAATGCTTACGTGACCGGATTGACGGCGTCTTCCGACTTCACTACCAGAAATGCAGTGCAATCCAGTTTAAATGGTTCGAATGATGCATTCCTGGCCAAGTTCAGCCCGACGGGCACGCTTCTTTTCTCGACCTACTTTGGCGGCAGTGCCGAGGAGCATAGCGGGGCTATTGCCGTTGACGCTGCCGGCGATGTTTATGTCGCAGGCTCTACCAGCGGTACTGCGTTTCGAGCCACCACTGCGCAATTTGGGTCCGGAGGGAATGGGGACGTATGGGTGGCCAAGTTCACTTCGAGCGGCTCCGTGACCTACTTCAGCATGCTGGGAGGCCAATTGTTCGACAGCGCCAACGGGATAGCTGTCGCACAAGGAATTGCATACATTACCGGCCACACACAATCCAACAATTTCCCCACGGCTAATGCGGTCCAAGGCAGTTATGCGGGAGCTAATGATGTTTTTCTGACAGCCCTGAATAGCTCCGGCTCCGGCCTGGTATTCTCCACTTTTTTTGGCGGAAGCGCGGATGATATTGCTTCAGACATAGCCGTCGAGGACGGAACTGGCGACGTGGCCATTGCCGGCAACACTTCTTCCAACGAAAGCTATGCCATGAGCTTCCCCGTAGTGAATGCGACCCAGCCGGTTTATGGCGGAGGCAGCAGCGATGCTTTTGTCGCTAAATTCAGTAAAAACGGAGCTGTGCAATTCTCGACCTTCCTGGGTGGATGCCTGGACGATTACGGAAGTGGGGTGGCCATTGACAACGCTACCGTGGTGGACGCATCCGGGCGGGTTCAATACGTGGCTAACGTGTATGCCACCGGCAGCACGCTTAGCACCAATTTCCCCCTGGTGACGCCCATACAAGCGAGTCTGGCAGGCGGATTCGATGTGTGGGTTTCCAAGCTCAACAACGTGGGAACGCTGATGTTTTCCACTTACCTCGGCGGGGGTGCAAACGATCGTTCCACGGGCATCGTCGTCACCCCGACCGGAACCGCATCGGTAATCGGAACCACCTTTTCCGGTAACTACCCAACTTCGGCTGACGCACTGCAGCGTACCCTCGGCGGCTCTTCGGAAATCAGCGACGCGTTCTTGACGCGTCTGACCACGGACAATCTCCCCGGCGAGATGTTGCCCCCATTTGCCGCGGCAGGCTCATGGACACGCTCCGTCCGCGTCGACAGCAACGGCAACGGAATTCCGGACCCCGCAGACCAGCCTCAAAGCATCCTTCGCAGCACTTCAGGCCAGGACGTCAACCTGCGATTCCTCAGCGCCACCTGGAACCCCTGCAACGCCAATAACACTGTGGTGCGGCTCTCCAAATCGAATTCCCAGTTGGCAACATTCGACACCCTTACCCGCGTCAAGGAGAGCACCCGCAGGACCTCGACCGTCACGGCTCAGATCGGAGGAACCTCCACGAGCAGTAGCACGCTGCGTCTGGCATCAGCGGGCACAGCAACCCGCCTGGCGATCGGTGGCCGGCCAGACCTGGTCACGCTCAATGAGCAAATCGTGAGAAAAGCTGGTGGATCCACCGTGAGCCAATCAGGCACGGTTCGGGCTGCTGACCAGAACTCGGATGGCGTGGTCGATGCCTTTACCGCCCAGCGTGCCGGACAGCCGGCTGTCACCATTAGCCCCGTTTTCTATGACGTTAACGGCGACAAGAAAGCTGACTTCGTCAGCATGCCATGGGCGCTCTCCTACCTGCTTGGCCTCAATTTCAGGGATCGAGTGCCTGACCCCCAAGTCTTTATTCCCCTCGGCGATACTAATGGGGACGGAACTCCCGATTCTCCGGCCTTCGATTTCGACAATAACAATCAGGCCGACGCTGGATTTCCACTGCTGCCCATGGTTTCCGGGACGGGAACTGCAGCGGAGTACCAACTCTTTTTTGCTCACTTTGGAGACGGGCGCGCCGGCGCCGCTCAAATCTTCAGCCAGATCACCGCGGTCAATCTTGAAGACCAGGAGGCATCAGTGCGCATACAGTTGCGAGACGGCGCGGGACAGCCCCTGAGCGTTGATCTGAACGGAGAAATGGTAAATGGAGAGCAAACACTGACCATTCCTGCAGGAGGGGTCCGCTTCCTGAAGACGGATGGGGAGGGACCCTTGCAATCCGGCTCTGTGGTCGTCGCATCCACGCGAAGGCTTTCCGGAGTGATTCTCTTCGGCGGTTCTGTAGGCATGGCCGGCGTAGGAAGCAGTCAGGAATTGCCAGGGGGTTTTATGGCCCCCATGGAAATGAATTCGGCTGAGGCCACAGCCACCGGAATCGCCATTCAGAACCTGGGCAACTCAGTGCTGACCGGTACTGTGCAATTATACGGCTCAGCCGGCAACCTGATCGCCAGCGCCAATCTGGGCCCGATTCCCGCTAATGGACAGGTGGCCCAATTCCTCAACCAGTTCGCATGAATGGACCCGTAAATTTTATAAACTTCACGGGTATCTTGAGAGTCACTACGGAAGGAAGGATTGCAGCCACCGTGATCCAGACACGTCCGGGCGAGTTTGCAACGCAGCCCGTCGCGCCCTTATTGCTGGGTCCGCTTCCCACCTTCCGGCAAAACTCCATCTTGCGGTTTGCGCATTTCGGAAAAGGCACCGCCGGTGCGGCGCAACTTTTCAGCCAAATCATCCTGATGAATCTGACCCAGTTGAGCGCCACCGCCCGCGTGGAAATCCGTGACGACTCGGGGCAGCCAGTTACCCTGGTGCTTAATGGTGTCAACGTGCCTGGAACAACTTCGGTGGCTTTGCCGCCTTTGGGAACACATATACTGAAAACTGAAAGCAGCGGCGCCATCGCTCAGGGTTCGGTGACGGTGGACGCCAATGCTCAGGTTGCAGGAGTCCTTCTATTTGGAGGGACTGTAGGAGTGGCGGGGGTGGGTGCCAGCGAGCCCGCTTTAAAGAGATTCGTCGCTCCTGTAGAAACCAACACCGCGGAAGGTATCAGCACCGGGATCGCGTTCATGAACCTGGGCGCTGCCGAGGCGGTCGTGAACCTGTTCCTGTTTAACACCGAGGGCCAGCTGGTGAGCACCGCGACGTTGCCGGCCGGCTCTTTGAAGGCGCGGGGCCATTTAGCAGCCTTCGTCAATCAGTTCCCTTGGAGCCCTCCGGTTGACTTTGCCAATTTTCGTGGCAAGCTCGTGGCAAGCGTCTCCTCCCCCGTGGCGGCAACGGTTTTGCAAACACGTCCCAACCAGTTTGCCACCTTGCCGGTTACCGTGCAGTAAAGTCCTCTGATCAGAGGCGCGAGGGTCACCGAGCGCTCCGCTGCAATAAACGCAAGCGCTTACTTCGGCGCTCCGCGCGTGCCTCCGACAGATCGCGTCGTTACTCAGCAAATTGGAAACGCAGCCGGATCACAAGTAGGATCTGTCAGAGGCGCGAGGGTCACCGAGCGCTCCGCTGCAATAAACGCAAGCGCTTACTTTGGCGCTCCGCGCGTGCCGACTACTACGCGCCGACACGTCATGCAGAAGCACTCCACCGCAGCAAACACTAATCGCTTAAGGATAATCGCATTCTCTTAAGCCTGCCGGTGGCAGGCGACCAGAAGGTAGCCCAGGGCGAAGCGGAGCCTTGGGAAAGGACGGCGTTTTTTCCACGACGGAGCCCGCCGCTTTTGGGCGGGCGACAGATGCGTCTGCCTGCGCGGCGGGAAATAAGACTGCATGGCCATGGCAGCAGGACACGTACACATGAAGGAAGGCTTGGTGGGGATGTGAAGGTTTTTGTTGAGTCGAAGAAACGCGTCCGGCCAGCCGGGATGGCGGCATCCTGAGATCCCGCCATCCCGCCCATCGGATTTTAGAAACCAGAAGCATCCACGAGCGGTTCGGCTGAGCTGTCCTTGTCACTGCTGAAGCCGCCCCGCACATGACCTGTGGCGTCAATCCCACAGGATTGGCCCTGGGGCGTAGCGCGGTTTAACAGCGCCTGCCTCACTGCGGCCGCTGTGGGTGTAATCCCTGCAGCAAGCTGTGCTGCGACGTACTGGGCTGCGGCCCCCGCCGTGTGGGGACTCGACATGCTGGTGCCGGAAGCGCTCGCATAGAGCCCTCCCGGGTTGGACCTGTCCCCTTTCCACGTAGAGAGGATGTCTACGCCGGGCGCCGCGATCTCCACGAAAACACCAAAGTTGCTGAAGTTCGCAAAAGTATCATCCAGCCCGTCACTGGTTGGAGGACCCGTTGCTCCGCATAAACCATCTGAATCGCCCATCGCCGAGACGGTAATCACATCGGGATGATTGGCGGGGCTGAAAGTGGAAGCGTCTTTTCCGCTGTTACCGGCGGCCACGGTCGTGCTCACGTTGGCAACCGTCACCATGCGGTGAATCGCATCATTCAACGCGGTGCTGGTGCCCTCAAAGCCCAGGCTCATGTTGGCCACATGGATCTGTTTGGCGGAGGCTTTGCCCGTAACCCAATCAACGCCCTTGATGACCCAGGACAGCATGCCGGAGCCTGAACGATCCAGGACTTTCACCGCGAACAGTCGCGCATTGGGGGCGACCCCCCGCACTCCACGCGAATCGTTAGTTCGCGCGGCGCTGATTCCCGCGACATGTGTTCCATGGCCATTGTCATCGTTTCCATCCTTGGTGCCACGCACAAAAGAGACGCTCTCCACGACGTTCAGCTCACTATGTTTCAGCCAGATGCCCGTATCCAGTATCGCGATGCCTACTGTGGATACGTTACTGTTTGCATTGAGCTCAGCGTCAATCCGGTCGATTCCCGTGGTGAGCGTTTCGTAATTGTTTTCATGAAGCTGGGCGCGTACTACTGGAGGACGCGCCGGGGGAACCAAGCTGACAACCCGGTCCAGCTCAATGTACTTAACCCGCCGATCCGCCGCCAGGGCGGAAACTTGACGGTTACTGGCCGGCGTCGCAAATCCATTGAGAGCGTCGCTAAAAATCAATGAAGGCCGCAGGCCATGAGCAACGATCACGGCCCGTGGCTGCACGCCCTGTTCGAGCACCACGATGTAAGAATTTTCCGCTGGTGCTTGTGGGACTGGTGCCTGCGGGGCTCGTGCTTGCGAAAAAACTGTAACGGTCAGAAAAAATCCAAGTGCAACAATCATCATCAAGGCTTCGCATTTCCGGGCAGAAATGAGACCACCTTCTTTTAACATTTTCACTCCTCCTAAAAAAATCGGATCGCGTTAGCTTGTTGGGGGGGGCAGCTCCCTCCAACTGAGATGCTAAGTATTATACACCTGAGACAGTCGTCTGCGAAAAAAGAGGACAGCTAATCGGTTTACCGGTTAAAAATCGAGATCAGCCGGCAGTGCGAGGCCCGTGACAGTCTTGCCTGCCTGGTGCTAAAGTGCTGAAGCATTCCCACGCGCCCGTAGCTCAGCTGGATAGAGCAACGGACTTCTAATCCGTAGGTCGGGGGTTCGAATCCCTCCGGGCGCGCCACCTTCCCCGGGGGCCCATTCCGGAGACATAGGTTACACGTTATTCCGAACACATAGGCAACACTCTCGGTCTGTTCCGACGACGCCGGTAAATGCCAAGATCGACCAGGTTTTCGACGTGGAAGAAAAATTGGAGCACATCTTGCAAGTCGCTGCTTGAGTGTCAGACAGGCTCGACGTCTTCGTATCTGTAGTTATTCCTTTTGAAAAACCGGATGAAATCCGCCCCGCAGTGCTACGAAAGCTTGCGGAGATTTTGCACAGCAATTTCCGTTATTCCGAGATCGTCATTGTGGGAAGCTCCCATGACCATGGCTGGGAGCTGGTGCGCGAAACCGTCTCCGGCTGCGAAAACGCTCGCTTGCTGCTCCTCTCCCGCAGGGCCAGTTTCCACATCAAGGTCTTTGCAGGCCTTGAAACCGTCATCGGTTCACACGTCGTGGTACTGCCCCCGGATCAACCTCCGCACACCATCTTTCCCGACATCATCCAACAATGCTGCCAGGGCTACGACATCCTTTATGGAGTCAACCGCTCTGCTGGACAAAGAGGGCTTCGCAAAGGAACAATCTACCGGTGGCTGGGGCGCGTTTTTCACTGGTACGTGAGCTCTTACGCCCAAATCGACATTGTTTCCGACATTACCGACGTCCGTTGCATCAGCCGGCGTGCTCTAAATGCCATCACCAGCATTCCCAACGGCTATCAGCACTTTCGCCACTTCAGCTCTGTCGTAGGATTTGCGTCAGCTTATTTTCACCACACCCCTTCTCCACGAAGCACCCGCCGCCGGCCGCTCGACCTGGTTCACGAAGGAGCCGGCATTGTCGTTGAGAACACCACGCATCCTCTGAAGGTCATGGCCTGGGTCTGTGGAACTCTGGCGCTAGCGGCAGTCGCCGCTACCTTATGGGTGATTCTTGCGGGCGGTTACCGGCTTCCAGCAGGGCTTTCACTGCTCGCAGGCTCCTGTGCTGTGGCAGCGCTCCTGGCCCTGGCGCTCGGCATGCGATATTTAGCCGTGCTGGTGGAAAGAGGACGCCCTATTCCTCCTTACTACATTCAGGATGAGCTCGAAGGGGTCCAAACGACCGCTCAAACCGATGAGCTTAACGTGGTGCAGGAGAGCCTCGCTGCGGCCGGAGCATCAGGAAGCCTTCATTAAGATTCAAAATGCAAGAATCCCTCTCCGTATTGATAGCCATACCTGTCCTCAACGAGGAGCGGGCACTGAACTCCAATGTCCGCCGCCTCATCGCCTATCTTAAAGAGGAGCCACGCCTCTCCCATTTCCAATTCGAGATTGTGATTGCGGACAACGGCTCCGCCGATGCAACTCCGGCCATCGGCCGTGACCTGGAGCAAGCTGGCTTGATCCGTTACCAGCGTCTTGAAAAAAAAGGGGTAGGCCTCGCGTTCCAGGCAGCCTGGGACGCGGCTGACAGCGACATCGTGGGTTTCATGGACCTGGACCTTTCGACGGATCTACGGCACCTTCCAGACGCTCTGGAACCTATTTCCAAGAAAGAAGTAGAACTGGTCTGCGGAAGCCGGCTCTTGCCCGATTCGCAGGTGCGGAGACGTCCTTTGTTTCGTGAGGTCACTTCGCGTGTTTTGAATCTGTTGATCCGTACACTGCTGGGTTCTCGAATCACAGACGCCATGTGCGGGTTCAAGTTCTTAACGGCAAGAAGTTACCGGCAACTAAGGCAAGCGTATGCCGCCAGTGACGGCTGGTTTTTCTCCGCCGAGCTTTCACTTTCTGCAGAGAAGCTGGGCATTCCATGGAGAGAAATACCGGTTTCATGGACCGACAATTCCGACAGCCGGAGCAGCAGAATGTTTCTCTCGCTGCTGCTCCAATACCTCAAAAGAATTCTTGAGATCAGAAGGATGCGCCGAGCCCGCACAGAACGATGCAATCACAGGCGCACACGGAGCGAAGCGCAGTAAGCGCCGCTTGCAATTTCGAAGTACGATCTACGAGTTACGAATTAGGGAGAGATTC
>JACQSY010000134.1 GCA_016211085.1 Acidobacteriota bacterium | reverse complement strand
GGTGATGTTGTTACCTCCATCACCGCTCCCGTTGCTACCGGCTGGAGCGATAGTTGCCGGGTGGGTTTTGCACCCACTAGAGATCTGCGCCTTTCACGGCGCACTGAATTGGGGTACTAAGGAGCCGAGGTAGTTCGCCCATACACATATTCCTTGAGCAGCTCCAGCCGTGCCAGCCAGCGTTGTCCCGTCGCATGGATTTCAGACCAAGTTTTGTCCAACTGGCTGGTGAGCCCTTGGGCCTCTTCCTCCAGCAAGGCGGGGGTGTCTTTAAAGCTCATTGCAGACAAGCGCGGCACGGCAAAGTTCACAATCAATATGCAGTAAAGAACCATCAGAGCGGCCGAGAAACCAAAGCGCTGATTCAGGAAAGGGGCAAAGGTAGGCCTGACCAAGTCAAGCCAAAGCGACCATGGCTTCTCAACAGCCGTGCGATCGAGAATTTGCTGAACCAGACCCGGAGGAACCGGCTGCTCGGAAGCTAAGAGCAACTCGCGCAGACCGCGAACCTCCTCGAGCAAGAGCCCACATTCCCTGCACGACAGCAAGTGCTCCTCAAACACCAGCCTCAAACCGGAATCCAGCTCATTTTCCAAATAGTCACTTATTGAAGTCTCGAACTCAGCACATTTCATGGTTTAACGAAGGAAGTCTGCCCACGAATAATCCTGGCAAGCTCCACCCGAGCCCGATTGATCCGTGACTTGACAGTCCCCAAAGGAACCTCGAGAAGCGACGAGATTTCCTCATAGCTGAAATCCTGTATGTCGCGCATGGTCACTGCTTGTCGCAACTCGGGCGACAGCTGCTCCAGCGCCCGGCGTAGTTCAGCCTGCTTTTCCTTGCGGAAGTAAATTTCCTCGACGCAGGGATTTGCAGCAGCTTTTTTTATGGCGACCAGTTCCAATTCATCACTCCCGCCCACCTTCTTTTCGTGGCGGTTGGACCGATAGTGGTCAATAAGCAGATTTCTTGTCACCCTGAGGATCCAATTTTGGAACAAACCGGCCTCCGGCCTATAGCTGGAGAGGCTCTGGTGGATTTTCAAGAAAACCTCCTGAACCATTTCCTCGGCCGTCTCCCGCCTTCCTGTGTAGCGGTACGCCATATTGAAGATGCGTCCCACGTGCCTTTGCACCAGGGTTTCCCAGGCGCGAGTGTCGCCCTCAAGGCAACTCTGTACCAGATTTGATTCCCCGTCTTGCAACCGGAGTCCTCGTCACTCACTCAACATAGGAACAGAACGGATTTCCTGGAGAGAAAGTTCCACGGTGGTGTTTCGTCTCCGAAATACGTTGAATTCTGCCGGTGGAGTTTGCGCGCCGAAAATCGCGAAGCGAGAAGGAGCCCGATGTGAGCCACCGCCGAAGACGCGACAAAGAGTTCGGCAGCAACCCCCACCGACCCGGAGGGTTGCGGTGATTCGGTGCAACAAAATTCAACGTATTTCGGAGAGGACACCGGTGTTTGGAAGCAGGCCGCTGCACTCCGTCTGATTAGTCCAAACAGCCGACAAAAAGGCATCTCCCCCAGGGCCTACGTGAGTATTCACTGGCATCCCCCCCTCTTCCAGTGTTATCTATTCTCTTTATGCTTTGCCCCTATTGTAACTCCCGCAAGGACCGCGTTGTGGATTCCAGAGAAAGCAAAGAAGGCCACTCAATACGGCGGCGGCGCGAGTGCCTCAACTGCGGGCGCCGTTTCACCAGCTATGAACGCATAGAGGACATTCCTTATATGGTTGTAAAAAAGGATGGCCGCCGCGAGCGTTTCGACCGGGCCAAGGTGCTGGCCGGAATGCTCAAGGCGTGTGAGAAGCGCCCGGTACCCACCCGCCAGCTTGAGCAGATTGTCGAAGAAGTGGAGCGCCGGATCATGGAGAGTCCCGACCGGGAGCTCACCTCTGAGGAAATCGGTCACTTTCTGATGGAGCGCCTCAAGCTGCTGGACAAGGTGGCTTACGTTCGATTTGCCTCCGTATACCTCGATTTCAAGGACGTGCGTGAATTCATGAATTTTGCAGAATCGTGAGGCGGCTTGTACGCTGGTCTTTCTTTAGAAGCGTCCTTATAATTGTCGCATATGCCCAAGGATCCTGAGGTATTTTCCTTTTTCGAACCTCACTACTTTACCGAAGTCGCATCCGGTATGTGGCATCCCAACGTAGATCTATGCCTCAAACCGAATTGCGTCGTAGTCAAGGTGGAAGTACCAGGGGTGAGGAAAGAGGACCTTCAGGTTTCAATAGTTCAGCAGACGCTCAGGATCCGTGGAGTCAAACCGGAACCGACGCCCGAGCCCGGTTTCGTCAGCTATCTTTGCGTAGAGCGCAGCTACGGCCGCTTTTACCGGGAGATTCAGCTCAGTTGGGTGGTCGATTCTGCGCGTTCCAGCGCAGAGCTGCAAAACGGTGTGCTGACCATAACGCTTCCGCTGCGCGAAGAGAGACGCGGAAAAGAATTCTTAATCCCGATTAAAAAAAATGACTGAGGAAAAAGCACTTCTGGAGCCCGCGGAACAAACAAAGAGCGAGGAACAGGTGAGCATCCCCACCCAGCTTCCGGTATTACCGCTGAAGGATATAGTCACCTTCCCCTTCATGATTGTTCCCTTATTCATCACTCGCGAGAAATCAGTCAGCGCTGTTGACCATGCGCTGGCCCAGAACCGAATGATCCTTCTGGTGTCGCAGCGGGACGTTTCAGTGGAAGATCCTTCTCCTGAGGACATCTACCAAGTGGGTACGGTCGGGGTCATCATGCGGCTTCTCAAGTTGCCGGACCAAAAGCTGAAGATTTTGGTGCAAGGCCTGGCCCGCGCCTATGTACGGGAGTGTGATGCCCATGCCGGATACCTCACGGCGCGCCTGGAAACCATTCCGGAACCCAGCGTCGATTTTACGATTGAAGTGGAGGCCCTGGTCCGGAATGTGAAGAGAAATATGGACCGGGCCGTGGAATTAGGAAAGAGCCTGTCTCCGGAGGTCATGATCGTCCTGCAGAACCTGGAGGACCCGGGACGTCTTGCCGACCTGACCGCTTCCAATCTAGACCTGAAAGTGGAGGACGGACAAAAAATTCTGGAGACAATCGATCCCGTTGCGAGGCTTCGCACCGTCAATGAGATGCTGACACGCGAGCTGGAACTGCTTGATGTGCAGCAGAAGATCAGTATCCAGGCCAAAGGGGAGATCGAGAAGAGCCAGCGTGAATATTTCCTCCGCCAGCAGCTCAAGGCCATTCAAAGCGAACTGGGAGAGGGCGATGAGCTGGCTGAAGAAATCAACCAGTACCGAAAAAAACTTGAAGAGGCTTCGCTTCCGGAAGAGGCCAGGGAGGAAGCAAACCGCCAGATCAACCGCCTGGAGCACATGCATCCTGATTCAGCGGAAACGTCCACCGTCCGGAATTACCTCGACTGGATCGTCAATCTCCCCTGGTCAACCAGTACCGAGGACCGTCTTGACCTTACCGCCGCTCAAAAGATTCTTGATGAAGACCATTACGACCTGGAAAGCGTGAAGACCCGGATTTTGGAATATCTGGCCGTACTCAAGCTGAAGAAAGACCTAAAGGGACCCATCCTCTGCTTTGTAGGACCTCCGGGCGTCGGCAAGACTTCGCTCGGAAAATCGATCGCGCGCGCGCTGGGAAGAAAATTCGGCCGCATGTCTTTGGGAGGGGTTCATGACGAAGCCGAGATACGCGGTCACCGGCGGACTTACGTGGGCGCGATGCCCGGCAGAATCATCCAGGCCCTGCGCAATGTTGGTACCAACAACCCGGTAATCATGCTGGACGAGGTGGACAAGATCGGTGCCGATTTTCGCGGAGATCCTTCCTCGGCGTTGCTGGAGGTGCTCGACCCGGAGCAGAACAACACCTTCCGGGACAATTTTCTGGGCGTACCGTTTGACCTCTCGCGTGTCTTGTTTATCACCACCGCAAACCAGCTCGATCCGATTCAGCCTGCATTCCTGGATCGCATGGAGGTCATACGTCTTTCTGGATACAGTGAAACCGAAAAACTTCAGATTGCCAAACGCTATCTCATTCCCAAACAGCTTCAGGCCCATGGTGTGTCGCGTGGCGAGGTTCGCTTCCTTGATTCGGCGATTCTGACCATCATCAACAGCTATACTCGGGAGGCAGGTTTGCGCAATCTGGAGCGAGAAATCGCCTCGATCTTCCGCAAGGTCGCCCGCAAGCTTGCCGAAGGAGAAAAGGGACCTTATCGCATTGGTCGCGATCAGATTGCCGGGTACCTGGGGGTTCCCAAGATCCAGCCGGAGGAATTGCTCAAGCAGGACCAGGTGGGAATCGCCACCGCGCTGGCCTGGACTCCTGAAGGCGGGGACATTTTGTTCGTTGAGGCGATCATCATGAAAGGAAAGGGCAATTTGATCCTTACCGGCCAACTGGGTGACGTCATGAAGGAATCTGCCCAGGCGGCGATGAGCTATGCACGGGCTCGGGCCAAACATTTCAAAATACCTGAGAACCTTTTTGAGAGCAGCGATTTCCACATTCATGTTCCGGAAGGAGCCATTCCCAAGGACGGGCCTTCGGCGGGAGTAACCATGGCGACGGCCCTGATATCCGCGTGCACCTCCCGTCCGGTCCATCGCGACATTGCACTGACCGGAGAAATCACCCTCAGAGGACATGTGCTGCCGGTGGGAGGAATCAAAGAGAAGGTATTGGCGGCGCGCCGTGCCAAAATCAAGAAGGTGGTGCTGCCGCGTGCCAATCAAAAGCACGTTGAAGACCTTCCGGTGGAGCTTCGCGAGGAAATGCAGTTCTTGTTTGTTGATGAGGTTGGCGAAGTGATTCGTATCGCGCTATGGCCGGTACAGGAGTCCCGCGCACGTACCAAGAAAAACGGCAGCAAAGCCGCCGCCTAGCCTTGGGATGAACCCTTCCCCGCTCTCCGAATTTGACTTGATCCGCATGATTCGCCGGCAGGCCCGGCATTTTCCGCCCGCTTTGTTGAAGCACATCGGCGACGACTGCGCCGTCTTTAATCCTCAGTTTGCCGAAGCCCTGGCGATTTCGACGGACCTTTTAATTGAAAACGTGCACTTCCGCCGCAAGTCCATCAGCCCTTTCTTTCTGGGTCGTAAAGCCCTGGCCGTGAACCTGAGCGATCTGGCGGCCATGGGCGCCAGACCTTACGCTTCGTTGCTTGCGCTGGCGCTGCCCGCAGATCTCACGGCTGACTATTTTCGCGAGTTTATTCGAGGCTTTCTCCAGGAAGCCCGTCGATGGCAAGCTCCGTTGATAGGCGGGGACCTTTCCAGGGCGGGAACCGTGCAAATCGGCGTGACTGTTACCGGATACACATCTGCAGGCAACCTCATTTATCGATCTGGTGCCCGCGTGGGAGATGCCGTGGTGTTGATCGGCGAATTAGGTCTCTCTCGTCTGGGGCTGGAGATCCTGGAACGCGAGCAGCCGATTGAAATTGCTTGGGTCAAAAAAAAAACCACGCTCAAGAAATGGGCGGGCACCCGCCAGCGCTATGCGGCATTAAAGGCTCACCTTCTCCCCCAACCACTGCTCAGGCCGGCTCGCTGGTTGCAGGAACAACGCTTGGCACATGCAATGATCGACGTGAGCGACGGCTTGGCCTCCGACCTTTTTCATATTCTGAGAGAAAGCCGTGTGGCCGCCGAACTCCAGGCGGACTCCCTGCCGCTCCCTCCGGGGTTTTCCGACCCTGCACTGGCGCTTGATTACGCGCTCAACGGAGGGGAAGATTATGCACTCTTGCTGACCTGTTCTGAGCGCCAGCTCTCAAAGGCGGTTAAAAATTTCCCTGCGGGGCTTCCCCCGCTGCAAAAGATCGGCCGCATCGTCTCCGGCAAGCCAGCCATCTATTTACAGCGCAGAGGACGGCGCACGCGATTGACGCCACGCGGCTTCGAGCACTTCCCAGTCAATCCCCCGCGCTTCTGAAAGGTCACTCGGCTGGAACTTCGTTTCAGACTGCGCTACCCTGGGCCGATGTGTTTTTTGTCGAAAACCTGTCGAAGTGACGCCCAAGAACGAAACCTCTCGCGACCTCATGCGCTTCGAGGGCTGATCCTATTTTCACTCCTAACGCTTGCGGCGCCCGTAACCCACGCTCAACGCGTGGTGATCAAAGGAGATACCGTTCAAGAGATTGAAATCCTCCCCAACATCCATTTCAGGACTGATCGCCGCGTCTTCACCGTCATGGCTGCTTTAAATGCAGCGGGTTTTGACTACGAAGCTCCCTCGAGAGAAATGTCAGCCGTCCGCAAGGGAGTTCGCTCACGACTGGCCGCACTCGACGCAGACCTGCGCTCCCGGATGAACCGGTTTTATCTGGAACACCCGTTCCCGGATGTCACCTCCACGCAAGCGGCTTATATTTCGCTGGCGCTTCTGCTGACGGAGCCTCCCGAGCTGCGATTAATCGTGGATCCAAAAACCACACCCGCCGAGGTCACCAGAATCGCGGGCTTTGAAAAGCTGGTGCAGGAATTTTATCTGGCTGCAAACGTGGAATCATTGTGGGAACAGTTTCGTGCTCACTACGAACTGGAGCTGGAACGCTACCTTCAGGTCATGAAGGCAATTTCGCAGGAGACGTTGGCTTACTTCCGGATTCCCGCCCGGATTGCCATGGATCGGCAGATTTTTTTTATCAGCGACCTGCTGAATTCCCACGATATTGTCAATGCGCGCAACCTGGACCGTGTTTATTACGTGGTAGTGGGGCCTTCAGAAACCAACCAGGAGTATCATCTGCAACTACAGCACGAGTATCTCCACTTTTTGCTTGATCCGATTGTTGAGAAATTCGCGGCCGCTATTCTCCAGCATCAGGAATTGCTGAACGTCGCGCAGCGGCAGCCTGCAATAAAGAGCGAGTATCAAAACCAGTTCCTCCGCATCGTGACGGAGTCTTTGATCGAGGGGATCCTGCTCCGGCTGCACCCCACGCCGGATTTCGACGCGCGAATGGTGCGGTCCTTTCACCAGGGACTGGTCCTTACACCTTATTTTTACCGGGGCGTCAAGAATTACGATTCGGATCACACGGTGACTTTTCCTGCTTATTGCGAGACTTTGTTCCAGAAGATGGCCAGCTTGAAGATCGAGGATGATGAAAACGAGATTTCTGCCATGTACGTTGGGTTGCGACAGACAGGCGAGAGGAGGTCGCAGGAGGAAGCAAAAAGCGCGGCGGCCGATGCAATTCAAAAGCAGGTAAACGGGTTACTTTCGGAGTCGGCAAAGCTTCTCGCCCAAAAGAACCTCGAGCCGGCACAAAGCAAGCTGTGGCAGGTTTTGGAACTCGATCCCGGCAACCGCGGTGCCTTCTTCTACCTGGCACAGATCGCGGGACAGGGAAAAAACACGGAGGAAGCTTTCACTTATTACGGCAAGGCTGCCCAAAATCCTTCACCCCCATGGATTCGCGCTTGGTCGCTGCTTCGCATGGGGAGCATTCTGGCTTCGCGGGGTGAATTCAAAGAAGCTCGTTCCTATTTCCTTCAGGTCACGTCGCTTTCCGGAGACTTGCGCGGGGCACGGGAGGCGGCTGAAAAAGCCATAAAAGAAATGCCTGAATAGCCAAGTACCGCGTTTCACAAATACGGCGACGTCTCTTGCGAGCGCGACAGCGGCGGTCCCTTCATATCCCTTCGGGCGAGGGGGTTGCCGGCGATCTCGGGTTGCTTATCGTCGACGACGTGCGCCGACATCAACTCCCTCCTTGGCCTCGCCTCGCAAGCCCCGCTTGCAAACGTTGCCAGGTTTAGTAGAGTCGAGATGTGGCGCGGTAGTTTAGGATGGAGCCTATCTGTTTCCGCCCTTTTCAGTTG
>JACQSY010000132.1 GCA_016211085.1 Acidobacteriota bacterium | reverse complement strand
TAGTTGCCGGGTGGGTTTTGCACCAACTAGAGATCAGCGCCTTTCACGGCGCACTGAACTGGCGTACTATTGATGTTCGCATAATATAGTGACATACCCTAGTGCTATGGTGTCGTGCATGGGAAATCCCGCGGGAGTAAAACGCGACTTTGACGCTTTGGAGCAGCGGCGCCTTGAAGCTGCAAAATTGCTGAGCCGGGGACTGAGTCTGTCGCAGGTAGGGCGGCAGGTGGGCGTGCACCGGCAGTCGGTCGGTCGATGGGCGGAGGGACTTGAAAAGGGAGGTCGGAAGGCGCTCAAGAAGGGACACCCTGGCCGCAAGCCGAAGCTGAGCGAAGAGGAGCGCGCCCGCATCCGCAAGGGGCTCCAGGTCGGACCCGAGGCGCTGGGATATGAAACGGGACTTTGGACGTTGTGGCGCGTGTCCGATCTGATTGAGCGCGAGTGTGGGGTGCGGTATTCCAACGGGCACGTGTGGAAGATCCTGCGTAGCCTGGGATGGAGCTGCCAGCGACCGACGGGCCGAGCCATCGAGAGGAAAGAGTCGGCGATTCGACGATGGAAGCGGGTCCGGTGGCCGGAGTTAAAAAAAACGCCGAAAAAGAAGGACGAACCATTGTCTTCGTTGATGAAGGTGGATTGAGCGAGCGGCCCCATCGTTGCCGGACCTGGGCACCCAAGGGTCACACGCCGGTGCTGCAATATCACTTCAGCTGGAAAGTGCTTTCCACCATGGCCGGCATCACTTGGTGGAGCTTCTATTTTCGGCTGTATCCGGGAAGTATTCGATCGCCCCAGGTCGTGGACTTTCTGAAGCAACTGTCTCGCCACCTGTCTGGGCGCCTTCTCGTGATCTGGGGTGGATTGCCTTCTCATCGCAGCCGCATGGTGAAAGAGTATGTCACGGGCCAGCGAGGGCGCGCCTGGTTCTCGAGTTCCTGCCTGCTTACGCTCCGGAATTGAATCCGGTGGAATACATCTGGGGCTACCTGAAACAGAAGGAACTCCCCAATCTCTGCCCGAAGAACTTGGGAGAGTTAAGCTGGTATGCCCGGCGGTCCCTGCGGCGAATGCGCCGACGCCCGAGACTAGTCCGGGCCTTTTGGAAGCAAGCTGGTCTTTTCGATCACCTTCTAAACTAGCTGTCACTATACTATGCGAACCTCAATAATTACGCCGTTTTAGCTTGAGCATGTTTACCACCTTGCTTGTGGATATCGGCCAGGTCCTGGTGGGTTTGAATTACGACCGTTTTGTGGACCGTCTCGCCGCCCACAGCCCCCTTAGCCGTGCAGAAATTCAGAACTATTTTGAAAGCTCTCCTGAGATCCGATCGTACGAAACCGGTGTTCTCAGCACCCAGGATTTTGTCCGGCACTTTTCTTCGAAGCTGCGCATTGAATCGACGGGCGGGTTCTTTGAAGAGCTCTGGTCCTCGCTTTTTGCTCCCGGCCATATTTCTGAACAATTTTTCGAAGTTTTGAAAACACACTACCGAATGGTGGCACTCTCGAATACGAATGAACTCCACTTTAAATATCTTTTACAACACTCACCGCTGGTTTCACGACTGGATGATTACATCCTTTCTTACCAGGTCGGCTGCATGAAGCCGGATCGGAGAATCTACGAGATTGCGCTCGAAAAGACGGGTTTTCGACCCGACTGCGTCCTGTACGTTGACGATCTCCCAAGGAACGTACAAAGCGCTCGCGAATTGGGAATCCGTAGCATCCTTTTTGAAAATGAAACCCAGCTTTTAAAAGAGCTGCGCAGCCTGAATCAGCCGGTTTAAGAAGTGGGGAAGGCGGGCAGAAAGTCTGCCTCCGAGCGCTTCAAAGTCTTGGCCCGCGAGGGGAGCGACGCTACATGTTCTTGTAGTCGGGCCCACCGCCTCCTTCCGGGGGGGTCCAGATGATGATCTGATACGGGTCCATGATGTCGCAGGTCTTGCAATGAACGCAGTTGGTAAAGTTCAACTGCAGGCGTTTTTTCCCTTCTTCACCCACCATCTCATAGACATTGGCCGGACAAAAGTACTGGCAGGGATTCCCGTATTCGAAGGTGCAGCGATGATGGCAGATATCAAAGTCCAATATTTTCAGATGACACGGCTGATCTTCTTCATGAGCTGTGTTCGAGTAATAGACATCGGTGAGTTTGTCAAAGGTATATTGCCCGTCGAAATTGATCGTCTCCGAGTGGTCGGCGCTCCATTTTTGCAGCGGCTCCATACAGGCGTGTCCCGCAGCAATGGGAAAAGGATCTTTCAAGCCGCGACCATGGGTTACAAGCTGAACCGCACCGTGGAACATTCCGGACCAGAAGCCTCTTTGAAAGGCTTGACGGAAATTGCGTACTTTCCACAGCTCTTCGCGCGCCCAGCTCTTTTCAAAGCGCTGGGAATAGCCTTGTAACGTTTGTGCGGAAAAGTCGTTTTTCAGAAGAGCGTCAAAGATGGTTTCAGCGGCCAGCATTCCCGATTTAATCGCCAGGTGGATGCCCTTCAGACGCTGGGCGTTCAAGAAACCGGCACTGTCGCCGACAATCAGCAATCCGTCGGAATAAAGCTGGGGCATCGCATAATACCCTCCCTCGGGAACGGCCTTGGCGCCATAGGAGAGCAGCTTGCCGCCTTCCAGCATCGAACGTACGAAAGGATGGGTTTTCAATTTTTGAAGCAGAAGGTGGCAGTCGGTCCGCGGATTCGGAGAATCTAATCCTACGACGCATCCGACGTCGATCAGGTTCTCCTGCATCGTATAGATGAAGGCCCCGCCAAACTCTCCCTTCGCCAGAGGGTAACCCAGGGTGTGATAAACAATGCCGGGCCGTACCGGTTTGGACGATTGCCAGATTTCCTTTACACCGATCGAATAGATCTGCGGCGGCCGCCCCCCTTCGAGGTTTAGCTTGCGAGAGGCTTGTTTGGCGAGTGTACCGCGCGGGCCTTCGCCAAGAACGGTGACGCGGGAGAGCACATCAATCCCCGGCTCGAAGTTGGATTTGGGCGCGGCGTTCTTGTCTCGTCCCTTATCGCCGATGCGTACACCCTTGACCACCTTCTCCTCATAAAGCAGTTCCACGGCAGGAAACTCAGGATAGACTTCTATGCCGTTCTTCTCGCAGAGTTGCGCCATCCATCGCACCAACTTCCCCAGGGAAGCGACGAAGTAACCGTGGTTTCTCAGGGGAAGCGGCGTCAGGGGGGAGCGAATGGCTTCATTGCGCGTCATCCAATAAAGAGCGTCATCGTGAACCGCGGCATCATAGGGGGGCTCTTCTCCCGGAAAACCCTGCAGCAACTCTCGGAATCCACGGGGATCAACCACGGCTCCACTGAGAGCGTGCGCTCCGATATCTTTCCCCTTCTCAATCACCAGAAGAGTAAGATCTTGTAATTTTCGTCCAGAGCTTCCTCTTTCCACGCTCTGGTTGTGATCGCGAACCAGGCGGGAAAGGTGCAGCGCCGCCGCCAGGCTGGCAGGGCCTGCCCCGACGAAAAGTACGTCCACTTCGAGCTGTTCGCGTTCCATAGGGAGCATCATACTAATGGTTCTGCGGACACCCGGTCAATGGCACGCGGGAAGCTCGGGATCCGAGGCGCGCGGCGCGAAGCGAAGAGGCCGTCTCAAAACTCGCGGCTTTGGTAATTTTCCCGGTGTGCCAGCAATCGTTCGTCCTAGGCCGGGTTTCGAACCGGGCTTCTACCTTGCAGGCTCTCGCAAGGTGATCTTGCCATTTCGCCCGCCGTTTTGGGGCGGGCGACGGAACCTATCGTTTTCCCGTGCAGGAAGTTTTTAAGGGCCTTGTCATGAAAACGGGATTTTTGTTGGACGGTCTTCACCAGCGGCACTGGATCGAAGGCTTTTGAGACAGCCTCTCCGCAGCAAGCGCGTTCAGTTGATTGCTGCAGGAACGCTCATTGACACGCTTCTGATCACCAGAAGCTTTGTTGCTCCGGGGCGCGTAAAGCTCCCGGACAGGAGTGATTCAAGAAGCAACAGGAAGAACAGCGCTCTTCGTGCACGGTGCGACGGAAAATGCCGGCCTCGGTTACCTCCGGAAGTCCGGCGATTAAGTCAGAGATTTGTCTTTTGATATGCTCTCCATAGGGAATTGGAACCAGAGCGCCGGGACCTGTAAAAAACAAAAAACCTTCCAGCCGGTCATTCGAAAGTATTTGCGAGGCAGCCCACAAGTAGATCTGCACCTGCAGGTCGTAGCTTTGCCTGCGTATTTCTTCCTGGAGAGATCCGGCGCCGACTTGATTTGTTTTGAAATCCACCACCACCCACCGACCACTTTTCTCCTGAAACATCTTGTCGATGACCCCGGTAATGGTTTTCACTCCCACCCGAACGTGGAAGGGGCGCTCGCTAAAGAGGCGCTCCGCATGGCGCATTCTCTCCATAAGCGGGTGCTCCAAAGTACGCTGAAGATGAGAAAGTATCCGAGAACGCAGCTCCGCAAGCTCGACAGCGTTGTAGATGCCTCGATGGCGTTTCTCCCACTGCTCGATCTTTTGAAGGTAGACCGGAAAAGCTTCAGCCGGCTTTTCCAGCAACTCGTGGATGGCAGAGCCGGCCAATGTTGGTTTATGACGCAAGCTGTCCCAGTCCAGCGGCTCTCCCGCCTCCAGCCCTTGAACACTACCGAGGTAAAAACGGTAAGCACATTGTGCATAGGTGGTCAGCTCCGTAGCCGTCCACACTTTTTTGGGGAAAACAGCAATCCGGCCCGGAGGCCGGTCCAAGGATCGAGCTGAAGGTGGCGGCCCGGCTTTTTTCGCCTTGCGGGAAAGCGCCGAAATGGATTCAGCGCCAACCAACTCACCCGGGGTCATTTTCGGATAAATCCAATGGGCATAGCTCAGCGGCGCTTCCGGCGCCGGGTGCTTCCCCAGCAGGAGCAGACGATCGCGAGCCCGGGTGACGGCGACATAAAGAAGACGTTTTTCCTCTGCAATTTGCCGGTATTCATCCAGCCGTTGCAACATGGTAAAGGCGGGGTGCTCAAGCGGAGCATACCCTTGAGACGGATTGGCTATCTTCAAGGCTAGGAATCTCCGCCCTGCCTGGCGAAATGTTTCGCAGAAAAGCATGTTTCGCCGCAGGCTGGACAGGGGTGTTCCCAATTCGGGAAGCAGGACGATGGGAAACTGAAGTCCTTTTGCGCCGTGAACAGTGTGGATTTGCACCGCATCCAAGAGGCTTTCAGGCAGAACGGCCTCCGCTTCGCGTGTGTCGTTTTCGAGGAGAGATGAAACAAACCGCACAAACTCCCGGAGTGAACGGCTCTGGTGTTTTTCAAAGTCGCGAGCCAGGTCGATAAACTTGGCGATGTTTTCGGTTGCCTGCGCGCTCCCCGCACAAGCATTCACAATTTGAACATATCCGGTATCCTCCAGGGCCTGTTTGAGAAGTCCCGCAATCGGAAGTTGACGCAGGGCACGCCACCACTCCTCGAGCGATTCCCGTGAGAAGCTCAACGAGGGACGGTCTGCGGACCCTTGACTTTTCGTGGCTTGCAGCCTGGACCACAAGGTGGTCCCGGAGTGGAGCGAAGCCAGAAAGATCTCTTCGTCGCTACAATTAAAGAAAGGGCTGCGAAGAACCGCGACGAGAGAAGCGTCATCTGCGCGGTTTGCCAGAAAGCGGAGCAAGTTGAGCAGATCAAATATCTCCTGGCGCTGGTAGAAGCCGGCCCCTGCCGCTGTCTGAAACGGGATTCCGGCCTCTCGCAATGCTTCTTCGAATTGCTTGAGCCGCGTTCTGGCGCGTAATAGCAATGCAATGTCCGAAAATCGACACCCTTCCTGTTCCACAATCTGCGAAATCCACGCGGCAACCAGGTCGGGTTCAGGGTTTTCAAGATCCTCCTCGAGTTGATAAAAGTGTCCCAGAACCGGCGGTCCTTTCAGGACGGCACCGGGCCGCAGCGACTCCATCTTCTGGTGAATCGCTTCGTAATCGAGCCTTGCCAGAAACAGGTCCTTGAATATGCGGTTGAAAAACTCAACCAGGGAAGCCGTAGACCGGTGGTTCTCGCCCATCTGGACCACGGCTCCGGTTTTTTCCAGCTTTTCGCGAACAGTCCTGAAAATAGTCACATCTGCATCGCGAAACCGGTAAATCGACTGCTTCAGGTCTCCGACGCAAAAGAAGTTAGTGTGGGGTCCTCGCAGAGATTGCAACAGGTTCCACTGCAACCAATCGGTATCCTGAAATTCGTCCACCAGAATGTAGAGAAAACGGTGGATCAGCTTTTCTCTAATCGACTTATCGCCGGCCACTTGAGCAGCCAGGCGCAACAAGTCGTCGAAATCGAGCGCCGAATCCGAGGACTTGGCTTGCGCGTAAGCACAGCACGCCTGGGAGAAAACTTCGGACAGAGCTGCCAATGCCTCTTGAAAGTGAAGGTTTTCCTGTGGGCGCCACTCGTGTTCCAAGGCATAGCGCCGCAAATTCCGTTTAATCAGGTTCCAGAGTCGCTTCAATTCCTCGGATGGTTCATAGGAACGCCACGGCAATGAAGGAGTGACTCTACCCTCCAGTGACTTCCCGGAGCGCATTAGAAATTCTTTTGCCGAAGATTCCTCCTTCGCAGAAAAGATCTCCAACTGCTTGGAGCAGCGACGCGCATAAGAATCGTTCAAGGCAAGTAACGCCTCGGGAATTTCCATCAACAGCTGCCGCAGGCGGTCCCATTCCCACATACCCAGCAGCTGTTCCATGCTTTCGTGCAGGTAGACCTGTTCGAGCGTTTGAAATCTCTCCTTAAAGCGATCGGGAGGGACTCCCGCAGCCGTTTCGAATCCTTCAATACAATCCCGGCGCAACAACATCTCAAAGAGAAGCTGTTCCAGTTCAAAACGGGAAAGATAGTGGAGGAGTTTTTCGAGCGCCGGGTGGAGATTTCTAGAAAGCTCGAGCAGACAGTGGTGAATGGCAGAGGAGACGCGGACCTTCTGCTCCGCCTCAGAAAGCACGGTAAACAAGGGATTGATCCCTGCTTCGAGAGGATATTCATGTAACAACCCCGCGCAAAATCCATGGATGGTGGTGATCCGCGCACTGGAGAGGCGCGGGTAAACCTTTGGCCAGGGATTTCCATCGCCTGACTGCTGGCGAGCCCGTTCCTCGACGGCCTGGCGAATTCCCTCTTTCATTTGAGCCGCGGCAGCTTCGGTGAAGGTGAGGGCAAGAATCTGTTCGGGATGAAAGCCGTTCTTCTGCAAGATTTCGAGCACTCGCTCGACCAGCAAAGTGGTTTTTCCTGATCCTGCCGATGCCATTACCAGGACATCGCGATCCACGCGCAGCGCTTTTTGTTGTGCTCCAGTCAAGGGCATCTTATTTCATCACCCCTTGAGTTATTCCTGAGTCTCCGGGCCTATCCAGCTGTTGCCTCTAAGGACTCCCTCATCCGACAGAAAAGCCTCTTGCGTTTTCAAGGCTTGCATTTTTTTCGGGTTGATGCGGCACGCAGATCGAAAACCACAACTCCCGCATCCGGCTCCAGTGGCATCCAACAATGTCACAGGGAATTCGCCTTCGTACATCTGCTTGACGGCGCGGAGTGCCTTACCCCGATAGTATTCAAGGAACTTTTGTTTTTCCGTCTCACTCTTAAGCTCAACCGGCTTGAGCCGGGCGGTGAGGGGAAGGCGAAGAAAATAAAAACCGGCGGCTGGAACCTTCGATTGAAGTAATTGCTGTGCACCCCACATGTAAAGCGGCAGCTGAAATCCCCACCCCTCGGCGAGTCGCTTGTACGCATCTTGAGCACCAGTCTTGTAATCGATAAGGAAATAACTGTCTTCGTCCCTGTGATCAATGCTGCGATCAATGCGGTCGACAAAGCCATGCAACAAAACCGTCACGGTTTCCCCTGAACGGTCCTTAAACTCTCCCAGCGTCAGAGGTCCGAAGTGTGATTCCAGGCTGTGAATGACATACTCTTGCATTCGCTCCCATTCCGACTCGAGAAACAGGTCCAGAAGTCCAGGGGGCCTTTTCTCAAGTCCGCTGGCCATTTGCATCTGTTCGTGTCGCCAGAAAAGACCTTCAAATCTGAGCTGTGCGGTTTCTTCCTGAAGGATTTGCGCCAGACGCCGTCGTGACTGAGCAAGCCACTGCTCCCGTGTCTTGCCGGAAGTAGCGGCTTCTGAAGCGTCGCTGTAAAAACGGAACAGGACCCGGTGAAACAGGTCACCTCGCTCCAAAGGTGTGATCTCTTCTTCGATCTCCTCAAATGGCTCCACTTTGAGGAAGCGCCGGAGAAAAAAACGGAAGCCACACCGAAGGTAATCTTCCAATTGACTCGGGGAAACCTTGACCGGTTTTTGAAGTCGGAAGTGGATAGCAGCCAGGGCAAGCGGATCATGGAGCCGGCCCTCGAAAGCAGAGAGCTCCTTGCCTCGGCGCAGGGCCTCAGCCATCACTCCACGCTCAATGTTCTCCCTCCCTTTGTCGGAAAAAGGAGCCGCTACTTCAAACGTTGAAGCGGCCATCACTGGCTGGGTTTCGACATACTTGTAAAAGGGGCTGGGCAGAAGTGGAGAGGCACCTGAATGCCGGGCGGAGAGAAGCACCAGCCGACGTTCTGCTGAGTGTCGCATGAGGTAAAACTGATAATGGTTTTCAGCCATCACCGCTTCACCGTGTCTGAAGGTCCACGCGCTGCTTCGGATCTCATCAAAAAAAATCTGTTGGGGAGGGAGTTCCGGAAATTCATCCTCGTTAAATCCCAACCAAAACAAATGCGAGAAAAGGCACTGCTGAAACTCACAAACTCCACCGATGGAAATAGCCGGCCCGTCCAGTTCCGGGCGGTTTCGCAGCAAAGCAAGCTCTCGCCTGAGCCATGAACGGAACGAAGCAAGCGGGAGGGGGGCTGCAGCAATCGTGGAATGCTCGACCACTTTCGAAAGAGATGAGAGTGTGAGCGCCTCCAGGCGCTGAGAACGGAGATCGGGGTTGTGCCCCTCTGCAGGACGAAACCATAGAGCGCAGACCTTGAGCACTGTCTCCAACCATTCCACCGCAGGCCGCTCACGGTCCAGCTTCCCTGGAATTTTCAATCTGGAGAGAACCCGGGTAAAACGCTGCAGGTCCTTTTCAAAATTCACGGCGGCTTCGGACTCGAAGTTTCCTTTGCGATCCTGGGCCCGGGTTGCAAGGAACTGACGCGCCCGTTCCGGAAAGTCATGAATCCAGCAATTCAGTCCGGAAGCAATTCCCATTCTTGCGCTCAACCTCTCGAGAGAGCCGAGTTGAGAATCGCTCAACCCCGTCGACTTGCAAAACGGTGAGGATAAGAACTCGAACAAATCATCCCGGTGAAAATCCCCCTCGAGCAGACGAAGATAGTTCATCAAGAAAGAGGCAAAGCGGCTTTCCAGTGCCGAGTACGCAGGCAACCAGTTAAAAGGAAGCCTCCTTCGGGAAAAGATCTCGTGTACATAATCCCGATAAACATCGGGACGTGAGCAGACGATCCCCATCCGGGACAGATCACATCCGGGATTTTCACGACTCAGTTTTTCTATCTCGTCCGCGACCCAGAGCACCTCCTGCTCCCGATTGAGTGGACGTACGCACAGAGGTGTTACGGGGGGGGAGTCGCGGGGAACCAAGCGCCATTCCGCGTTTAATAACTGAAAGAATTCTCGAGCCGGCTCTATTGCCTTTGAAAGAAAATCTCCCTCCGGTTCCGCAGGGTCCGTATCCAGCGAGCAGCATACTTCTGGAACTTCTTGAAACAAACTTGCCAACAAGCTTCGCTCTACAGGCGTAAAGGTAACAAAACCCTCCACCACCAGGCGTTTCAGATCGGGGAAGACCTTGCGAAGGCTGATCAGTCCATTCAGCAGCGCGTCGTGAACCTCTGCATATAATCCGGCCATGTCCTCGCATCCCCGCGACTTCAGCGTTTTTTGATAAGTACGGAAAATGGCAATCAGCTCCTCTTCAAAGGGGCCCGGCTTTTCGCCGAGCTTCTGATATCGCAGATGCAGCATTTGCTCATCCAGGATGTTTTGATGCTTTAAAAAGGAGATGTACTGAACAATGAAGGGAAGAATTCCATGCAGCTGTTTTCGGTCACGGCCCAGCCTGGGAATTCCAGAACAAATTTCATCCAACAATGCGAGTTGCTCTGGCGAAGTCAAAATGCGCTTCTCCAGCCGAAGCTGCTTCGAAAGCAGTCGCACCAACCCAGGCAGCGTCAGCACCGGCATCTCAAAGCACGCCGGAAAACACTCCAGGAACCGCGCACTTAATTGTTCCTGGCGGAGCGCCGCCACCACCAGGTAAAGAAAATCGGTGTGTGCTGCAACATGCTGCCGCAGGCAGTTTTCAAATAAGTTTTGGTTGCGAAGGGATCCAGGAGGTCCGTAATAAACCCAAAGGCGGGAAACAGCCATTTAAATCCTGCATTTTAACGTTCCTGGATGACGGGAGAAAGGGAGAAACGACTACTTGGCGCGCTCCAGGTAGCGGCCCTCTTTGGGGTCAACACGAATGGTATCCCCCTCCCGGATGAACGGAGGGACCTGGACCACAACTCCGGTCTCAAGCGTAGCCGGCTTCGGAGAGTTGCTGGCTGTAGCGCCTCTTAATTCAGGTTCGGTGCTGACAACCTTCAGCTCCACGTAGGAGGGCATTTCAATGGCAATTGGCTGACTCTCAAAAAACTCCACCTGAACCTTTTCGCCGCCTTTCAAATATTGCGTGTACTCACCAAGAGTTTCCTCGCTTAAAGCGTACTGCTCAAAATTCTCTGTATTCATGAAGTGATAGTGGGTGCCATCTTTATACAAGAACTCAACTTCATGCTGCTCCAAGACGGCGCGCTGCACTACATCCTGGGAACTGAAGCGGACTTCATGGGAATTTCCGGTGCGGAGGTTTCTGAGTCTCACTTGTACGAAAGCCCGCAAATTGCCGGGAGTGCGGTGTTTGAAGTCGAGGACCCTGTGCGGCGCATCCTCGTGCAAAATAATCATCCCTTTTCGTATTTGGTTGGCAGCAATCATAGGGCGCTACGATAGCAAATTCCTTCCCACCAGTTCAAACGGCGTCCCGGTTTACGCTGGGGTACTGAGGCAATTGATTTGCGAAGCTGTTTCTGCAACGGAATTTTTCCCTGCCCGACCCATGCAGATGGCACCCCCTTTTCTTCAAGTTCTTATCGCTCCAAATCTGTCTATAAGAATAAGTCTTACTTTTTCAGCTACTTAACTGATGATTCATCCTCTTTACCCCAGCGACTCCTCTTTGAAAAGAAAACGGTTTGGGTCTGGAATCAAACTTGCCTAACCTTACTCAAATACCAGAAGAACAAAGGAAGAAATAGCATGATGAAATCTATCAGACTTCTTCTAGTGATCTTCTCGATAATCTGGATCGGCGCTGCTCTTATCCTGGCTCAAGCACAGCAAGGGACCACGACGCCTCAGGGGGAACAGGAGCACGGTACCATGCAGCGCGACGAACCGGCAACCCAGGGGGACGCAGGGTCAGCAAACAGAAGAGACGGGAACGCGCGAGACGCAACAAATGGGAACAGAAGCGAAAGAGCCCGCGACTTATGGTGAGACCGGTGGCGAACTGCCGGATACAGCCAGCGTGTATCCCCTTTGGGCACTCATCGGCTTTCTGTCTGCCGGAGGAGCGATCGCAATTCGCCTCTTGATGAGATAGTACGACACATCATCAATTTTCTCCTGGAGAAGGCGCGCCTGGGGCACGCCTTCTTCCTCGCACACCATGAAGAACCTGCCGGGGAGTCGCAAAGCAGCCGTTCGCATTGCAGAGTACCTGCTGTGGTCTGTGGCCCTGACCGTGCTGACCTGGTCTGCCTGGGTCCGCCTGGACGCGGCTTTGCACGGCTCATGGACGGAATGGGCGCTCAAAGGAGATCCAACTCCCTCCTGGTGGATCCCTTTTTTATCGACTTTTACGGAAAACGACCCTCAAACCATGCGCAAAACACGAACTTTCCCCATGACGCAACTTCAGGTGGAACGCCTGGGAGTCAAGGCCCCCGTAGAGCCTGGAGTACAGGAAGATGTTTTGCGGCGTGGGGTGGGACACATCCCCGGTACTTCGTGGCCCGGTGAAAGCGGGAACATCGGCCTGGCGGCCCACCGCGACACTTTCTTCAGACCCCTGAAAGACATTCGCAAGAACGATCGGATTGTCCTTCGCACACCGCAGCGGGAAATCGAATACCGGGTTGAATGGACGTCCGTGGTCAATCCGGATGACACGCACGTTCTAGAGCCCAGCGGTCACAACGCGCTCACGCTTGTGACCTGTTATCCGTTTTATTACATAGGAAAAGCACCTCAACGGTTTGTAGTTCGCGCCCGCGAGGTCAGCAACGCAGGAACCGAGAAAAGAAAAAGCTAGTGTTGCGTCCTGGTACCTGCAAAAAATTGAAACCTCGAGGACGAAACTGCTGTCTATTGCTAGAAGGACCACCATATTTTCCACTTCGAGGAAAGGAGAGGTTATGGTTCAGAAATGCAAGCGTGATCGGGTGGCAAGGTATCTTGCGGACACACTGGAGGTGGACGAGAAACTCGAGTTCTTGTATCACCTGGAGCACTGCATCCACTGCTGGGAAGAGGTGTACAACTCCATGAAGGCAGAGCACCCCCATTACTACCGCCAGACTTCCCGGAACGTGAAGTTTTCCGAAAAGGAACTGGCGCGCATTGAAGCGTCAGGAAATGAAGCAGTCGAGGACGAGTTGATCGGAGTCGCCTGACCCGCTTTCAGCTAGCAGGGGATCCCTGTAAAATCGGAAAAGCTTTGTGCTGAAACCCTGGGATCCTGGCTATGCTGTTTTGGCTCGGCGTTGGAATTCTTACGTTAGGACTGGCTGTGCTAAGCGCGGTGACACTGGTTTATAAGCTGGAAGGCCGTGCTTACACGTGGATTTTTCGATTTGGGCTGGCCGCTTTTCTCCTTGGCGTGGCCCTCACCATTATTTCCGTATAGGTGCTCCTTTCGGCCCAGAATCGAGTATGACAAGGAGGGCGGTCGGCCCGCCTGGGAAGAGAAGAACTATCGGCGCAAAATCGCGCAAGGATTAACTTCATGAAGGGAGAACCTGATGAGCGCACTTGAAATTCCGGAAGTGAGGCTGGAAGAGGGAGGAGGCGTCACTTTTAGATATCTGGCTTTTGAAATAAGTTGCCGAGAGGGAATCCGTCCTGTGCTACGGGCCGTTAATTATCGCTCCTATGAGCCTTCGCAGGAAAATTCGATCATGCGCATGCTGGAAAGCGAGCTCTCGAGCCCCCAGGAGACGCCGTATCGAATCATGGGAGGCGGAAGCCTCACGCTGAATAACTACGAACAGACAATCACAATTTACGGCGCTAATCCAGTTTTTGGGGCTGAACCGCAGCGTGAGAAAACAGCAGCGATGCTGGAACGAAGTTTGCCCGGATACAAAACCACCTGGTTTGGTCCCGACGTGAAGCCCGCCACGGAAAAGGCTCCCCGGAAGGCGGCAGAAAAAAAGCAGGAGGGGACTGAAGCCGCCTGAACCAGCAGTGGAGGATTCGCCGGGCGCGGAAATAGAAAGGCGGCAGCCCGGCGGGCCCAGATTTTTCAGCTGCCCGCGCCTGGCGCTCCGGATTGATTTTGGAGCATCCGCATGCCAGAATGCGGGTTATTATCCATGCGCGTTGATCCTTTAAAGCACAAGGAAACCATCAAGCTAACCACCCGCAGAAAACGCAAGCCCAACGAAATTGCTGTCATCAATGAGTCGTGCACGGGATGCGCCGGCTCTCCTGCGTGTGTGGACTATTGTCCCGTTGAACACTGCATGATCTGGATTCCCGACGAGGACCATCCACCTTTCGGCCGGATTGAAGTGGATCCCCTGCTGTGCATTGGCTGCAAGCTGTGTACAAGCAAAGGGCCCGAAGGGGCTTTCCTGGACGGGTGTCCTTGGGATGCTATCGACATGGTGCCGCTGCGGGAGTTTGAAACCGCGCACGGTCCACTGCCTTACTGAATTCCCCAATTAAAGCCGCAGTGCAGGGTTCCAGGCCCGCGGCGGCGCCTACGAAATTAACGCGGGAATTGAGAACCGTGGGTCCTCTTTTTTTTGATGGCCTCAAGGGTCAGACGAGCCTGTTGGCGGATTTCTTGGCTCCATTGGGCGTCGCGGCTCACTTTTTCTATCTTGGGAGCGTCAGACTTCAGCCCCACGATGTAAAGCCCACGTAAAGCTTCCCACACTCTTTCCGGCTGTGAGGATTCCAACAGCCGCAATAGTTCCGTTCGAGCGTTTGCATCATCGTAACGCACCAGGGCCAGTGCCGCGTTGGCCCGTACCAGGTCTTCCGGGTCTTGGAGCATTCGACGCAACACCTGCTGCAGAACCTGAGGGCGTTCGGTCGCCTGCCCCATCACCCATGCCACGGTTGAACGCAACTCTACTTGCCGGTGATTTGCAAGCTCCATGAGCCGCGGATACCATTGCGCTGCATTTTCTCCACGCTCCATGCGCTCTGCTATCTGAACCAGCGCGTGCTGGATCTGCCTCGGCTTCCCATCCTTGTGCAAGTATTCAGAAAGCTGCTGGTTGGTTAGCGGTCTTCCAAACCACGACTGGTGCCAAAACAAAAAAGGAATCAGGACAGCGGCAACAGCCGCCAGCGGCAGCAGCAGCCGGGACCATGCTTTAGGGAGCATAAATCTGATAGAGCATCAGATAGATTACGACGCCGGTCAGGGAAACATAAAGCCACAGTGGAAAGGTCCACCTGGCAATGCGGCGATGCACGTCGAATTTCCCCTTCAGCGCCCGCGTGAGCGTTATCAGGACCAGCGGGACGATGAAAGCTGCCAGAACCGTGTGAGAAATCAGGATGGCAAAATAAAGTATCCGGACCCGTCCTTGCCCAGGAAATGATCGCGAGCCGGTATGGTAGTGATAGATCAAATAAAAAATCAGGAAGAGGATTGAGGTGGTCACGGCAGTCCAGAGGCAAATCCGGTGCCGGGCGATGTTCCCCTTTTTGATGAAACGGTAGCCCAACAGCAAGAATAGCGCGCTAAGCGCGTTCAGGCTGGCATTTAATGCAGGCAGGTCCGTGATGGTCATCCGAGGACCCGAATTTTCCGCTGCTGGGTCAAATAAAAAGAAAGCATCAAGACCACGCCCCCAAAAACTCCCATGACCAGCAGAGAAGTTTTCAGCGAAGGAAATCCCCCTTCCAGCGAAGCGTCGCCATAGTAAAGCGCTCTGCGCAAAGCCGCCATTCCATAAGTAAGGGGATTGATCTTCATGATCCAGTTGACCCACAGCGAGGCTCCGGAAGGAGGGAAAATAGCGCCGGAAAGCAACCACATGGGCATTAAGAGCAGGTTCATCAGCGAATGGTAACCTTGCGTGGAATCTACCTGCCAGGCGATGGTAAAGCCGAGCCCCGTCAGGGCAAAGGCGATGAGGAAAAGAACCAAGGCGGTCAAAAGGAGTTGCAAAACTGAAAGTGAAATCCCGATCAATGGGGCGAGAAGAATGAATAAAACGGCTTGAAACAGCGCCAGAGTAGTTCCTCCCAAAATTTTCCCCAACACGAGAACCAGCCTGGAGGTAGGCGCCACCAGCACCGAAAGCAGAAAGCCTTCTCGGCGATCCTCAATAATGGAAATGGTTGAAAAAATGGCGGTGAAGAGGACCACCAAAAGAATCGTACCCGGGTAAAAGTATTCCAGATAGCTCAGCTCAGGGCCGTTAGCGGCATTGGGTTGAAAAGAAACCCCGATTCCCGAACCAATCAGAATCCAGAAGAGCAGCGGGGTCGCCAGCGCCCCAATCAAGCGGCTTCGTTGACGGTAAAACCGCACCAACTCACGCGATAGCAGAGTAAAAGCAGGAATCAACACTCCCATAAATTTGTGAACCCCAGCAAGGAGACTATATATGTTCGCGTAAAAGTTGACACTCTGCAAGCCGCCCCGCTATATTAAGGTGAATAAAAGGTGAATTTATTATTATGAGGGCCTTCCGCACGTCCGGAGCGTGGCGGGAAAAGTTCTCGCCTCAAAAATCCGCAATTCTCCACGAGCGGGAGATTTTCTCCACCGGGCATTTTCTTTGGGATCAGGTCCTGGGAGGCGGGCTGGCCCGGGGGCGTATTTCAGAAATTGCGGGTGGAGAATCCAGCGGGCGCACCGCCCTGGTTTTTTCCATCCTGTCCCAGGCAACCGCGCTGGAAGAGAGTGTGGCTTACATTGACGCTTTTGATATGTTTGACCCTTTCTTTGCAACTCACTGCGGGGTGGAGCTTTCCCGGCTGCTCTGGATTCGCTGCGGCAGCTCAAGACAAAGGTCTTCTTCAGGGGGTTGCCAGGTAGCGCTAAAGGCCGCTGACCTTCTAGTACGTGCGGGAGGCTTTGGGGTCATTGTCCTCGACCTGGCAGGGATGCAAGAGCACCCCTATAGGATTCCTTTTTCCTGCTGGTGGCGCTTGAAACAACGGCTGGAAGGAAGTCGTACCCTTCTGCTGGCGCTCAACAAAGAGCCGGTCACCGCTTCAGCCTCCTGCACCCTATTGCAAATGCAATGCGTAAAAACCCAATGGGGGGACCCTCCCCTGAAGCTTTTAAAAGGGAAACACATCAAGGCCCGCTTGATTCGTGGAAAGGGCTGCCGGGATGTTTCGTTTTGCAGCTTTTTACCGTTGTGAAGGCATCCGTGCCGAGGATTGGAGCGTTGCTCGAAAAATTTCCCCCCGAATTGAGGCATGGTCTCCGCACGCTCTTCTTTTAGAGGTCACGCCTCGCGATGAAGAGAATTTGCCGGAACCGCTTTTGTGCGGTTCTTCATTAAGATGGGCCATTGCTTCCATGCGGACTGCCGCTTACCTGGCCGCTCAGCAGACATCCGGCATAAAAATTCCCGCCGGAAAAGAAGCTCCCTCGCTCGCTGATTTTCCCATTCATCTCCTGCGCTTTGAAAATTTAATAAGCCTTTCCCTTCCCGTTCGCTTGACTTCCGAGCAGCTGGAGCTTTTTTCACATTGCGGGGTGCGGACGCTGGGAGATCTGGCAGCACTTCCCACCGTAGCGTTGACCGCCCGTTTAGGTTTATGGGCTGCCTCGTTGCAAAAGCTGGCGCGTGGTGAAGACTTACAGCCTTTTCAGCCGGTCATTCCCGAGCCCTCTTTCGAAGAATCTCAGGAACTGGAATGGACGCTTCAAATGGTGGAGCCGCTTTCTTTTATCCTGGCAAACCTGCTGAACCGTCTTTGCGCGCGTTTAAACGAGCATGGTCTGGCCACGGACCGCATTGATTTGCGAATAACCGTTGAAAAAGGCGATCCTGAGGAACGTTCGCTGCAACTGGCTTTTCCAACCACCCAGCCCAAGCTGCTCTTGTCTTTACTTCAATTGGACCTTCAATCGCATCCTCCGGGCAATGGCGTTACCGGGCTGGCCTTGCGCGCTCAGCCGTGTCCGCCACGAATTTTTCAATTCTCACTCCTGCGCCCCCCTTCACCGCATCCTGAAAAATTATCCAGGGTCCTGGCGCAGCTTGAGACCTTGGTGGGCAAGGACCGGATCGGCACACCCTCTCTTCTGGACACCCACTATCCGGATGCATTTCAGCTCCATTCTTTTTTGAAGGCTCCATCTCCTAAAAAAAGGACTGCTGCAAAACCGCATCCTGTGCCAAAGGCTTCACCGTGCCTGGCATTGCGAAGATTCCGACCGCCGCGACGCGTTCAATTTCAACCTGAGGAAGTGGTACAGCGAGCAGGGCCGTGGCTCTCCTCGGGAGAATGGTGGACAGCACGTCCCGGCCAGCCCGGATGGTCTCACGAAGAATGGGATATTGAGTTGTCGAGTGGAGTCCTTTATCGCGTCTTCTGGGACCACGTGCAAAGCGCCTGGTTTTTGGAAGGTGTTTACGACTGAGCCGATTTTTATGTCGTATGTAGAACTTCACACCTGTAGCGCATTTAGTTTTCTCGAAGGCGCTTCCCTGCCTGAACAGCTGGTTCAAGAAGCCGCTCTGATGGGCTACCCTGCGCTGGCACTTCTGGATCGTGACGGTCTTTATGGGGCCCCTCGCTTTCAAAAAGCCGCCCGCGACGCGAGGATTCGTCCTCTGTTAGGAGCGGAGGTCAGCATTGAAGGTGGATTGCGTCTTCCTTTGCTAGTGGAAAACCGCACCGGCTATCAAAACCTGTGCCGTTTAATCACCCGCATGAAATTGCGTTCAGAAAAAGGAAAGGGAGAACTGGCACTGGCCGAATTGGAGGAATTCTCTTCCGGACTGGTCTGTCTGACCGGAGGAGAAAAAGGACCGTTGCACGTCTGCCTGGAGCAGGGTGATCCAGAAAAAGCGCAGTATTATTTGCAACAGCTGAAATTTATTTTTGGAGCATCCAATATTTTTATAGAACTCCAGAGGCATTTTGATCGCAAGCAAGAACGCAACAACCAATTTTTAATTGACTGGGCCCGCCATTGGGAAATCCCCTTGGTAGGGACCAACGGCGTGCGCTATGCGAGGACTGTGGACCGTCTTTTGATGGACGTCCTGACCTGCATTCGCCATAAAACTTGCGTGCAGCAAGCCGGAAAACTTCTACACCGTAATGCTGAAGCCCGCCTTAAGACACCGCAAGAGATGAGTCAGATTTTTGCGACAATTCCTGAAGCGCTTGTTCATGCCCACGAGCTCTCCCAGCGGCTCACTTTCACACTGGAGGACCTGGGGTATCAGTTTCCTGAATACCCCACCCCGCAAGGCGAGCCGATGATTCAATATTTACGCCGACTCACGGAGCAGGGCGCCCGCAACCGTTACCGGCCTTATCACGAACGCGCCCGCCGTCAAATTGCTCATGAGCTGCAGCTGATTGAGAAATTGAATCTTGCCGGCTACTTCCTAATCGTTTGGGACCTTGTAAGGTTCTGCGAAGAACATGACATTCTGGTGCAAGGCCGCGGCTCGGCTGCCAACAGCGCAGTCTGCTATAGCCTGGGCATTACCGCCGTAGACCCCATCAAGATGGATTTACTGTTTGAGCGTTTTCTTTCCGAAGAACGGGGAGAGTGGCCCGACATTGATCTGGACCTTCCCAGCGGTGATCGCCGTGAGCGCGTAATTCAGTATATGTATGAGCGTTACGGGACGCGCGGCTCCGCCATGACGGCCAACGTTATCACTTACCGCGGCCGCAGCGCAGCCCGTGAAGTGGGGAAAGCTCTGGGCTTCCCCTTAAAGACTCTGGACCGCCTTTCCAAGCTGTTCAGTTCCTGGCCCTATGACACGGAAGAACGCTCTGCAGACAATGTTCTCAAGCTCCTGCAACAGTTCCGCCAAAATGCCGCTGCGGCCGAACTCCGGGCTTCCCCCCTTCAGTTAGAGCATTTTTTAAATCTGTGGCTGCAGATTCAAGATTTACCCCGGCATCTGGGGCAACATTCCGGCGGAATGGTGATTGCTCACGGGTCCTTGGATTCCATCGTGCCTCTCGAAAAAGCCGCCATGCCGGGGCGGGTCGTAGTGCAGTGGGACAAAGATGACTGCGCGGACCTGGGCATGATCAAGGTAGACCTGTTGGGACTGGGGATGATGTCGGCCCTTCAAGACGCGCTGAAGTTGATCCGCACATCGGGGCGGGAGATCAGCCTGGCGCATTTGCCTCCCGACGACCCGGCAGTCTTTAAACTCCTTCAGGAAGCCGACACGGTAGGAGTATTTCAAGTGGAGAGCCGGGCACAAATGGCCACATTGCCGCGGCTGAAACCGGAAAATTTTTATGATTTGGTGGTTGAAATCGCCATTATTCGGCCAGGACCTATTGTGGGGCAAATGGTGCATCCTTATTTAAAGCGCCGCGCCGGGCTGGAGCCGGTCACTTACCCGCACCCCTGCCTGGAAGCGATCCTGAAACGTACGCTGGGAGTGCCGCTGTTTCAGGAACAGCTCTTGCGTATGGCGATGGCGGCCGCCGGATTCAGCGGCGGAGAAGCGGAAGAATTGCGCCGGGCACTCGGCTCGAAACGATCTGCAGAGCGCATGCACAAGATTGAAATCAAATTGCGGGCAGGCATGTCCCAACGCGGCATTACCGGCGAAGCTGCAGAAACCATCGTTCGCTCCATTACTTCTTTTGCACTTTATGGCTTCCCCGAATCCCATGCCGCCAGTTTTGCATTAATTGCTTACGCAAGCGCTTACTTTAAAGTGCATTTTCCCAACGCTTTCTATGCCTCACTTTTAAATAACCAGCCGATGGGCTTCTATCATCCTGCCACTCTCGTCAAAGACGCCCAACATCGCGGCGTCCGGATCAAACCGGTGGATGTCCAGAAATCAGACTGGCTGTGCACGATTGAAGAGGACCAGTCCTTGCGGCTTGGCTTAATGTACGTGGCAGGATTGCGTGAGCAGGCGGGGAAAAAAATTGAAGAGGAGCGCCGCAAAAAAATCTTTCATTCTCTGGAGGACCTGAAAAAGCGCACCTCGTTAAATAAGCTGGAAATTACCACCCTCGCAGAAATTGGGTCCCTCAACAGCCTGGGGATGAAAAGAAGGGAAGCGCTGTGGCAGGTTGCCAAAACATGGCGCTATAGCGGACCCCTCGGGAATTCATGGGCTGATGAAGAAGAGGCCTCTCCCTTGCCGGACATGACCGCCCGTGAACGTTTGATAGCGGATTACGCCGGAATGGGATTAACGATAGGTCCTCATCCGCTGGGACTCAAACGGCCTCAGCTTCGCGCATGCGGCGCTTTACGGGCAGTCGACTTACGGAAAATTGCGGATGGTAAAAGAGTTCGAGTAGCAGGGGGGGTGATCGTACGCCAGCAGCCGGGCACTGCAGGCGGTTTTGTTTTTTTAAGCCTGGAGGACGAATCCGGAATTGCCAATATCATTGTCCATCCGCGGCTGGTAAAGCAGCAAAGGCCGCTCCTGGCAAACTCTTCCTTTTTGCTCATTGAAGGAATCCTTCAGAACCAGAACGGAGTCACTTCAGTGCGGGCGGAAAAATTCTGGCCGTTTGAAGTCTTTAACATCGACCTGGCTTCTCATGATTTTTACTGAGGCGGCATGAAGCTTTTTGCCCGCGCCAGGCTTTTCAGAGGCGCGGAAAATGAGCGCTTCGAAAACAACGCGAGCCCTGACTGCGCGGAGACTGTCTCAAAAGGCATCGGGTCCTTCAAACACCAGGAAGGCCCTCAAAACCTTGCCGGATTGGAAAACACGGGATCTCGCCGCCCACCCGAACCCGAGTCATTTGCGGGATGTCCACGCTGATGGGAAATGGAGACGATCCAAAAACTAGAAAAGTCTAGAATCTCGCGACCGTGGCGCAGGGCAAACCACCTTGAGTTGCCGAATGGTCCAGCATACCTGAAAACCACGGATTCGTGAGTTCCGATACAGACTCTGCGCTGGCGCTCTGTGCGCGCCTCAAATAATGGAACGCATCCTGTGCAAATGCGGTACTGTTTCCGGCAGGCATCATGAAGATCACTTTTCTAGGAACACGCGGCTATATTGATTTTCGAAACCAGCGTCATTACATGCACACTGCCTTGCTGGTTACTTATCGTGGGAAACGCATCATGGTCGACTGCGGCGAGGACTGGCTGGGCAAGCTGCCGCGACCTACGCCGCATGCCTTGTTCATCACCCACGCTCATCCCGACCATATCGGTGGATTGGCAGCAGGCGCGCCATGCCCGGTCTACGCCACCGAACCCTCATGGAAACAGCTTCACAATTTCCCTATTGAGCAACGGGAACTCATCGAGCCCCGACGTGCCGTAAAGCTGGGGAGAATCAGGCTGGAAGCTTTTCCTGTCGAGCATTCCATCCGCGCGCCGGCTTTTGGTTTTCGAATCAGCGCGGGTCGAGCCGTGCTGTTTTACGTTCCTGACGTGGTCTACATACCTGAACGCGAGCAG
This sequence comes from Acidobacteriota bacterium, assembly GCA_016211085.1. Taxonomy (GTDB): domain Bacteria; phylum Acidobacteriota; class UBA6911; order RPQK01; family JACQSY01; genus JACQSY01. Next base: position 19,266 of record JACQSY010000132.1, on the reverse strand, counting down.
GCGCTGGGGGGTGCCCAGCTTTACATCGGAGACGGCGCCACTGTGGTGCGTTCCTTTGTACGCAAAATTTCCGGAGCGCTTATCGGTCACGCTCCCATCCGAACCCAGTTGTCGTGGTGTCGTAAAGAAGGCGTTTCACGAGCGATTTTCAGCCATTGCGGTTCTGAGATAGTGGGTGGGGACGAAAATGAGGCTCTGGAAAAAATACGAGCCTGGGGAAAGGCTCAATCCGTGGACGCAGACCTGGCCTGGGATGGACGAGAGGTCATACTTTAAGACGCCTGGTTCTCAGGTTGGCGAGATTCCTAGCTGCTCACGGGGGCGCCTGGTCCCAAAAACGGTGACCGGTCTCATGAACAAACACATCTTCGAGATTGGGCTTTCCCACCGTGATGGCTTCGATTTCTCCGGGGAATCTCTCCACCAGTTGAGGGACGAACTCGTGTCCGCGCCGTCTCTCGAGCCTAACGGTTCCATCCACGAGTGTTGCGGGAAATCCAAACTTCGCTTCGATCTCCCCTCTCAGACGCTCGGGCTCCCGGCATTGGATCACGATGACGTCCCCACCAATTCTTTCCTTCAACTCGTCAGGAGTTCCGGCAGCCACCAGGTGCCCTTCACTCAAGATGGCCAGCCGGTCGCAGCGCTCCGCCTCCTCCATCAAGTGGGTGGTGAGCAGGATGGTAACCCCTTCCCGCTCCCGCAGCATTCTCAGGTATTCCCATAAATCGCGGCGTACGCCGGGATCCAGCCCGATGGTCGGCTCATCCAGGAGAAGTACCGGAGGACGGTGGAGCAATCCTTTGGCCAATTCGACGCGGCGGCGATAGCCCCCGGAGAGTTCGCGCACCAGATCGTAACGCCGCTCGGTCAGTCCCAGCCGCGCCAGCATCTCTTGCATTCGATTATGCAGCAGCTTGCCTCGCAGGCCGTAAAGCCGCCCCTGGTAAGTGAGATTTTCCTGAACGGTCAGCTGGAGATCCAGGCTGTTCGATTGGAAAACGACGCCGATCAGCCTACGCACCTGCATGGGATCGGCGCCCGCCTCCCGTCCGAGAATGAATGCCTTTCCCGATTCAGGTCGCAGCAAGGTGCACAGGAGGCGGAACAAGGTTGTCTTGCCTCCGCCGTTAGGGCCCAGCAACACAAAAATCTCCCGTTCGCGGACCGAAAAGCTGACACCCTGCAGCGCCCTGCGCGGTCCATACGAAAATGCAAGCTCGCGTACGTCGATGACAGGCTGCTGGTTCATGAGTGAAAAAACAGCGAGCGGCAAAAAATGATGAGGTGCATGACAGGTTCGATCACTACCTTTTGTCCACCATCATCAAGGTGAGCAGCAAAGGAAGGTAGATGACCGAGATCCGAAGCAGGTGGCGCGCAGAGATCTGCGTCCGCAACATGGCCGCCGATACGCCGTACTTCATGAAAACCATGCCCAGCAGTAGTGCGCCGATCAGATACAAGGATCCAGCAAGCCCTACCAGGGAAGGAAGCACACTGGCGCCAACCATGCTGAAGGTGAACACCATGATGCGGCGGCCGGTTTTCTTCCCTTCGTTGTCAATCAGGGGCAGCATGATGAAACCTCCCCGAGCATAATCCTCACGATAGAGCCAGGAGATTGCGAGAAAATGGGGAAACTGCCAGAGGAAAAGAATCAAGAACAGCACCCAGGCACGTTCGTCCAGCCCGGCGCCGACAGCCGACCAACCCATCAAAGCAGGCGCCGCTCCGGGGAAAGCCCCTACGAAAGTGCACAGCGAAGTGCGCGTCTTGAGGGGCGTGTAAATAAAAAGGTAAATGATCGAGGTCAGGCATCCGATGACAGCCGTGAGCAGGTTGGTGAATGCCGCGAGATAGGCGGTACCGGAAAAGATCAGAACCATCCCATAGATCATGGCAGGGGCGGGATCGATTCTACCGGAGGGAAGCGGACGTCTTTCCGTGCGGCGCATGCGCGCGTCCGCATCTCGCTCCAAAAATTCGTTGAGAACTGCTGTCCCACCCGAGAGAAGCGCGGTCCCTGCCATGACATGAACCAGAACCGCAGCATTCACTGAGGCCGACGCCAGGTAAACACCTGCAGCGGCCGTCAACACGACCAGCAGCGTCACCCGAGGTTTGGTCAACTCCAGGTAGGCTGCGGCCTTGTTCCTGAGGCTGGCTCGGTCGCGAGGGGAGGACAAACGGTCTTGATGGAACTGCCGGTTTGTCTTGACGGATTGCAGCACGGCCAGCAACGTCACCGCCAGCAGGATGGCCCCGACCGCCACGTGGGCCGTGGTGATCACTGCGCCGCTCCAAAAAGGTTGGGACCAGTTGGGTCCGGAGGCCCGGACCAGGTAAGCTCTCCAACCCAGAAACAACTGGCTGCCAAGCAATCCCAACATGAGAGCCGCCAGTCGCTGCATGTGCCCGTCGCTTGAGGCTTTTGCCAGACGAACCGCGGCTCTAATGACCAGAATGGTGACCGCCGCTGCACCGGCCAGATGGGCCAGAAGGACCGGCACAACCAGCTGAACACCTTTGCTCCCGCCCACCATGCCCAGATGCCGTACCGCCGAGCCCAGAAGGAGCTGAAAAAAAATTACTGCGACTGCGGCAGCCGCTGCTGACGCCTCTCGGTTACCTGAAATGCCTTCGGGAAAAAGCAGGACCTTTAATGACATTCGTTCGGCGTTGTCCGAGCCGGCCCGCCACAAGGGAGAGGTCACGAGCGCCAGAACGACCGTAGTGCAAAAGAAAATCTGGGCCAGGCTGGCATGAAAGATGGAGACGGCCGGCGGCAGGAAAAAAAGCACAGTGATTCCCCCCAGTATCGCCTGAGCCATCACCGCTGCCACGGCAAAGGCTCCCAGGCGCCTTATGGCGCGGCGCTCGTCACGTCGCCATAACCAAAGGGCGAGTACCACCGCCATCAGACCCACCGTGGCGGCAATCATGCGATGGGTGTGCTCGAACACAATACCTCCCACCATGGGAGGCATAAGGCTGTTATAGGAGAGCGGCCAGTCAGGAACCGAAAGCCCCGCATCGTTGCTGGTCACCAACCCCCCTGCAACGATGAGAACAAGGGTTGCACAAGCGGCGGCAACGGCGAAACGATGCAGAGCCCTTCTCTCCGTTTTAGGTAAAGCGTCGCTACCCACTAAAGGTGAACTCGAGTGATTTGGTCTCCTGGGCTCCCAGCGTGACCTTTTGTTCCACAGTTCCTAATTTCTCGTGCCAGGCCTGAATCGTGTATTCGCCGGGAGGCAACCCCTTGATCTCGAAGGTTCCGTCCGTGCGGGTCACAGCAAAAAACGGATGAGAGACGACGCCGATGTACGACTTCATCCAGGGGTGCACATTGCACTTCACCGGGATCATGATTTCCTCACGTGCAAAAGTCTTGACCAGCGGAGCGGCATTGGGAGGCTGCGACTGGTTCCATTCGCGATTTTGCTTGGGCAGGGGGTGAACATTGTGTGTCGTAGGGTCGCTGTTCAAAATCTTCACGTTTTGTCCGGTGACCAGACCCACGACGCGGGGCTCGTAGATGCAGGCTTTCTGGTCGAGAACCACTTCTTCGCGAGGCGTCTCAAAGCTCTTGCCTTGCAGACCTTCCTTGACCCATACGAAAACATCCTGGAGGCCGCCAGCTTCTCCCACGCGAACTTCCTGAAGCATTACCGGTCCGGAATGCTGTTTGGCACAAGCAGCATCCTGATCCATTCGTAGGCGTACCCCTTTAGGCGCCGGACCTGTAAAGCTGACCTTTCCGGACAGCGTGGCAGCCTGCGCGGCATCCATTGGAGTGGCCGCGGCCGGTTGGCTGGGTTGCTCGGGAGGCGTTTCGGCGCTTTCTTCACGAGCTCCGCCTCCGCACGCTGCAATGAACACAAACACTAAAGCTGAAAGCAGATTACGGTAGTTGAACATTTTGCTCCCTCCTCTTGAAAGAGCGGACACCATGGGTCACCCCTTTAGCCGGCATAGAGTTGTACGTTAGTTAATGTGCTTTCAACCGACGCTGCTCCTCAGGCGTCAACTGAAACATATATCGTACCACAAGATGGGCATGATCTCCGGTGTACCCTTTGAAGCTTTCCAGCTCGGCCAACGCGAAAACATAGCGTGTGCCATCCCAGCGGAAAAGACCGGACGGCATGGCTGTTCCAGGACGGATGATCTCCGGATGAACAATCCAACGCTCCGTCCAGTCCGGCTTCAATCGTTCCCGGACCAACAGAAAATTAGGAGCCGTGGAGTTCTTGTCCCGCTCCGGATCCCCCGTGGCATGGCAGACCAGGCACGGAGCAGCCGGATGGGTAAAGAGCTGTCGCGCTAGTGCCAGCTCGCCATCGTCGAGCGCCGGTATGGGAGGCGGCAGGTAAGGAGAGCGCTGTTCGGAAAGAGCCTCAAAGAAGCGCACCAGTTTTTGCACTTCGCCGTCAGACAGATTGAAGGTAGGCATTCGCGCCTGCAGGTAATTCCGCACGCCGTTCCGGTTCAAGTCAGTCGAGCTCAAGGCGGGGTTCTTCAGGAAGCGGGCCAGCCACTCGGGATTGACGCGGGCACCCTCGCCGATCAGGCTTGGAGGAAGCTGGTCACGCCAATCCGGGTCCTGATAGCGGGGGAGGTCCTGCAAAACAGTACGCTGGCCTGGTTCAAACTGGTGGCACGCGTCGCAATTGTATTTCATGACCACCCACCAACCTTCCTGGATGTCACGAGGGGGTCCGGTGGGCCGGTAATGGAATTTTTCCGGAATAACGGAGTCTACGCTGCCCAGCAGATAGGTGGTGAGCTGGTCAATCTGCTCGCGGTTGAAATTGAAATTGGGCATGCGAAGCCGTTCCAGCGGCTGTTTGATTTTCCCCTGATCGTAAACCGCAGGGTCGGCAAGCTTGTGCTCGAAGAATCCCTTATGATTGTACCAATCTTCTTTTCTGGCCTCGTGTGTCAACAGAGCAAAGTCCAGGCGCTCGATGGGCTTGCTCCCTTCCTTGGTCAGGTCGGTTGCGTTCTTGTCGGATTCTTCCAGGCCTGCAATTTCATGACACCCGTGGCAACCGTAGTGGCGCGTCAGAAAACGCCCTTTTTCAAGGAGCTGCTGGTCCACAAAAGGAGCCGGCGGATAAAAAGCATCGGCCTTCCGCTGGGTCATCAAAAAGCTGGCGACATCCCGCGCTTCCTCCCAGCTTAAGCGCAAGTTGGGCATGACGGTGCGGTTTTGCACCTGCAAGCTGTGGTCGCCGAGGGGACAACGGTTGTTCTCGAGGCTGAACTCGAAGGGCAGTCCCTTGCTGGCGTAATCCTGGGGCGTAATGTCCCGGCGGTGGACCGGGCAGTAAGGATAAAGACGTTCTCGAGGATTGTGTATCCATCTCACCAGGTAGTCGTAGTTGACTTTTTCTCCTACCCGGCTGAGGTTGGCCGCAAAGGTTCCGCCCACGGCGTCCCGGCCTTCTCCCATGGCATGACACGCCATACAGCCGCGTGTTTCAAAGAGTTGCTTTCCGTTTGAGGGATTCCCCGGCGGCTGCGCCGGGACGGGGGCGTTGATACCGTTCTGCCACAAAAAGGCAGTCATGGCCTCGATCTCGTCCTGCTGTAATCGGAAGCGAGGCATCTTGGTTGTGGGACGGAACGCATGAGGATTGCTTACCCACACTGGAATCCATTCTTTGCGGAGCTTGGCCCGGATCTCTTTCAGGTTGGGCCCTTGCGTCTTCACCTCCATCAGCAGTTCATCGATGCGGGAACGGTAACGCTGGGAGAGCGTATCCATATGCGCCATACTCAGCGTCATGCTCTCCGCTTGCGCATAGAGCCGATCTGCTTCTTCGTTAGTGGCAGCGCGGTCAGCCCGCGCCACGGTCCGTTCAATGACGATCTCGGTGTTTTGGCGGCTCGCGGCCAGGTCTTCAACCATCTTCCGGGCGTCACGCAGCTCGCGCGTTTCAGAGTCGAAGCCTTCACGAGCATGGCAACCCCAACAGCCGCGGTTATAAAAAAGCTCTTTGCCTGCATTCAGCACAGGAGCCATGCGCAGATTGCGATCCGCTTCATGGCACTGCAGGCAACCCGCCTCAAAATTTTCCCGCTTATAAAGGGGCCACAGCCAGTGTTTGTAGTTCCCGTGAGCCTTGCTTGTGCTCACCGTGGCAGCGCCATTCCCGTTATGGCAAGGGGAACAGCCAAACACCTCAGGATCATGAAGGGTGAGTAGTTCCACCTTGGGGTGACTTGTGAAAACCTTCATTCCCTCCATGTCCCGGGTAGTAACCAGGACGGGTTCCCGTGCACCCAGGTGGCATGATTCACAACGGTCGACCAGATTCATTTCGGGATTGTGGATCTGTTTGATCTCCACGCGAAACTGGTCCATTTTGGCCATCAACCCGTGGACCTGTGCCGTCGTCAATCCGTCTAATCTGGCCTTGAGGTAGGCTTCCATTTCGCGCCGGATTTCAGTAGGCCGGCGCAGCAGAACGATGCGTCGATTCTGAAGGCGTCCCTGCTCCGCTTTTAGCTCGTTGAAGAGCTCCTCCATCTCTTCAAAACTGAATTGCTTTTCTTCTATCTTGATCGCGGCGCTTGCCGATACCGGCAAGTCGACTTCAAAAGGTCCACGCCGCAATTCCTCCAATTCCTTGCGCAGTCTTTCCCGGTCTTCTTCTGAAGCCGTCTCAATTTCATAGATCACGGCCTGGATTCGAGAGCGCTCGGTTGTAAAAACCGGAGTCAGGGCATCCAACTGGCGGCGCACCATCTGTTCCTCGGCATTGATGGCGGCAAGCTGATTGCGAATCTCCGCTTCAGCATTCTTCAGCTGCTCCTGAAGCTTCTGGTAGCCTTCAGACTCATGGAGTGCCCGCTCTTCTTCAGCGCGAAGGGGGCCGATCCGCTGCAGGTGCTTTCGGTACAGCTCCACAAAACGGTTCTGATAACGGACCCACGGTCGAAGACCCCAACCCTCGTTGTAAAAAGCCCACAGCAGGGTCACTGTCAACAGCAGGGAAGAAATGGCAATCGGCCAGCTGAGTGATCGGCTGATGATCGGATCTTCTTCAGGAACCGGTTGATCTTCAAGACGAGGAAGTGACTTCCACCACTCGACGAAACGTTTCCAGGGATTCATATGCTGAACCATGGGGTCACCCAAACGTATTTGATTCGGAAAAGGAGCCTCAGGATGATCTTCACAGGGAGAGCGAGCATGGTCAGCATGAAAAACTGAAGGATCAAATACTGCAACAGGGTCATGCGCTCATAAATCTTCTTGTTGAAGTCATTCCAGACCACCAGCTTGTGGATCAGCCAGCCGAACAAAGCAAAATAAATGACGACCGCCACAAAGCCCACCAACCCCACCCAGGGTTGCGAATAAATTCCCAGGATTTCATTCAGATTTCTGTTGACTTCAAAAACCAGCCGGTGATGGTCCCATGTTTCTCCGGGCCAAAACCACATCCATCCCGGTCCACGAATAAAGGTCCCGATAAATATCATGCTCAGCCAAAGCACCAGAAAACCAAAGCAAAAGGAAAGAATAGCGAATTTTCTTTGCTTGAATGTGTAATAACCGTTGCCCAGCGGGTTGGCGTCGGCATAAGGAATGGCCATCAAACCGAGAATGATCAGCGTCGGCATGACAACACCGGCGATCCAGGGATCAAAGTAGACCAGCATCTCCTGCAGGCCCAAGAAATACCAGGGCGCTTTGGCCGGGTTCATGGTCAGGTTGGGATTGGCAGGTTCCTCGAGCGGGGCGTCCAGGGTGATGGACCACACCATGAGCAGGACGGTCATGATGAGAGCGGCCAGAAATTCCACGCGCAACAAGTAAGGCCAGACGTGGAGCTTGGGCTCCCAGATTTCCCTGTACGGTTCAATTTTGCGGTGGTGTGTCTTGGCGAGCTGCGGATCGCCCCCCAGTCTTCGGATCAATCGATCAGTTGCGAAGGCTTGGCGGAAGGCATACCAGAAAAAGAATGGAACAAAAAACAGCAGGGCGACGATGGGAATGTTGTCCGGTGCCGAAGCAATTTCCCAGAGCTGCCTCCAATCCATGAGTTCACCTCTTCGTCAAATCAGCAGCCGGGAAGTCTTGATGGGAAAACACAGGCCCCGGCCGTTTTACTTTCGCAATGGCTTGATTTCAGACTCCAGCATGACGGGAGCCGGGCCCGAAATGCTGCCGTCTTTGCGCACTCGCCAAAAATGCACTGCCAGAAAAACCGAAAGAATCAGCGGGATCGCAATGCAGTGCCAGATGTAGGCGCGCAAAAGCGCGTTGGCGTCAACGATCGATCCCCCCAGGAGCGCAAAGCGCACATCGTTGTAGGGAGTCATCCCCAGTTCCGGTCCAAACGGGCCTTCATGACCTAATAGGGGCGTAGCCCGCGCCATATTAGTTCCCACCGTGACAGCCCAAAACCCCAGCTGGTCATCGGGGAGCAAATAGCCTGTGAAAGAAAGGAGTAGGGTGAACACCAGCAGGATGACTCCTACGGTCCAGTTGAATTCGCGAGGCGTTTTATAGGACCCGGTCAGGAACACGCGAAACATATGCAGCCACACGGTAATGATCATGAGGTGCGCCGCCCACCGGTGCATGTTTCGCAACAGCCCCCCAAAAGGAACATCGTTTTCGAGGTACATGATGTCCATATAGGCCTGCCCCTTGGTAGGGTGGTAATAGAACATCAAAAAAATTCCCGTGATTGTCAGGACAAAGAACAGGTAAAAGCTGAGGCCGCCCATCCCCCATGTATAGCGAAAGCGCACGGCGTCACGGTTGACTTTTGCCGGATGCAGATGCAGGAAGACGTTGGTCAAAACCGCCAGCGCGCGGTTGCGGGGAGACTCGTCCAGTTTGTGACGAAAGACAGATTTCCAGAGCTGGGTTTGCTTGGGATTCTTGAGCGCCTGAAGGTCCTCTTTCCCCTTTTCAAGAAACGGCTGCAGATCTTTCTTAACCTTGCGCAGCAAGGTTCGAGATTCTTCTCCTGTGGAGGGGCTTTCCTTCTCCGACCGATTCGTCTTCATGGTTGTCCTTAGAAGAGGAAGCAACTGCCGGTAATCAGATGAAGTGCTGGGCATCGTCGCCCGCACCCTAAACTGCTAAGACCTGGTCAGCTCGCAGGAGCTAAACCCCAGCCAGGAACGCACCCGGATCTTTAAACTGACACTGCAAGCCCGGCGGGCATTGGTAAAGCTTGCCCACGTTGACTACGATCTGACCTTCGGCATCCAAGTCGACGCCCGCCCGGTCCAGGGGACGGGGCGCCGGCCCTTCAAAATTGATGCCCTCGCTGTCGTAGCCGCTGCCGTGACAGGGACACTTAAACTTGTTTTCTCCCTCAACCCAGTCCGGCGTACAACCTAGGTGGGTGCATCGAGCATAAAGCACAAAAATACCTTCCGTGTTGCGTACCACCCAGATCCGGTAATCCTGCTGAAACCGGGTATCCACGCCGTAAGCAAAATCACCGGGGTAGCCAATTCGAAAAACCGTCTTCGGTTCAAACAGCGTGCGCGGAAAAAAGAACCGAAGCGTCATCAGCAGATTTGCACTAAGAAATGAGAAAACCATCGTCCAGGCGAATTTCCTTCGCCGGACCAACTTTGTTGTGTCATCGGGTCCGCCACTTGCCCCCTCTTTGGCTTTCCCGACGTTCTCTTCGTTGGGCATTTTTGTCGTCAAAAATACCGGAAGAATTTTAAATCTGTCAAGACCACCTCCCCAGGCTCCCCTTGACTTCGCCCTTGGCTATTCTCTGATTGCCCGTCAAAAGAGCGGCAGCCGCTGAATTGGCAACCCTCCTGAGCAGACGTCGAGAAACTCCAGGTGCGTCTCTCCGCAACAAAGTGATCTCGTGTGACCCACTCCAAGCGCGGACAGGAGCGCTCCGTGCCCTCGCGCTTCTGATTTTAAACGCCCTTGAAAATGGGGTGGATTAAAGATGTCAGGATTCTTGGAGCAGTTGTTCCACTTTTTGCAGAAGTTCGACCGGCTGAAAAGGTTTTTGCATGAAACGACCGGTTTTGTAGTCAAGACCTTTTTCAAAGGCCGTGCTTTCGGTGTATCCGGATATAAAGAGCACCTTCAAGCCGGGTTGGCGCGTCACCAGGCTGCGATACAACTCCGGCCCGCTGCCTCCCGGCATGATCACATCGGTCACCAGGAGAATAATTTCGCCCCGATGTGATTCAAAAAGCGCTTCGGCCTCTTCCGGCTTTGCTGCAGCCAGCACGCGATACCCGCGGCTCTCCAGTACACGCTGAATCAAAGCACGCACTGCAGTTTCATCCTCAGCCAACAGAATGATTCCGTTTGCAGGAATCTCCAGAAGCGGTTTTTCAGAAGCGGCAAGACCTTCCACTGCAGCTGCAGCTTTCAAATAAATGCGGAAGGTGGTACCGACACCGACCTCACTGTAGACGCGAATATGTCCGCCGTGCTGGCGGATGATCCCATAGACGGTCGAGAGACCCAACCCCGTGCCTTTTCCCTGACTCTTGGTAGTAAAGAAGGGTTCAAAAATTTTCCGTCGTGTGGTTTCATCCATCCCGCAGCCGTTGTCCGTGATTGCCACCATGATGTAATCTCCGGGTTGCAGGGGTTCCTCCTCGTCCGCCAAGCCTTCTTTACCGAGCCGCAGGTTTTCAGTTTCAATTGTGATCATGCCGCCATCGGGCATGGCATCACGCGAGTTAAGGGCCAGGTTCATGAGGGCCTGTTCCATCTGTCCCTCGTCAGCCTCAATGTTCAGCAAATCGGGTGTAAGCCGCAATCTCAGATCGATATCCTCGCCCAGCAGAGGCACCAGCATCTGGGCAACGCGCCCGATGAGAGCGTTCAAGTCGACAACGGTTGTCTTCAGATGTTGTTTGCGGCTAAAGGCGAGGAGCTGGTGCGTCAGTGCTGCGGCGTGCTCGGCGAGCTGTCGGATCTGCAGCAGGTCCTCGGTGGCCTGGCGCCGATCTTTTACTTGATCCAGCAGGAGCTGCGTATAACCGCTAATCCCAGTGAGAAGGTTATTAAAATCGTGCGCAACCCCTCCCGCCAAACGGCCGATAGCTTCCAGCTTCTGAGCGTGAAGAAACTGTTCTTCAAGCTTCTTTCGTTCTGTGATATCGGCACACATGGCAAGCAGGCCCTGATAATTTCCGCTGTCATCAAAAATCGGATTAGAGGAGACCAGGACGTACAGGTCACCACCATCACGGCGGCGCAGCTTGAATTCAAAGCGCTCCGGCACGCCGTGGTGGTGCTGCGCGACCCTGCTGCGGGCATTTTCGCGTCCTTCATCCGGCACAAATTCCAACAATGATGCTCCGTTTAATGCTTCCACCGTGGTGCCTAACATTTCCGCCATGCGGCGATTCGAGAAAACCACGTGTTCCTGATCATCGAGCAGCCAGATTCCTTCCGCGGTGGTTTCGACGATCCTTCTATACTGCTGCTCACTGGCCCGAAGGGCCTGCTGCATCAGCTTTTCTTTGGAGATATCGGCGATGGAGCCAATTACCTCCAAGGGATTCTCCTGCTGGTCCGTCTGAATGCGGCTTTCATCCCTAAGCCAAATGTAGCGGTCTTCTTTGGTCTTAAAGCGATACTCCAGGATATTGCTCCAGTTCGAGTACGTTTCACGCGCCAGGTGCACGGCGGACAGATCATCCGGATGGATACGGGTCTCCCAGGACATCGGCTCCATGGCCTCCAGCTTATTAAGGCCGGTCAAGCGCTCGACATTTTCACTGATCCACGTGCACTTTGGCGGTAACGACCTCGCGTCCAGCACGTAGGTGACGCTGGGGCTGGCATCCATCACATGGTGCAGTTTTCTTTCGCTCTCCCGGAGCGCCAACTCTGCCTCTTTGCGGTCGCTGATGTCGATCCAGGATCCGACGATTTCCTTCGGTCCTCCTTCCGGATTGTGAACGACGGTGCCTTCATCATGCACCCAGAAATAAGTGCCGTCCTTTTTACGAAAGCGAAACTCACTGGTGAGAAAATCCTGGTCCTCGCTTAAGGCGGCAAACCTAAGGATTCGATCACGGTCCTCCGGGTGAACATTGGAGCGCCACCACCCGGGCTGAAGCGCTTCAGAGATCTCAAAGCCGGTCATTCTGAGGATGTTGCCGCTCAGCCAATGAATCTCCGAGCTTGGATAATCGAGCACATAGAGAGCAGCCGGACTGGCCTCCAGGATCTGCTGAAGTCGGGCGGGTGATAAAGCCGGTTCCGGTGCTCCCGGAAGGCTATCCGGCCGTGAGATGCCCGGCGCGAAGCGTTTTGATTTTTTCATTTGAATTTTCGCCTGGCGCTGAGCGACGGCCCCAGCAAAATCAAACCCGGCCTTCGACGAACTCTTTTCCCCTCACTGGCAGATCCACTCTGAAAAAACCAACTGTTTTTGTCAATTAAAATACGTCGGCGACTGGGAAACGGAATAGACGTCGTACCCCCTCAGGAGGATTAGAATTCTAGGGAGAACCGGTGTGAGAGAGTTAAGGAGGTTTTTGCCCAAGAGGAAGCGGGGCAAAGCGGAGTGAGCGTAGGAGCTTTCGCCCGCTTCGCGGCCGACAAAAATGGACACATAAGCTTGCAAACTGTTTTGCAGCAACCAAGACAGGGAGCCGAACCGCCCCATGTGTCCAGTCCCATATTACGAGCTTATGCGGCAAAGTAAAGACCCGCCATACCTCCGTTTTCCAATGGCCCAGCTGGCTCAAAAGCGGAGAGTGAAACCGGTCGCTACTCTCTTTTCCGGAAGGCCGCTATGAGAATGAGAGACATCATGATGACCGGAGGAAACAGCAGGATCATAATTCCGCTGTTGATGGCACGAAGCAGGCCTGCCGCCTGCCGCGCCAGAGTGCTCTTGCACAAAGCGCAACCTTGCGCCAGCAGTGAAGTGTCGGCTGCCAGAAAAACCACCAACGGCAGAAGGACCCAGAGTACTAAACGGTGCTTGAAAGCGTTTTTCATCGGGGACGGAGCTCCAGCAATCTCAGACTGTCCGGGAAAAAGGAAGCCAACAATGCAATACAGATAATCAGCATCGGTATCAGCGTCAACGCCAGGCTGAATCTTTCGTACCGCAGGTGCATGAAATAGGACATGATCAACGCCGCTTTGATCACAGAGAGTCCCATGAGAATGACCAGCATGGTCATGACCGCCAGATGGCGGTAAGCAAGGAATACCTCGACCACGGTCAACGTCAGCAACCATACCCAAATCCAGAGATAAATTTGCTTTACAGGATGGGCCTCAGCCTTTTGCATACGCATTACTCCTGTTCCAATTCAGGCGACGGTCTTCGCTGAAAGCAGATAAACCATCGGAAAAATAAACATCCACACCAGATCGACAAAATGCCAGTAGAGGCCGCTGACCTCTACGTCTTCAGGCTTGAAACGCGCGCTTCCAAATCCCCACGCAATCACCACTAGATAAAGAACTCCGACCGTGACATGCGTCATATGCAGACCGGTCAAGGTGAAAAAAGCAGCTCCGAACAGCGGAACGCCCCAGGGATTGGCGAACGGAGTTACACCTTCATGAATCAATCCTATCCACTCGCGCGCATGGAGCAGGATAAACAATAGCCCTCCCAGCACGGTTGCCAGGAGCCACACTACCGCCTTTTTCCGTTCCAGGCGTTGAGCGGCGGCCACGGCCATCACCATGGTGAGTGAGCTGCTTAAAAGACAAAAAGTCATGATGCTTGCGCCCAAAATGCTGGCCCACTCAAAGGGCTTGGGCCAGTCCTGATTGGCAACTCTGACGTAGCTGTAAGCGACGAGCAGTGCCGAAAAGGTCAGCGAATCGGACACAATAAACAGCCACATCCCCAGCTTCTTGGAAACCATTGCGTAGGGGGAAGCGCCCCCGCTCCAGGCGGATGACAATGTCAGATCTTCAGTTTGTGACTGCGCCATTCTTTACCTCCAAAGGAGTAGAAGTAGGAAAAGCCAGAGCCAAAGTCCGTCCATAAAATGCCAGTAAATGGCAGTTGCTTTGACAGCAATGTGGTCCGCCATCATTTCACGGCGGCTGCGAATCCAGATGTAAAGCAGCGCGGTGAGGCCGCCCAGCAAATGGATTGCGTGAGCGCCTGTAAGCAGGTAAAAAAACGAACTCGCCGGATTGGTATCCATATAAATACCGGCGGATGCCAGCCGGCGAAAAGCAGCCAGTTGTGCGCTCAGGAACAGAACGCCCAGGAGAGTGGCGATTTCCCACCAGCGGCCAAAATGTTTCTTTGCACGGCGCGCTTTCTCAATCGCCAGACTGCTCAACAGAAGAATCACCGTGCTGGCCCAAAGAATCCGGGGCAGGGGGACCTGCTCCCACTGGCCGGAAATCCCCTGGTTCACAACATAGGCGCTGGTGAGGGCTGTGAAAAACATCACAACGGCGGCAAGCCCCAGCAGCAGGCCGGTCAAATAGCGCCGCTCCGGAAGAGCTTGGGGTCCATGGGAGTCGCCTTCACCATCTCCATCGCTCCATGTTGGCAAGTCTGGGTCGCGGGTACTTAGATACTCCAGGGGTGGCGGCGGTGCAATGGTTGCCATTACTGATGAACCACCTTCATTTCAGGTTCAGATTGAAGGATGAAATCGCGCGAGGCGCCGGGAACACTGTATTCATAAGGGCCGCGATGCACGACAGGGGCTCTCCCGCCAAAATTGTCATGAGGAGGGGGCGAGGGAACCGTCCACTCGAGCGTCGTGGCCGACCAGGGATTGATCTCCGCAATTTTCCCCCTGGCTATGCTCCAGAAGAAGTTCACTGCAAACAAGAGCTGTGCCCCGATGGTGACAAAAGCCGCAATGGAAATAAACTCGTGGATGGGAACCACGTCGGCTAAAAACTCAAAGGCAGTGAATTCCGCGTAGCGCCGCGGATTGCCCATTACTCCCAAAAAATGCATGGGCATAAAAATGGAATACACACCTACAAAGGTGATCCAGAAGTGGATCTTCCCGAGTCTCTCGCTCAGATGACGGGCGAACATCTTGGGAAACCAGTAATAGGTGGCGGCGAAAATCCCAAAGATGGCGGCCACACCCATGATCATGTGAAAGTGAGCCACTACGAAATAAGTGTCGTGCAGGTAAATATCCACCGACGGCTGGTTTAGGAATAATCCGCTGACGCCGCCGGTCACAAACAGCGATACAAAACCAATCGCAAAAAGCATGGCCGTGGTAAAGCGGACCCGTCCGCCCCAAAGAGTACCCAGCCAGTTAAAGGTCTTGATAGCCGAGGGAACGGCCACCGCCGTGGTGGTCAATGAGAACACCATGGCTGAGTAAGGACTCATTCCGCTCAGAAACATGTGATGGCCCCACACAATAAAGCTCACCAGGCCGATGGCCATGATGGCGTAGGCCATGGCTCTGTAGCCGAAAATTGGCTTGCGCGCAAAGGTGGAAAGGATTTGTGAGGTGACCCCCATCCCGGGCAAGATCGCGATATATACCTCCGGATGGCCAAAAAACCAGAACAAGTGCTGCCAAAGCAGGGGCGAGCCCCCTTTGTGATTGATCATTTGATCGCTTACCACCAGGCCTGCGGGAATAAAAAAGCTGGTGCCCACCACGCGATCCAACAAGAGCAACACCCCCGCCGCCAAAAGCACCCCGAAAGCCAGTAGCGCAAGGATCGCGGTGACAAACCAGGCCCACACGGTCAGCGGTAATCGCATCATGCTCATCCCTTTGGTGCGCAAATCGATGGTGGTGGTGATGAAGTTAAGGGCGCCCAGCAATGAGGCGACACAGAACAGCGCAATGCTGGCCACCCACAAGGTCTGCCCCGTGCCGAGCCCCGGCCCGGCAATCTCACCCAGAGCACTCAACGGAGGGTAGCCGGTCCAGCCGGAGATCGGCGCGCCGCCGGTAACGACGAAAGCGGCAAGCAGCACCAGCAGCGAAACAAAGGTGATCCAGAAGGAAAGCATGTTCAAGGTGGGAAACGCCATGTCAGGAGCACCAATTTGCAGCGGCAGAAAGTAATTTCCAAACCCGCTCTGGGGCGCGGTCGTCAGGACAAAAAAGACCATGATGGTGCCATGCATGGTCATCAGGGAGAGGTAAAACTCCGGCGTCATGATGCCGCCAGGCGCCCCCACGGGGAATAGCGTCTCAAGGATGGGTACCTCGGTACCCGGCCAGGCGAGATTAAACCGCATAAGCACGGACAAAAGCATTCCCACCATCACGGAAAAAAGCGCCAGCAGGTAATACTGGATTCCGATGACCTTGTGATCGAGGCTGAAGATGTATTTTCGTATAAACCCTTGGGGTGCTTGGTGAACCACGGGCTCAACATGGACTGCTTCTGTCATAGAGTGACTCCTGAAGGTTTTGGTTGGGATGGCATCACGACCGGAAACTAATCAGATCTCTCTTTTAACCAGTTGTGGTAATCGGCTTCGGAAAGCACTTCAATAACGCTTCTCATCCGGTGATGCCCCAGGCCGCATAACTCGGCACAGGCGATTTCGTAAGTGCCTAGCTTGGTGGCGGTAAAATGGATGGGCACCGTCATCCCAGGAACAGCGTCCTGCTTGATGCGCAGCTCGCGCACAAAAAAACTGTGGGTCACGTCTTTCGAGCGCAGCAGCAGCTCTACAGGGCGATTCACAGGAACCGCCATCGTAGGCACCACCACGTCGTCCTGTGCGGCGGCATCGCGTTCGTCAAGGCCCACAAAATTCCCGGCGGAATCGTTGATCAGCGTGTTGCTGGTCTTGCCGAACTTGCCGTCTGCTCCCGGATAGCGCACGTTCCATTGAAACTGCTGGCCCGTGATCTCAATTTGCAGCGATCCGGCTGGGGCGTTTTGAAGATTCAAGCTCGCCCAGATGTCCTGCCCCGCCAGGACCACGGAGAAAAAGAGCACCGTCGTGGCGAGGGTCCATAAAATTTCCAGCTTGTTGCTGCCATGGGAATATCGGACATGGCGTCCCGGACGGTCACGAAAGTGCACAATCAAATATCCGAGACCCAGTTGGGCCAGGATAAACACTAATCCCGTCACCACCAAAGTCAGCATGAATTGCTGGTCCAGCGCAGGGCCATGAGCGGAGGCGACGGCGGGGAACCACCAGTATCGCCCAATGAACAGCGCCGTGGTGACAAGGGTAATCACCCAAATGGTGAGCGCTAAGATCATTTATCTCTCCTTATGGGAATGAAAGAATAATTGCGTGTCCAATTTATTTTAACAACATGTTGAGGGTTGAGGCAATAACAACTTTAATTTTTAAGGTATTGTTAAGGCAGACGCCGGTCCATTTTTTACATTTTTTGATACGCTCAGAGGCGTGGCCTTGAGAGCCGATCCCATGGGTAAGAAAAAGGGTGCCGTGAGCGGCTGGATCAGCATTAAGCACGGTGGTTATTACCACACGCTGCGCTTTGCCGACCACGGCTGGCTGGCCGCGGACCTGCTTCAGTACCTGGATGAAGTATTGCAGGCTGCGGATCGAGCCGTTGCCATCCTCAAGCTCCTGGGATACACGATGGAGATCACCCGATCCCGCCCGCTTCCAAAAGCCGCGCACTGGGTCGAGGTCGACCTGGAGGAACACTTCGTGATCAGTAATTCCGACCTGTTGCGCAAGGCGGTTGACCGGAAGGAGCCGGCTCCAGAGGACCCGCTCTCCGCCTTTGCGCTGCGCCGGATCCACGACCTGCTGGACCGTTATGACTTCACGGTAAGGCTATGCTGAGAACGCTCAGCTAATGGAAGGCGCGCACGAGTAGGGCGAAAGAGGCTATCCCAAAACTAAAGATGCCCAAGAGTGCTTGGGTATGCTTCAGCCCCGTTTCTTGAGAAACTTTTCCAGTCGCAGACGGCGGCGCGAATCCACCAAAGGTTTCCAGAGATCTCCCACCTTGACGAAGCGCTCATGGACGTTGTCTAAACGAAAGTCCTCAGTTCTGATCCCCTTCTTGATTTCTTTCCAGCTGACGGGCGTGGAGACGGTTGCCAGGGGCCGGGGCCTGACGGAGTAGACAGATGCCAGGGTCCGGCCCCACGCGTTCTGATTGTAATCCACCAGCACCCGACCGCGGGGCCGCTTTGCTACACGGTACTGGGATGTAATCAGGTCGGGATAGAGCTTCTCCACCGCCTGGGCCAGTTCTTTTGCAAACGTCCAGACTTCTTTCTGAAGCGGACCCCGGTAGATGGGGACGTAAATGTGAATGCCTCGGGAGCCGGTGGTCTTGGCGTAATTGGGAATCTGGAGTGCCTGCAGGGCATCGTGCACAATACCCGCCGCCGCCAGCACCTGGTCAAATCCGGCGCCTTCGACCGGATCCAGATCAAAATGCAGATAATCAGGGCGATCGGCGTCATCACAACGTGCATACCATTGATTGAGATCAATGCATCCCAGGTTGACGATCCAGAGCAGTGAAGGCAGGTCCTGGACGACCGGGAAGTGAATGATGTTTCCGGAAGAATGCTCAATGGCGCACAACTGAATCCACGGGGGGCGTGGCTGAGGGGCCCGCTTCATAAAAAAGAAGTCTCCGTGCGCCCCGTCGGGGTATCTCTTCATCACCATGGCGCGATTATGCAGGTGTGGCAGAAGCAGGGGAGCGACGTCGGCGTAGTACTGCAGCAGGTCTCGTTTGGTGATCCCCAATTCGGGCCAGAAGAGTTTGTTTAAGTTGGTCAAGCGGACCTGGCGATCATCCAGCTTCACTTCCAGAATGTTCTCCCCACGCGGAATTTCCACTGACGAAGGGCTGAGTTCCTGCGGGTGTGCGTCGACGGTGGGACCTTTGGTCTTAGGCTTCATCCCGAGCTTTCCTACAAAGTCGATTGTGACCGGCGGGCGGACTCAGGTTACCCGGGTCCAGCGCGGCGGGGTTCACGTTGAAGGAAAAGCAAGGGGCGTTGCCAGGCTTTATCAGAGAGGCTGAAGAGGCCGGGTAGCTTGAAACAAACGCCCCTTGACTGCACCACGTTTCCAGAGTCAGTGGCAGGAGACCCTGGAAAAACACATTTACCGTAAACCAGCGGTATGACATAACGATGACGCGCCTGGGTAGTGGGGTATTAGTGTGTTGATGTTATCTGAGTAAGACCTATCGTATAGAGTTTTATCCAGAATGCCTCAGGGAACAAGGGAGAAG
Organism: Acidobacteriota bacterium; assembly: GCA_016211085.1. Lineage (GTDB taxonomy): Bacteria > Acidobacteriota > UBA6911 > RPQK01 > JACQSY01 > JACQSY01. The sequence goes on along the minus strand of JACQSY010000132.1, from coordinate 102 downwards.
TTGAGGAAGCGTTAAGTGGCATTGTGGATAAAACTTGTTGGACTGAACCGCGTCAAGGGGAAGTTACGATTTTCTATGGGGATTGTAAAGGGACAGGCTGTC
>JACQSY010000136.1 GCA_016211085.1 Acidobacteriota bacterium | reverse complement strand
TAAACCCTTCTCGCTGATCATGCGAACAGCCTCGATTTTAAATTCCCGGGAATGCTTCCTTCGTGAAGTTTTCATCGAACACCCCTTTTCTAGACTCTATGAGAGTCTTTTCTGGGTGTCCACAAAATCGGGGGAGGAACACTTAACTGGCCGATGACATAGCATGGGATTGCGACACATGCGGCGCACGAAGACCGAGACGTGCCGGCAAGAATCGAGTGTTGCTTAATTTCGGTACGGTTTCATGGCAAAGCTACCACGCATTCGACTGAAACGAGTCTACGATCCGCCGGCCGCGGACGACGGAAAACGTTTTCTCGTAGACCGACTCTGGCCGCGAGGCTTTAGAAAAGACGCTCTCAAGACGGACGGGTGGTTAAAAGAGATCGCGCCCAGCACGGCATTATGCCGCTGGTTTGGCCACGATCCGGCGCGATGGGAGGAATTCCAACTTCGCTACTTTGCCGAACTCAGGGGGCAGGGCGAGGCTTGCCGTGACCTCCTGGCGCAGGCCCGCCAGGGGAACGTGACATTCCTTTATGCCGCTCGCGACACAGAGCACAACAACGCCGTCGCGCTCAAGCGCTATCTTGAGCAGCAAAGCAGTACAAAGATGGCCTCCACCCGACGGACCATCCCACTTGATAAGCCTCTAAGGAAGCGCCGGTAATTCCGGCGGCTTCATTTCAGCGCGATCCCATCGGAGGCGCGAGTGTCAACGAGCGCTTTTGTAGCAACACCGAGCGCTTACTCCGCTGGCGCTCCGTGCGCGCCTCAGACAACTTATTGAAAGGCTCAATCGCTGAGCTCGATAACAGGAAGCGTGGTCAAGGATCCGGCAGAGTTGCCCAGTTCGAGCGCGATGGCGGCAACTTTGCCGCCTGTGACCTGCACCACGAGCGTGCCCTCGAAGTCTGTGGTGGAAGCCGTTTGAAACAGTTGGTCGATAAACTGGGCCAGATGAGCGCCGCCTGAAAAATTGCTGATGATCCTGGTGCCATTGGTAACCACCTCTCCCTGGTTGTTGCGCAAGGTTAGATTGAGCACCACGGCCTTGCTTTCCGTGTTACGAATGGCAATCCCGGTGTTAGTCACTCCAGTTTTTCTTACCGGCACCAAGAATGCGCTGAGAGGTTGGCTAGCTCCCACACCCGCCGTGCCAATGGCGGCGATGGTAAAGCGGATAATTCCGGCTATAACACCGTCAGCCGTGACCCGCGAGGAACCTGACGCCAGGGTTCCGGCCTGCTCGGTGGCGATGGTTGTGGATCCCAGAGGCGGGACGGTAAGTTCAAGGCTGCTCACGACGCCCCTGCCTTGCAGCGCAACCGCCCAGGGCGTACCCGCGTCGTCAAAAAACTCGATACGAGCGGCGGACGACAGGCTGGCAGAAGGGTTGGCCAAGAGCAACTCGGACGATGGTGGCCCCCGCCCCCACCTGTGCAAAATGGAGGAACGTTGTCACCGGAGTGGTTGCGCTAACGATGACCCACTTGTTCCCCCCAACACCATTGTCAGCTAACGCGGCGACGTACATTCGGTAGCGGCCGTCTGCAAGTTGTATTACCCAGGGATCATTTAAAGAATAGAGCTTTATCCCGGAAAAATTGTTTGCCGAAAGCCGGGCGCCGGCCTCGAGAGTGAAGGTTTTCCCGTCGTCGCTGCTGATGAAGCTAAAGATGTCGCAGCAGGTTCCAGCCGGTGGAGGTGCTCCCTGGCCGCCCTTCATGACGAACAGGCGGCGACGTCCGTCCGGCAGCTGGATGGATTTAGGATCGACGTAAGTTTTGCTTCCACCGTCCGCACCGGCGTCTCCCAGAATGTCTCCGCGGTCAAAGACGAAGGTCCATCCATTGTCACCGGGCGCGGAGTAGGCCCGTCGAAGGTTATTCAGCCCCTGTAGATCGCCCAGGTACAGGAGCGCGACCCCTCCTTTTGAATCAACAAAGTGGTCGTAAACCCCCCATGCTCCCTTTGTCGATCGCCTGTGGTTGATAACGTACGCCCAGGTCGTTTGTAAACTGGAGGCCGTCATTGGAGCTGGCACTCTTCAACTGGGACGACTGTGGATCGTAGAGATACCGCCGCCAGACGCCGTTAGGCAGCAGCAGGCGCGTGGGATCATTGGCGCGATTGGGGGGAGTGATTCCGGCGCCGAAGACGAGACCATCAGATGAGGAGGCCACCAGTTCACGGCTGGGTTTTGTGCTTTCATCCTGATAGTAGAGATAAAACGTGCCCGTCTTCGGATCCCTGTATGGCTTGGGCAAAACGGCATTATCGACCCGGATTCCCGGATCCACGATAAAAGTGAGCCCGTCGCCCACCAGGGCACGGGGATGGCCGACTTCACCGTGGGCGCTTTGGGCAGAGCTACCTGAGAAAGTAGCTTGCGAGACGGCAGCAGGACCTTGTCGCGTCGAGCTTTGTTTTTGCGCGACAACGGTGAGAGCAAGAATAGAAATCAACACGGAGACAATCAGCAGTCGTTTCATATCGCCCTCGCGCGAGCATCTGCAGAAAAGATCAGCGCTTCGCTGGAGACAAATCAACAGGCTCGATCTCAAGCAAAGTGCCGTTGATTTCAGCACGCAGCCGGCTTCGATTGCTGCTACGCATAGCCGCATGCAAAAAGCAGGTTTGTTCGCCCATCTGCAGTAGCTTCAATGCCGCTCTGTCGGAGCCATCGGACCTCACAAACAGATGAGTATCAACCGACTTCGCCTCCGCTTTGAGATTCTGATCATGGGCTGAGCCGCTGAAGCTAAAGACATTGTCTTGAACAATACTGTACGATTCGAGCGCCATCTTCACAATGTGTGCATAGCGGCCGAGCTGAGTCATGTAGCAGAAACCCACGCCGGCAGACAGATACGCCAGTGCGGGAGGCGCACTCAGCCCGCATTCATCCGCAACCATCTTGAACGTGCTTCCAATCGGCTTGAGAAGCTGAATTTCGGCCTCCTGCAGGCCTTCGTTTCGCAATTGTGCAAGGCAGCGCACATGCAACGTGCGCTTCTGCTCCGACTTAAGGCTGCTGCCGGCTCCGCCTTCCACCCCTTGTACCACTTCGGCAATCTTTACCTTGGTGATGATGTCTCGCAGAAACGCCGAATCGAGGCACGGCACCGCCTGCTCAAGACTCGGTTCCGGATCCTCGTTGCGCTGAGGCGACGGCCTGACATTCGTCACGGGGACATAGCGACTCTGGTGGTGCAACGCGAAGGTGTTTTGCAAGACATCTCGCATGTAAGCCTGTGCCGGTGAACTGGCTTCGGCCAGCCTGACGATTTCGATCAGCGTGTTTTGCGACGCTTCGGCCGCGATTTGAACCGTGAATTCCGCCGGCAGGGCGCCGCCCTGCATGTCTCCACGCAGCGCCGAGCCTTCCATCGTATAAAAATTGTCCTGCACTAGAGCGAGTGAGATCGTACATATCCTTTTGGCTTCGGCATGCCGCCTGAGCTCACTCAAAAATGAAAAAGCCATTCCTGCCGAGTAGAAGGCCAGGGGAAAAGGCGCAAGGTCGGTGCCGTTTAAATAAGGACCTTCGTCGCTGACCATTCTCCAGATATTCCGGGACGGGCCGCAGTGCGCGAGCGCTTCCTTTTGCATGCCTTTTAGGGCACGCACTTTTACACGGATGGCAATCTCCCCGTCGGCATGGGGCGGTGTCTCCAGTGGCAGACTTTCCGGGCTCACTTTAAAGACCAGCGGCCATCCGGATTCTTCAATAGATGGCATGTGTTCTTCTGAAAGTTGTTTATAGCACCGGAAGAAAAAAGTGCGAAGTACAAATTTCTCGCACGAAGTAGAGCGAAATTAGTTTTAGTGCGCAACGATTTGAAGCGATTCAATCTAAGGCGCGCACGAAGCGCCAGCGGAGAGGCTGTCTCGGACTCAGGAATTCGTAGTTTTCTCGTGTGCCTAATCATTCGGCGACTCGACATCGTTCGTCCTACCCCACTGTCGCGAAGATTCTTGGGCTTCTTTTAGTTTTAGGATAGCCTCTTGGTCTTCTCAATGCGTGGATGTCTCGCCGCGTGCCAAAAGACGGCGGGCTCGGGTTGGTGATGATGCACTTTCCCAGGGCTCGCTTCGTTTTGCCCTTCGCTATTCTCTGACCGCCTGCCCAAAAGCGGAGGCTATGGGTTGAGAATCTCGGCCGCGTAGGATAAAAGGCAGGTCCTAAACCGCTTATCACGGCTCCGATCCTGCTAGGTTCTTGAAATTCCCATCTCAGGTCCGACTTCACGGACACCTCGCTTGGTACAATGAAAAACAGCAGCGTTGTTGCGAGGTGGACTCATTGCGTTCTGGGTTTCGGTGGCATGACATTACGGACGAGGGCCTCCTCGACACCCGCATCTGCGATCTCCCTCTAAAAATTAAGGGCAAGCCGCTTGAAAAGCGGGTCCGACGCGTCTACCTCGAGCTGCAGGCAAAAGGAGTCCAATTCGAACCCCACGTCTGGCTCTCATCGGAATGGTTCTCGCCCGATGGTGTCCCCGGCTTTGCCATCCCTTTTTACCTTGCTCACCCCCGGCTGATCCGCCTGGAACGAAAAGAAATGCTGGAGGTTGAAGGGGGCACTGAGCTGGAGTTTTTACGCATCACCCGGCATGAGGTGGGACACGCTCTAAACAACGCCTTTCGGCTGCACCTCCGAAGGCAGTGGCGAAAGTTGTTTGGGCCCTATGGACGTCCTTATCCCGATTTTTACCGTCCCGAGCCCAACAGCCGCGATTTCGTGCTGCACCTGAAAGCATGGTACGCACAGGTCCATCCCGCCGAAGATTTTGCCGAGACGTTTGCCGTCTGGCTCACCCCGGGATCCGACTGGAGACGACGTTACCAGGGATGGCCCGCGCTACGAAAGCTGGAATATGTCGACGAACTCATGCAGGAAATTCAGGGAAAGTCTCCGGAAATCCGCCGAAGGAAAAACATAGAGAAACTGTCCGAAATCACCATGACGCTGCGCGAGCATTATGCACGTAAACGCCAGCACTATGCATTTGAATGGCCGGACTTCTATGACCGGGACCTGCGCCGTATTTTTTCCTGGGAGCCTTACAGCAATTCCAAGCCGCCGGCTTCCACGTTTCTGCGTCGTTTCCGCCGCGAACTGGTTCGATTGGTAGCCGAGGGCACCGGCGTTCACCGGTATGCTGTAAACCACGTCTATGAGGACCTGATCGGGCGCTGCAGGCAGCTCAGGTTGAGTATGGTGGAATCCGACGCGATTACCCGCGAGCAGGTCATGGTCCTGCTCACCATGCACACCATGAGACTACTCCACTCGGGCTACCACCGTATTGCCGTATGAGCCGCACGCGCAAGAAACTCCGTGTTCTCGTGTTGGCTCGGGAAGGTTTGATTCCTCCCGACACCGTGGAGACCCACAGCGAAAAGCAGGCTCAGCCGTGGAAAACCGAGGCGGACGTGATCTCGACGCTTAAGGACATAGGGCACGACGTCCAAGCCATCGGTATTTACGATGATCTCGGGACGATTCGGAAAGCGTTACGGGAATATCAGCCTGCCATCGTCTTCAACCTGCTCGAGGAGTTTAATGCCGATTCTCTTTACGATCAGCACGTGGTGAGCTTCCTTGAACTCGTGCGTCAGCCGTATACCGGTTGCAATCCACGAGGTCTGACTCTTTGCCATGACAAGGCACTCTCAAAGCAGATCTTGTCCTTCCACCGAATTGCCGTCCCTGCCTTTGCAGTTTTTCCCCTTGGCCGCAAAGTGCGCAGTCCTGGTCGACTCAAATTTCCTTTGATGGTGAAGTCGCTGGTGGAGGAAGGATCCGTCGCCATTTCACGAGCGTCCGTGGTGCACGATCATGAAAAGCTGAAGGAAAGAGTGGAATCCGTCCACCGGCAAACCGGGACTGCCGCCATTGTGGAAGAGTATATCGAGGGGCGTGAGATTTACGTGGGCGTTATCGGAAATCGCTACTTGCATACATATCCTCCGTGGGAACTGCGGATCGAGAAACTCCCTGAAGGCGCGCCCCACATTGCCACCCAAAAAATAAAATGGGACTCTGCCTATCAAGAAAGGGTTGGAGTGGTGACACGTGCCGCCATCTTGTCGCCGGCGCTACAACAAAACCTAGACCGGCTCTGCAAGCGGATTTACCGGTATCTGTACCTGAGCGGCTATGCGCGCCTTGACTTCCGACTGACTGAAGAAGAGCGCTTCTATTTGTTGGAAGCTAATCCCAACCCGGACATTGCGGCTGATGAAGACTTTGCTGCGGCCGCCCGGCATGCCGGCGTAAAGTATGAATCGCTCCTGCATAAGATCATTACGCTGGGATTGAGCTATCGTGGGAGGCCGGTCACCAGCGGTTTTTGAGGGACAACTATTGAGGAACAACTATAGGAACGGTAGGCATGCATTATTCATGTGCCGGGTAATCTTCTCTTCACCGTGTCGGAGCCGCGCGCGTGAGCAAACGGCCCCGCAGCCAAAGGCTCCAGGGCCACTCCCTCACGGTCGTGGCTCTGTTCTGCCGTCTGCCGTGTGGGGGCGGGAGGCGAGGCGCCCACGGCAGTCGCGCGGCCAAAAGGCTATCCCGGAACTACACCGACAGCGACACAAGTCGAACGATCTCGAGCTACTCACACACCGGAAAAATTACGAAAATCCCTCAGTCTTGAAGCAGCCTCTTAGCTTACTCGGACGAAGACCTCATCGCTCACACTTCGGCGTCTTGGAGCAGCTCGATTTGAATCAAGATTGTTCCCTGGGTATCCGCGGCGATTTCGGCCAGAGTGGGTACCGCCCAGTCCACGTGGAACGGCAACCGGCGTCGAGCCTCTTCGGGTCCCAAGCGGCGCGCCAGCGAAAGCACCTGCTGGGCGACATTCTGAGATTCGATTACGGCCTGAGCGGTTCCTGAAAGAACCTTCCCCTGGAGGCGAACTTTCACCTCGGCGGGTATACTAAAGTTTTTCCACCATTTTCTTTGCGTAAAAACCACCAGGTATTTTCCGGCCCTCACATAAGTAAGCGCGATCATGAACTCTTTGCCGGTTTTATATCCCTTGAAAGTTAGCAGGAGCACTCGTGAGCTCAGTAGAGGATGCAACGGCGAGCGTAAGATGATTTTGACCGTGGGATTCACAACATTGAAGAATACCCATTTTCCAAAGGGTGAGGTGGGCCCTCCCCGTCGTCTCCTTCTCTCGCTGACCGTTTTTGAAGTTTCGGGTGTCATTAGGCGTGCCTTCTGTGAGTTTTGCCGTATATCTTAGGCCTTTGCACAACTACTTCCAGTGTCACAGGCCGCGAGGCGGGGCCGAAAAAAACTTCTACTTCGGCTGGATTCTGAGTAAACTCCTCGGGAAGCTTTGAACACTGGTGCAGAAAGGACTTTTAAAAATGCGAATCGCCTACTTTCGCAAACTCAGCCTGAGTTGGGCTGCGTTTGCAGTTTTCTTTCCTTTCGTTTCGGCGCAGCAGACGGAGCGCCCAGGTTTTCCGGCGCCACGATACCCGGATCTGAAACGAAACTTTAGCGACGAGGAGTTACTGAACATTGCCAGGCGTGTCGTACGCAAGCCGTCCGAGCGGGACCAACTGCGCCCCGGTTACGGAATTCGAAAGGGGGAAAAGGTCCTGATCGTGGTGAACAGTAACTTCAACAGGCGCGTGCTTGACGCGATTTCAAAAGCAATCGCGGAAGCAGGAGCCCGCCCTGACACGATGATTACATCGGCGGCTCCCGTTACTCGTTCCCCCGAAGGCTGGCAGGAGTTGGCGCCTGCACTGGCCGAGCACCGGGAAGATGGACGCGATCGTCTGGCTTTTGCGCAGTCGTGGTACACCAGCGAATACGAAATACCTCTGAAGCTTGCCACCATCGGCAACTACGACCTAGTGATTCACGGCGAAGCGGGGCCGGTCCCCACCACGACTTTCCGATGGGAATATATTCCTTGGAATACGCTTGCGAAGTTTGTCACCGGAGCGCCTGACTTCCCTATTGAAGTTCAGGAGCTGATTGATCAAAAAGTCTGGGGAGCTCTGCGGCAGGCCAGGAAAGTTCGAGTGACTGACCCGGAGGGTACCGACATTACCTGGACCATGAAGCCTGAGTATTTCGAACTCCTGAAAACGGAATGGCCGGGCTATGGAAGCGACGTAGTCATGAAAGGGCATGTAAGCCTGACGCCTTTGTTTACTGCTCCAGGTCTGGATGCCAAAGGCGTCATTGCCGGTACTATTAACCATACGGGAACCTTTCCCCATATCAAGCTGTTCATGGAAGAGGGGACAATTGTCCGTATTGAAGGCGGCGGCCGCAACGGTGAACTGTGGAGGCAGTACTTGAACAAGTATAAGGACATGCACGTTCCCACCTTTCCGGGACCTGGAGGAGGATGGCTCATTGAGGTCGCTCTGGCCACTAATCCCAAGGTGGTTCGGCCTCCGGAAACCCAGCGCGGAGAGCCGGGCATGCTTTGGGAGCGTTTGCGCAGCGGTATCATTCACTTTGGCCTGGGGCTCACCAAGCCCCCCGATTCGCAGACCCGTCCCGAATATGCTGAATTTTTGCGCAGGAACAACATGGCGGGATTTCATTTTCACGTCCACACCCTTTTCAACACGGTGGATGTGGAAACCGCCGACGGTAAGACGATTCGAATCGTCGACAAGGGACACATCACCTTTTTGGATGATCCCGAAGTACGCCGGGCTGCGGCGCTCCACGGCGACCCCGATCAGATCTTAAGAGAAGAGTGGATCCCGGCCCTTCCCGGCATCAATGTCGAAGGAGATTATTCAAAAGATTACGCGCCGGCGCCGGATGTGTGGATTTTGAAAGAAATGCAACGCTACTATGACGCGCGCTAACCGCGGTCGTGTAGCTTTCAGAGATGCGGAGACAAGTCGCCGCTTTCGTGCGGCCGACTTGCTTTCCGCCATGAGTTTCCACTTTTGGATTCGGCCAGGGGATTAGATTTCAGCCATTTCGAATCCCGTAAGGTTCAGCCCTCGTGCGGTCGCCATCCACGGCGCGTCCGTTGCGCACCGGCTTGGCCCGCGCAGATCTGCGAATGGCGAAAGCAATGTGTCAGATGGTCATTGACCATGCCTGCAGCCTGCATGAAGGCATAGCAGATGGTTGAGCCCACAAATTTAAAACCCTGCTCCTTCAGGACCTGGCTCATCTTGTCCGACTCGCGTGTGTGTGTCGGCAAGTCTTTTAAGTAACGATAGCGGTGTGTGATGGGTTTTCCACGGACAAACTGCCAGATAAAAGAGTCGAACGACCCGAACTGATCCTGGATTTCTAAAAAGGCTTTAGCATTTTCAACCGTGGCTTCAATCTTCATTCGATTTCTTATAATCGCGGCTTCCTGCAACAGTTTTTCAATCCTTTTTGGCCCATATCGCGCGATCTTCTCGGGGTCGAAGTGGTCAAACGCCCGGCGAAATCCGTATCTTTTCTTGAGGATGATGGACCAGCTGAGACCTGCCTGAAATGCATCCAGGACGAGGAATTCAAAGAGTCTGCGGTCGTCATGCAGGGGAACCCCCCACTCGCTGTCGTGATATTTTCGCAGCAGATCGTTTTCTTCAGACCAGCCGCATCGTGATATTTCCGCTGTTCTCATCTTGACGACTCTTCGCAGTGCCGGTGGTTCAAACCCGGTTTCTATCCACTCTAAGCTTCATGGGAACAGCGCACGGAGAGGATGGGCGGAAGTCGTTGGGCCAGGGATTTCCAGTTTGCGCCGCTGTCGAAAGATCCAAACAATTCTCCCGACTGGGTTCCAAAAAACAGGCGCGGGGGAGTGTTCTGGTCGGTGCAAAAGGCCTGCCGCATCACATTCATAAAAGCGTTTTTTTGAGGAAGACCTTCACTTCGTTCTTGCCAGCTGATTCCGCCGTTGTCAGTTTCAAAAACCCGTAGCTTTCCCTCTGGTGTGACACGGTCCATATCCGAGGTCAGGGGAATAACAAACGCTCGATCCGGGTTGTGCGGATCGACTGCCAGCGGAAATCCAAAATCCGCAGGCAGGTTCCTGTCGCGGCCTCCAATGTTCAGCCAGCTCTCTCCGCAGTCATCCGATCGATACACCCCATCGTGAAACTGCATGTAGAGCGTCTCGGGTTTCAAAGGAGCACGAAGCATCTTATGGATACACAGCATGTCCGTGTCCTGACGTGCTTCCTCCGGCAAATAGCGGGCCACTAGGCCGCGATTGCCCTTTTTCCAGCTGGAGCCGCCATCGTCGGTAAGCCAAACGCCTGCTGCTGAAATTCCTATGGCAAGACGGCGCGCATCGCCGGGAAAGGTGCAGATGGAATGCAGGCATAGCCCTCCGAACCCTCCTTCCCACCGAGGGCGTGAGGGGACGTTCCACAATGCCCGGTTCAATTCCCAATGTTGTCCCCCGTCCTCGGTTCGGAACAGTGCTGCCGGAGCCGTGCCCGCCCAGAGCACGTTCGACTCGGTGGCCGGCTCGATGATCCAGGTACGTTCCAGAGTAGCGCCGGTGTCCTCAGGAAACATCGGTCCTTCGGCCTCTTTCCACTCTGCGTCCGGTTGGTCGGTGAAAAACAAGTGGGGACCAAACTGCCCATGGGTTACCGAGGCAAAGTACCTTCCGGAACGAAAATCACGAATCGCATACTCGACGACCGCTCCTGGAAACTGGCGGGTTATTAGTTTGAAAGGAGTTTTCGGCTTGCCTCGAAAGACCAGAAGTCCCTTGCGCGTGCTGACCAACAGTTCAATAACGGAAGTACCCGTTTTGGGCGAAGCATTAACTTTTTTCATAGACATCCCCGGGAAATTTAAGGTTAATTTAGCATTTCGCATGAAAAAGTCCCAAGCAACAAATATTGGTGGGAAGACACCGGCGCTGACACCGTTCGCGCTATCGGAGACGCGACGGTCCTACCTTCCGGTCTTGGAGTGCGGTCTGCTTTTGAAAGCAGGCGAAGTGTCTCCCTCAAGCACAAAGCGGCCAACAGACGCCGCACTGCAAAGGCTGCTTATGGCGCTTCGCTTCCAGCGTGGCTCTGATCGCGCTTTGTAATCCGTAATTGGCACTTCGGAATTCAACTTTACAGAGGGTGGTTCTGAGAATATGCTTTTCGAAAATGAGGCTTTTGCAACTCCGGAAATCCGGAGACAGACTCCGTCTTCACGCAAGGATAGCGGGGGTTAACATCCCGTCACGAGGTGAACCATGGCAGTAACCAAATCAGAACGAAAAGAGTGGGCCAAGGAGAACATGAAAGGCATCGAAAACATCCTGCCCCCCTCTCTTGGTAGAGGTGGTCTGGATGAGCCGGGCATTCGACTCGACGTTCAGCAGAGCATCAAGCACGGCTTTTCTTCCACTCTGTGTCCCACAAAGGAGGCAGGGCTGGATGTTGAAAAGGTCAAACGCTTTCTCGATATCGTCTCCTCGGAAGCCAAGGGCGCTATCCGGATCGGAGTCTCGCTTTCCTTTGATACATTTGAAGAAGACATTCAGCTATTGCAGCACGCAGAGAAAGTCGGCTGTACTCACGCCGTCCTGAATTACCCGCTGAACTTCAACCCGGCGTCGGAAGAAGAGATTTACCACGCCACGCGGAATCTGTGCGACGCCACCAACCTGAGTATTGTGCTTCTAGGTCACAATGAGAAGCTGGATTTTTTCCGCTTTCATCCCAGCGGGATCCCCCTGGAGCTCTACAGCAGAATGGCAGATATCGAAAACGTGGTGGCATTGCAGATGGCCTCCAGCGAATCCGGATTACTCTACGAATGTTTTGAGCGCCTTGGAAATCGCATCCTGGTATCTTGCTCCTTCTTTGGAATGCTTCCTTTGCTGATGGAGATTTACGGCCAGCAATGGATTGGAGGGAATCCTTTTGAGGCCTTCCAGTCTCCACAGAAACGATATGCCGTCGACTTCTTCCACTTGCTCCAGACGGGGAAAAAGGACGAGGCGATGAAACTTTACTGGCACCTGGTGCCGGCTATGGTTGTTTTCAATCAGCTGACCTCCGCTTCCACACAGGCCGGCGCTGATCACTGGCCGCTCATCAAGTATTACCAGTGGTGTGTTGGAGGAAATGGGGGACTGCTTCGCGGACCTAACGTGTATCAACGTGACTTCGATGCCATTCGCTCCGCATACCTTGCCATTGGCATCGAACCCGCAGCGGAGCCGGACAAGGAGTTTTTTGCAGGAAGGTCGCAAAAGGCGTCCCCGGCTCGCGCATGAACCGGTCCAGGAAAAGGCCAACAAGAGATAAGAAATATATCTAAGGAGAGATAAGGCTATGGCACCCGAAGGTAGGGAATGGAAAGAGTGGGCTAAAGAACAGATGAAGGGGTTGGAGAACTTGACCATGCTCTCTTTCACACCGGACCTGAAGATTGATGAAGAGGGAATTCGCTGGGATGTTCAGCAAGCAATCCGCCATGGTTTCTTTTCAACCTCCTGTGCCGCAGGCGGAAGTCCCGAACAGCAAAAACGAATCCTGGAGATGGTGGTAAAAGAAGCGGCCGGCAAGATCCACGTTTCCATCATGGGGGGCTCCGTTGAGCAATTGAAAATGGCTGAAGAAGCAGGTGTCAATCACGCAACCATCATGTTTGGGCCCTCCTTCCGTCCCGATTCTGAAGACGAGATTTACCGAGTGGTACGAGAGCTGTGCGATTCGACGAAGATGGGGATTGTGCTTTACGCTTCGGAGCGTTTTGATTTTGCGCGTTTCCATCCCAGCACCGTTCCGTTTGATTTGTATGACCGGCTGGTCGACATTCCAAACGTGATGGCAATGAAGGTGGGTTTTCCGGAGCCGGGGGTGGTTTACGAATGCTTTCGAAGGTATGGATCTCGGATTCAGGTCAATATCGGGTCCGCCGGCATGGTGGGGATGTTTCCGCTTCTCGTGCAACGCTACCAAGTGCAATGGGGCGGGACGGGCCTTTGGGAGTCGTGGCAGTCTCCCGAAAAACCTTATCTGGTCGAGTTCTTTGATCATGTGCTCAAGGGAAGAATGGACCAAGCCATGAAAATTTACTGGTTTCTGGCCGAGACCAACGCGGTGGCGCTCCAACAGCTGGGGACTAAACATCTCATTGGGGGACGGGACGAGGGATTGATGCACACGGCGCTTGGAAAGTACGTTACCTGGACCGTGGGCGGCAACGGAGGTCCCACCCCAGGGCCTGGATTGAAGTTAACGCGCCAACAGATGGAAACTCGAAAACGCGCGCTTCGCGCCATCGGCATCACACCCAGGGAACCGGATGAGGAGTTTTTCGTCGGCCGCGTCAACTATGCTCGCTTGAAACAGGAAGCTGCAAGCCGTCCTGCCTGAGAGCATCTTTTCATTGCGTGTGATCTGTCGCCCTCCCTTCAGAGGCGCGAATGCCAATGAGTACTCCTGTTGCGATAAACGCAAGCCGGAGCGTGTCAACGACTTTGAGACACCTGCCCGACGAATTTAAGCTCGTTTCCGGTCCTGTGAAGGACCGGCTCTGAAAAATCGCCCTCCAGGATGCCCCAGGATGGACGATCTCGACCGGGTCGATATCCGGGTACCGC
>JACQSY010000135.1 GCA_016211085.1 Acidobacteriota bacterium | reverse complement strand
TCACTGATGTTCGCGCCTCGGGTGAATTGTGCCAATGATCCGTCGCGCCCGTAATCATCGTCGCAAGTGTCAGAGGCGCGCACGGAGCGAAAGCGCAGTAAGCGCTTGGGTTCGTGCGACAAAAGCGCTCATTGACATTCGCGCCTCGGATCGGCTTTCTGCCTGTAATGGCAATCAGTTCAAGCGACTGGACGAGGATTCAAAAACTTGAACCACTTCATCCAGCGGCCGGCCTTGCGGCTGAGCAGAAGTGAAGACAACGGAGATGGATGGGACCGGAATCATGTTTAAGCTTAAGATGGCATTGAAGTTGCTTTAACGGGGTGGGATGTTGTCTTTCAAACCCTTGTTGAAAACCAGCCTGGTTTCTATCCTGACGGCCTTGGCTGTGTATTTGGCAGCCGTCAATCTCTCGGACCGGCTCAACCAGACGCTCCCCTCTGATGGAGTTCAGTGGAGCCAGGACGAGGAGGGAATAGTTGTGGGCCGGGTTGCGGGCTGGCCTGGCTTGCGACCCCAACCCGATCTGCAACCTGGGGACCGGCTACTTAACATCAACGGCGTCCCAGTCACCACGCTGGACGAGTACACTGAGCTGGTTGAGACGCTAGCTGGTTTCGATTCAAATCGCATACGGGTCCACTACCAAATCCTCAAGGTTCTTACCGGAGAGAAGGTTTCGGTTCCCGTCCGATTTGAAGCCCTTGGAGGGCTCACATCATTCCACGTTTATCTTCTCATTATCGGCGCCTTGAATTTGGCGGCAGGCGTTATGATCTCTATTCGAAATCGCGGTACGCCGGGCGCTTCACATTTTTACCTTCTTTGTTTGCTCTCCTTTGTGCTCTTTTCGTTCCGCTACTCGGGTGAAGCTGACGGACTGGACCTGACAGTCTATTGGTGCTCGGCGATATCTCTTCTTCTACTGCCCGCGGCCTTTCTGCATTTTTGCCTGTATTTTCCTGAGCCCTTACCGGCTCTCGGCCGCAGCCCAAAGATCAAGGCCGGCCTGTACATGCCTTTTGTAATCCTGACTGCGGTTCACGCAATCTGGTTTGCGGGGAAGCTTGAGGCGATGGGCTTTCCGCGGAATCAAGGCTTTGCGGATCTCTTTGACCGGATTCATTTGTCCTACTTTTTGTTTTTTTTATCAGCTGGGGCTCTTCTCCTGACGTTTTCGCAACACCGCTGCCCTTCGATCCTTGAACGGCAGCAGCGCAAATGGGTCTCCTATGGAGTGTGGTGCGGAATCCTGCCGTTTGGCGTTCTTTACGGAATTCCCTATCTCGCTGGCCGCGATATCTCAAGGTTCTCTGAAGCGTCGATTTTCAGCCTGGCATTGATTCCTCTCTCGGTGGCTTACGCGATTACCCGTCACAAGCTGATGGATGTGGATTTGATTTTCAAGCGAGGCGCAGCGTACGTCTTGACGAGTTCGACCCTGCTGGCCGGTTACGTTGCATTCGTGCTGCTGCTCAGCCGTGCCGTGGAAGGGCTCTCACCCGACGCAAGCTTCTCGCTTTTTGCCCTCTCGGCACTCCTGCTCGCGATTTTGTTCGCCCCACTGAAGAACAAGATCCAAGAGCAACTGGACCGTCTCTTCTACAAAGACGAGTTGGGCTACCGCCGTTCTTTTATAGAATTTGGAAGAGCGCTGAATTCAGAGACGCGCCTTCCAGAGCTAACCAGAAAACTGGCCACCGGGATTCGCCAGATGTTTCGACAGCCAGTAGCGATCTTCCTGCGGGATGAATCACGTCCCGGCGTTTTTCCCCTGATCCACTCCGATGGCTTTACCCATGATGTTCCGCACTGCGTCCTGCAGCTTGGGAAGGATCTGGAAACGGGGATCAGCATTCCGTTAGTTGGCTCTCGAGCCGAGTTATCTGAGCCGGCACATGCGCTGCTAATGCGGCTGGGGATTGAATATTTGCAGCCGCTGCGTGTACGGGAGAGAGTCGTCGCCCTGCTGGCAATCGGCAGAAAAAACAAGGACCGTGTCTTGAACAGTGACGACATCGAGCTTTTGTCGGCGTTCGGCAGTTACGCAGGTATTGCGCTGGAGAATGCGCTTTTGTACCAATCTCTTCAGCTGAAAGCTTCCGAGCTGGGGTTATTACGCCGCTACAGTGAGAACGTCATTGAAAGCATCATCGTAGGCGTCGCAGTCTTGACTCCGGAAGGAGAGGTCACGACTTGGAACAAATCCATGGAGATGCTTACCGGTTACCCTCGCGATGAGGTGCTCGGAAAGCGTTTTGACCACCTGTTTCCACGGGAACTGGTGGCGATCCTGAAGGACCTCGATTCCGAGCGGCCACTGGGTGGACCGGTTCACCTGTATCAGACTCGTATGGAGATGGGATCAACCCCGCGTCGCCTGAATGTCACGGTCTCGCCGTTCCTTTCGACGGAGGACCAGGCGGCAGGAACCCTGCTCCTGTTTGAAGATGTGACGGAGAAGGTACAGCTGGAACAACAGCTGGCCCAGGCGGAGCGGCTCACTTCTATTGGCCTTTTTGCCGCGGGTATCGCCCATGAAGTCAATACACCGCTGGCAGGGATCGCCAGCTACGCTCAGCTGCTTTTGAAGGAAACCCCCGCGGAGGACAAACACCGCCAAGCCTTAAAGAAAATTGAGCAACAAAGCTTTAGAGCCTCTGCCATTTTGAACAAGCTTTTGAATTTTGCCCGTGCCGGTGACGCTGAGTACCGCGAAGTTAACGTCAATTCACTGATGTTGGAGACGCTTTCCCTGTTGGAACACCAATTCAAGAAAGGGAACGTCGACATTCAGCTTGACCTGGATCCGGCAATGCCAAAAACGCTGGGCAATCCTGGAAAACTGCAGCAGGTATTTATGAACCTGTTCCTGAACGCGCGCGATGCCATGCCGGATGGAGGGAAACTTCGCCTGCGCACCTACGGTCAGGATTCTTCGTTGGTTGTGGAGATCGAGGATACAGGGATTGGAATAGCGCGCGAAAACCTGCGGCGAATCTATGATCCTTTCTTTACGACCAAGGAAGTGGGGAAGGGCACGGGTCTGGGCCTCTCCGTCACGTATGGTATAATCCAGGAACACTCAGGCCAAATAAGCGTGGAAAGTGAAGAGGGTCGGGGCACAACTTTTCATGTGGTGCTCCCTTTTCGACACGTAAATTGATAAGAAAGGTTATGAGGAGTGAAAGAGAAGTTCAAAACGGCCACTCGGAACTTCCACTCCAGCTCAACTCCCTGGACTCCTCTGTTTGATTTGCCTGCTTCTCGTCCGCTCCGGATTCGTTAGGGAATGTCCACCTCACATTCAATTCTGATCATCGATGACGAGGAGATCATGCGTGATGTCCTCAGCCGGCTTTTGACCAGCGAGGGATACCGCGTGGTGGCGTGCGCTACCGGAGAGGAGGGGTTGGAAAAAATCGAGCGGGAGAGTATTGATCTGGCTCTCCTGGACCTGATGCTGCCGGGGATGGGCGGGATGGCGACGCTGCAGAAAATTCTCGAGGTGGATCCTGACCTGGTAGTGGTCATGATATCCGCCTATGCCTCCATCGAGAACGCGGTAGCCGCGACCAAGCTCGGCGCCTTTGATTTCGTCACCAAGCCTTTTCAAAACGAGGAATTGGCCCTGGTGATCAAAAACGCACTTAAGAAGCGGGCCCTTGAGATTGAGAATCGCCACCTTAAGCGCACCCTGAGAGAGCGCTACTCTTTTAAGAACATCATCGGTAAATCCGAGCCCATGCAAAAGGTATACGACCTGATTGCTCAGGTGGGGCCCAGGCGCAGCACGGTTTTGATCACCGGTGAAAGCGGCACGGGGAAAGAACTGGTGGCCAAGGCCATTCACAATTCCAGCCCGCGTGCCAGCGGACCTTTTGTGGCGGTTAACAGCGGGACCATTCCCATTGAATTGCTGGAAAGCGAACTTTTCGGACATGTCAAGGGAGCCTTTACGGGCGCCGGCACCACCAAAAAAGGGCTCTTTGAAATTGCCGACGGGGGCACGGTTTTTCTCGATGAAGTCGGCACGTTGCCGCTGGAGACACAAACCAAGCTGCTGCGCGTCATACAAGAAAGAGAGTTCCGCCGGGTGGGCGGTCTAGACAATATTAAAGTGGATGTCCGCATCATCGCCGCCACTAATTCCGATCTTAAGAAAGCCGTCGAACAGCACCTCTTTCGAGAGGACCTTTATTATCGTTTAAACGTCATTACCATCCATCTTCCGCCGCTTCGAGAACGCCGCGAGGACATAGCACCCCTCGTCGAACATTTCACGCGCCGCTTCGTACGAGAGAACGGCAGCCAGGAATGCCGTTTTGATTCCGAAGCTATGATGATACTGACCGACCACTTCTGGCCGGGCAATGTGCGGGAGCTCGAGAATGCCGTCGAGCGGGCCGTGGTGCTCGCTCCGGAAAACGGGATCTTAACGAAGGATCTGCTCCCCCGCGAGATCGTGGAGCCCGGTCCTCTTTACCTCGGAGAACTCCAGCTATTGGAAAACGGCGTTTCTCTGAAAGACCTGGTTCATGAGTTCGAGAGGAACCTCATTACCAGCGCGCTCAAACAGACGCAGTGGAATCAAAAGAAAGCAGCGCAACTGTTGCGGGTAAATGCGACGACGCTCAATGAAAAACTGAAGCGTCTGGATATCAAACTTCCTTAAAAAAACGCCTGGCCGCGCGTTCCTTTACCCATAAAACGGATAAACCCGATTCAAGCTGACACGTCCCGGCAGGACCGTTCTGAGGCTTCAGGCCGCCCCGCGTCTCTATATTTCCTGATTTCCCCGTGAGAGATTTCTGTCGCCCGACAAAAAAACCGGCTCGTCTCCTGCAACCGCACTTCAAATGAAAGGGGGGAGCAAGTCCTGCTGCGACGAAGGTGGCTCTGCGAGCCAGAGAAAAGCCTCACGGTTAATCTCCTGTGTTTTCTTCATTTGGAAGCCCAAACCATTTAAGGGTAAAAGCGTCCCGCAAGGCGCGATCGTTTGTTCTTTTAACCTTTTTTTGATACTTTTGATTCTATGAGTAGAAACAGGAGGAACTTTTTGTGTTCTTAGCCATCGGGGGAACCCTGTGGAATTACTTTCAACGCGGCGGTCCGATCATGTGGCCCTTGCTCATCTGTTCCATCCTCGGAGCGATTTATGTCATTGAGCGGTCGGTGCATTTTTACCGCCTGACGGGGGAGACCCCGGAGATCTTCAACGCGATCCGTGAGGCGCTGATGGGACGCGACCTCGAGCAGGCAGTGCAGACAACCGAAAAATACAAGCACCCGGTCGCCAGCACACTAAAAGCGGGGCTACTTCGCTATGGGAAGTCCCACGAGGAGATCGAAAAAGCAATGCAGAGCGTGGCGTTACATGAGATTGCCCAATTGGAAAAAGGCCTGTGGATCCTGGCAACTCTGGCCAATATCGCTCCGCTGTTTGGCTTTCTGGGAACTGTGACCGGAATGATTAATTCTTTTGAAGCCCTGGCTGAAGTAGGCCTTGGCAATCCTAAGGCGGTGGCAGCGGGCATTGCGGAGGCCTTGATCACGACAGCGGCAGGCCTGATGATCGCCTTGCCGGTGCAATACGCATTTAACCACTTCACCAATAAGGTAAACAGCTACACTCTGGACATGGAGACCAGCGCCGCCATGCTGCTGGAAACCTTTAACGAGATGGAGTCGGCGGCTCCGGAACAAAAGGCGCGCGCCTTATGAAGCTGTATCGAGAGAAGGCGGTTCGTCCCACGATACCTACCGCCTCCATGGCCGATATCGCCTTCCTTTTGATCATCTTCTTCATGCTCACCACTTCGTTTTCTCCGGTAAAAACCTCGGTGGAACTTCCCGAGTCTTTGGAACGCTCTGAGGTCGATCCCAATGCAGCCATCGTGGCGATCTCGGCTCAACACGAGCTCGTCTTTTCCGATGGTGAGTCGCCGGGTGTGGACCTGCAGACACCGGACCAGCTGGGATCGCTAATTGAGCAAGTGGTGATGCGAGAACCCAACAAACAATTCATCATCCGTGCGGATCGATTCGTCCCGTATCGCAACGTCGACGAAGTCCTGGAGGCGTTACGAAGCCATGGTGCACGTGAAATCGGGCTTCTAACCGAGCAGAAGACTCCTCGTCGGGGAGGGCGCTAAGACATGAATCTCCGTTCCAGACGCTCCAGCGCAGAAGTGCCGACAGCCTCCATGGCCGACATTGCCTTCCTGTTGATTATTTTTTTCATGCTGACAGCGGTCTACAGCACCACGCGCGGGATGGAATTTGCTTTTCCGAAGGACGATCCACAGCAGCTCAATGTGCAACCGGAAGAAGCGATTCACATCAAGATTCTCGGCGAAGGGCAGTTCCGCGTCGACAGGAGAAGCATGGCGCTTGACGAGATGGGCGAGTACGTTCAAAGCAAGATGGAGCAAAACCCGCAAAAGCCTGTCATCATTCAAACTCTTCCCGAAGTTCCTTATTTCGTAATGATCGACGTATTTGATCTCTTAAAGCAACTGCAGGTCAAGAATGTTTCGGTTCCCACTCAATCCGAGATCGCTCGGTGGAAAGTTTTTGGAATTTTTGAATGAAGTTTTTTTGCGTTGACAAACTGAGCCGGCGCCTGGTTGTGACGGCGTGCCTGTTGCAAATCCTGACCACACCAGCCGCGGCTCAGGGAGACTTTCAAAAAGGAATCTCCTATTACAAACAGGGACAGTACGCGAAGGCCATCGAGGAATTCGAAGAACTGGTCCAGGCAAACCCAAAATATGAAGACGGTTTTCGTATTCTCGGGGATTGCTATTTAAAGACCCGTCGTTATGACAAGGCTGCTTCGGCTTTTCAAAACGCCATCCGTCTTAAGGATGGAAATATCGGTTCTTATTACGGCCTGGCACTGGCCTACTTCAACAGCGGGAACAATCGAGGAGCCGCATCAACGCTGGTCAAAGCAGAACAATTCGCCCGTGCCCCACGCGAGAAATTTCAGCTTTATCGTACGCGTGGGACTGCGTACTTTAACCTGAGGGAGTTCAGCAACGCTGCGTCCGATTTGGAGAAAGCAATCTCAATCCAGCGAGGTTCCGTCTCTGAGTATCTGCAGTTGGGGATCGCCCATCGGGAACTCGGCAATTATTCTGAGGCTGAGAAGAATCTACGTCAGGCTCTGGCGATGGATCCCGGTTCTGCAGAGGCAAAAGAGCAGCTTTCGCAGATTGAACTCAGCCAGGCGCAAGATGCTCTCGAAGCCAAGGACTTCAGGAAAGCAGCTCAGCTTCTTGGCGCGCGGGTCGCCAGGAATCCCGAAGATGCCGCGGCGTGGTATCAATTGGGCATTGCCCACTTGTTTTCTGAAAACTTAAAAGCTTCCGAACAGGCCTTTCTCCAAGCGGCAAAGCTCCAGCCGTCGCGGGGGGACACTTTTAACAGGCTGGGCTACATCTACGAAAAGAATCGCCAGTACAACAAGGCGCTCCAGTATTATCGCAAGGCGCATATTATTAACCCTGACGCGCGTACCAAGGAAAGCGTTGAGCGCGTTCAGGAACACATTCGCCGGCAAAAGCAGAGCAGCTGATCGGTGGAGAACACTCCCCAGCCTTCATCAGAAACACCTCTTGTTCGGGCGCTGGGACTTCCTGCAGCCACCAGTATCGTGGTGGGCACCATCATAGGGACTGGTATTTTTCTGGTCACCTCTTCGATGATGCAGTCGGTCAAGACTCCCGGGCTGCTGTTTCTGGTGTGGATTGTCGGCGGTTTCCTCTCCCTTTTTGGGGCACTTGGCTATTCTGAGCTGGGGGTGATGATGCCCCATGCGGGAGGTGAATACGTCTACCTTCGACGCGCCTATGGGAATCTGCCCGCCTACCTTTACGGCTGGACCATTTCAACGGTGGCCAAGCCGGGATCCATTGCCGCCCTGGGCACGGGTTTCGCCCTGTTCTTAAGCGTCCTCCTTCCGGTCTTAAACTCCACCTGGCATGAATTTCCGTTTGAGCTCTGGGGGGCTGAAGCAGTTGTCCGAATTGGAGGCATCCAATTCACCGCGGTTGCGGTGGTGCTGGTGCTTTCCTTTATCAACGTATTGGGGGTCAAGGCAGGCGGTTCGGTTCAGACGTCTTTCACGGTCTTGAAAGCAGGAGCCGTAGTAGGTCTAATCGTTCTCGGTCTGAGTTCCGGAGAGGGTGACTGGTCGCACTTCGCCCAGTCTGCAGGATTACTGCAAGGGGGCATCGTGAGTTTGTTTGGCGTCGCTTTAATACAAGCGCTCTGGGCTTATGACGGGTGGAACAACCTGGCCATGGTGGGGGGCGAGATTGAAAATCCCCAAAGAAACATTCCATTGTGCTTGATACTGGGGACGGCTCTGGTAGGGCTGCTCTATCTCCTGACCAATCTGGTTTATGTTTACATCCTTCCTCCGGCGGCCATCGCCGGCTCCAGCCGCATCGCCTCTGATGTGGCGCAAGTCTTCCTGGGCCCCGCCGGCGCGCGGTTTATCGCGGTCGCAGCACTGGTCTCCACGTTTGCAAGCTTGAATGGAGCCATTCTGACCGGAGCACGCGTGCCGTATGCACTGGCTCACGACGGCTTGCTGTTCCGCCCTCTGGCGCGCGTCCACCCTCGCTGGCGGTCGCCTCACGTGGCCTTGACGGTTCAAGGGGTGCTGGCGCTGCTGCTGGTTTTCTCGGGCACTTATGGGGAAATCGTAACCTACGTGATTTTTTCTGAGTGGGTTTTTTACGCTCTGGTTACAGCCGCCATCTTCCGCCTTCGTCGGCGCGAGCCGGATGTGCCCCGTCCTTATCGGACCTGGGGATACCCCTGGATACCGCTTGCTTTTATAGCCAGCTCACTTTTTCTGCTGGTGAACATTCTCTTTGAGCAGCCGGTACAATCGGGGTTTGGGGTTTTGATGATTTTTTCGGGACTGCTATTGTATCCTTTGTTCAGGACTTCGTAGTTTGCCAGTCATGCGGGTCAACACAGTACTAAAGGCGGGAGGCGGGGCAAGCCATCTACGACGAAAGCCCGCGCCACGCCGACGACAAGCATTCTTCAGCAAGCTGGCAGGTCCCTCATGCTGAAGGCATCCATCCTTAGGCCGCGGGTGGTCGTAGCCACCACGGCCATGCTCTCCTTCATCAGTTTTTGGCGCGCTGCCGCTATCGTGCTCAACGATCTCGGTTCGTCTGCTTTTTACGTCGGCGGTATTTCGGAACAGGCCATGGGAAAATCGGCGCCCTGGTTCGTATTTGCCGTGATGTCCTTTTCCTTCTGCGTGCGCATGGTTTACATCGAAAGCTCTTCCATGTTTGTGCGCGGCGGTGTTTACCGTGTGGTGAAAGAGGCCATGGGGAGCACGTTGGCCAAGATAGCTGTTTCGGCTCTGGTATTTGACTTCATCCTCACGGCGCCGATCAGCGGCGTTTCGGCCGGACAATATCTGGTGGGACTGGTGAATGAAATCAGCATGCGCATGGGCTACCCCTTGCAGTTACCGCGGGATACCACTGCCGCCGGGATTGCCATTCTGATCATCTTTTATTTCTGGCGCAAAAACATCATTGGAATCGAAGAGTCCAGTGCCAAAGCCATGAACATCATGAAGGTGGCCACGATCATGGTTGTCCTTCTGGTGTTGTGGGGTGGCATCTCAATTCTGGCGAGAGGAGGAGAGCTGCCGCCTGCACCCTCCATTGAAAACCTTGAATTCAGCGAACACGCGCTGGGCTGGTTGGGTGACACTGCACTTCCAACCATCCCCTTGATCGCTTTCCTGATTGGGTTTGGCCACTCTATTCTCGCCATGAGCGGCGAAGAGACTCTGGCTCAGGTCTATCGTGAAATCGGACACCCCAAGCTTAAAAACCTCAAGCGTGCCGCCATTATCATTTTTGTTTTTTCTCTGACCTTTACCTCGTTGGTTTCGTTTTACGCGCTGATCTTGATCCCTGATGCGGACCGTCCTCATTATCACGACAATCTGATCAGCGGCGTCACCATGTATCTGGTGGGGCCTTACCAGTTTCGACTCTTGTTTCAAGCCTTTGTGGTGATCGTCGGCATACTGATGCTGGCAGGGGCCGCAAACACTGCCATCATAGGTTCCAACGGAATTCTCAACAGGGTGTCGGAAGACGGAGTGCTCGCGGACTGGTTTCGCGAGCCTCACAAGAGATACGGGACCACGTACCGGATCATCAATCTAATTGCGATTCTACAGATATCGGTGGTGATCGCCAGCCGAGGAGATGTTTTTGTTCTGGGTGAGGCTTACGCCTTTGGAGTGGTCTGGAGTTTCGCCATGAATTCCCTATCCACTCTCATCCTGCGCTTTAAGAGACCCGAAGAACGCGAGTGGAAGGTACCGCTCAACATAAAGCTGGGCCGTTGGGAGCTTCCATTGGGCCTGAGCCTGGTGACATTTATTTTGTTCGCAACGGCGGTGACCAATTTGTTCACCAAGAAAGTCGCCACCATTTCTGGAATCTTGTTCACCGTCACTTTGTATCTGATCTTTGTGGTTTCGGAACGAATCAACCGGGCAAGAAAATTGAGCCAAACCAAGGAGCTGGAACGGTTCAACCTGGAAGAGAATTCCATCTCGCCGACGACAGTGGGTTGCCGCCCAGGCAACGTGATGGTGGCGGTGCGAGATTATCGTTCACTGCATCATCTTCAGAAAATCCTGGAAAAGACAAATACCAAGCGGCAGGACATCGTAGTTCTTACCATGCGCAATCTCACCAACGTCAATCCAGGCCAGCACCTGCTCGCCAGCGACCAGGTTTTCACCAACTACGAGCAACTCCTTTTCTCAAAGGTGGTGGAGATGGCCGAAAGGGCCGGGAAAAAGGTGGAGCTGGTGGTAGTTCCCGGGCGCGACACTTTTACGGCCGGCATTCAAGCCGCCCTCGCCATGGAATCTTCGAAAATTGCGGCCGGAGTTTCCCCCAGCATGAGCATCGAAGAGCAGGCCAGGAGGATGGGCGAAGCATGGGAAGCGGCTGGTCCTCCCGCTCGAGGACTGACTCTGGAGCTGGTAGACCGTAAAGGGAATTCCCATTTCTTTGATTTAGGACCTCATCCACCGCGCCTCTGGCCTGAAGACGTGGATCGCGTGCACAAGCTCTGGTTGAAGCTCAGCCGCGAGAAATATGGAGCCAAACTCCACCATCGTGACATCGTAGGCGTTGCTTTGAAACGCCTGCAAAAAGACCTGGAGTCTGAGGAGAGAAGGAACGGGGCCTTGGGAGACATAAGCCGTGAGGTCGAACAATTGCATCTTGAAGGTGAAACCACTCCTCCACCTGTCCGGGAAGAAGAACAAAAAATCCCCGGGGCTTAGTACCCCAGCAGCATTCCTTTCTTGTGCCTCCGGCCCGGCCGTGCATTGGAGGGCTGGCTCCCCCCAAGCTTTTTCTCTCCTCCGCGAGGCATTTCAGCACGTAAGGCGCCCGGGTGTTAAAACGAGTTCAGAAGTAGATCTGCAGTCGCAGCTGAACCAGCTGCATATCACGATCAGAAGGAGCTTTGGCAAGCACGTGGTTGACCATGACACGCAAATAGGCGTGCGGATACCAGTTCACTCCCAGAGTTAAAGTACGAAGCGAGTCTCGTAACGAAGAAGTTTCAAGAGCAAGCCGCGAAAAACGAACGGCCACCTCCCACGCCCCGAGGCGATTGCCTTCAGCCAAAATATTTGAGCCGGAGCGAACGCGTCCAAAGACACCGGAACTGACTTGGTAGGGACGGCGTTCTCCATTGAACACATACGATGCCAGAGCGTATAAGCCACAAGACCCTTGTTGTCGGCCGGTCATCTGAACGACGGCACAGATGCTTTCGCTCTGCAGGTGAGCTTTAGTCACTTGAGCGGATGCTTCGAGGCCGTAAAGTTGAATTGAATCCGCTTTGAAAAACCCACTATCCATCAGGACGGGAGCAAGGTGTGCTTCAGGCCTTTGTCTGAAACGCAAGGATTTTTCGCCGGGTTCCCTGTGGCTGAAAGAGGCCCCCAGGTGGAGCAGTGATGGTGGTGATTCTCCAAAGGTGAGAAGTCCCGCCACCCTGGCGGTGAGATGATAGCCATGCCGGGAAATCGCGCCGCTATCGGCAGTCTCTCTGAAAACGCCTGCTGCCCAATGCAAATTGCTTCGCGAGTTCTGGAAGAGAGCTCCCACACTTCGCGAAGTGGAAAAGGCCGAAGGCAAACCTCTTTCCATAAAGATCAGTTCACTACTGCTGCCGAGAACATCGAGGCCGAACGGTTCCCGCAAATGCCCCACCCTTACCGTTCCAAGCCAGGGGATGCCGCGCATGCCGACAAAAACATCTTTAGGCCTTATGAGGGCATTTCCGAAATCGTATTCGATCTTGAATTCGAATTGATGAATTTGTCCTGTCAAGCCTAGAAGGGCCCGGCGCAACTCCCCTTCTGGAGCGGAACTGCCGTCACCAGATTCATTGCCGCTGAGCAGCCAGTCGTAATGCATCCTGCCGCTAAGAAGGAATTCGAAATTCTTGCCGGGGAACGTTCCTTGCAGGCCACCTAGCCATCTCCATTCCCAGGCGGGCTTTTGCTCGCTCCAACCTGCAGCTTGGTTCGATTCCTTATTCACTTGGCTGGCCGTGGCTGCCGTATGACAGCAAAGAACTAATAAAGGAAAAACCAGCCGGCGCACATTCATCACTTTTAGGCAAACCCGGAGTAAAGTCTCAGGCGATAGCTTCACAATGATTTGACCGCCAGGGACCGTATGGGCCGTATCGTTTTCTTTCTCCTCGATTCGTCGACTGTCCATCAAATAGAGCTCACCTCCGGTAGGAGCCCGGTTCCTCAAATCTCATGGGACGCCTTGCTTAAGAAATTCTTTCCCAAAAAAAAGCCACTAGCCAAGCCAGCGTCGCGCAAACGGGAAAGGTGAGGATCCAGGCGCTGACAATTTCCCTCACTACTTTCAAGCGGACCGCAGAGAGGCGGCGTGCTGCTCCGACGCCCATGATGGAGGTGCTGATCGTGTGCGTAGTGCTCACCGGGACTCCAAGAAATGAAGCCAGCTGAATACTGGCGGCTGCACCGGTCTCGGCTGCAAACCCCTGATGGGGTTCAAGCCGCACCATGTGCATGCCCATTGTCTTGATAATCCGCCACCCGCCAACGGAAGTTCCGACACCCATGACGATCGAACAGGTAAGAATAATCCACCATGACACGTGGAAGCCCGGCAACACTCCGGCCAGCACCAGAGCCATGGTAAAGACGCCGATAAACTTTTGACCATCGTTGCTGCCGTGGCTGAACGCCATGAAGGCGGCTGAAAGGACCTGGAGCTTCCCAAAAGTCGCCACAGCCTTGGTGCGGCCGGCATCTCGAAAAGTCCGGAAAATCACTGACAACACCACGTAGCCGCCGCCAAACCCCAGGAAAGTGGAAAACAAGAGTCCAATCAGGACCTTGCGCCATCCCTCCCACAGCAACACGTCGGGCCCCGCTACGGCGAGTCCGGCGCCTGCCAAACCCGAGACCAGGGCATGGCTCTCGCTCGTGGGCAAGCCGAAACGCCAGGCCAGCATGCTCCACAAAATCAAAGCAACCATGGCTGCACCGACCGCGCTCAGATTTACAGCATCGTTTTGAACCACTTGATTTCCGATCGTATAAGCCACGGCCGTACCGGACATGGCACCGATCGTGTTAAGGGCCGTCGCCATAATGATTGCCGCCGGCGGCGAAAGAACTCGGGTGGAAACGACTGTGGCTATGGCATTCGGGGCATCGGTCCAGCCATTGACAAACTCGGCTCCCAGGATCAGCAGCAGGACGACAAGAAGACCAGCGGAAATATCAGCCATGATTGTGGTGAGACAAAATTTGAATCAGTAATGCTTGGCGGAGGGTCTTAATGCAAAGCAGACCGCGGGTATTGCCTGGCATGCTCAACATACGTGGTCCGCACTTCGAAATTGGAACGCGTTCTCAAGCATATTTGACTACCATTGACTCGAGCGCATCAGCCACGTCCTCACAGGCATCTGTGGCCGCTTCCAATTCCTCAATAATCTCTTTGTTCTTGATTAGGCGAATTGGATCCTTTTCGGTTTCGAACATCTGTTGAATCATCGTGTGGTAAACGTGATCGCCATCGTTCTCGAGGTCATCAATGGTGTGGCATTTCTCCAACACGTTGTGAGTGTCACGTAAATCACTGAACGCCTCTTTTATGTTGCGTGTCTGCAACTCCAGTATGTGCGCCAGGTCATCAAAGTAAGAGATAGCCTGGTCCGCTTTGTAAAGATAGAGCTTGCTGGCGCAAGAGTAAATAAAGTCGAGGACGTCATCCATCAACTCTGCGAGATGGTGCAAATCTTCCCGGTCAAAGGGAGTGATGAAGGCCTCGTTGAGGCGGCCCACCAGGGTCCGAATCAACTGGTCTCCGCGTCGTTCACGCGACTTGATCTGACGTTCCAGGTCGAACAGCTCCGCTTTCCCGGGAACCATCTGTTTCAGCAGCAGCGCGGATTCGTACAACTCGGCCGCCTGTTCCGAGAGCAACTGTTGAAACTCATCCTTTTTTTTTGGAAAACGAAGCATAAGGCAACCCCCGGCGAATCTTGACACACCGTAATTTTTCGTGTCAACATCACGCGCCATGACGCTGCTGGAGAGAATTCACCAGCGCGCGCGGGAGGCGCCGCAGGTGCTGGTCTTCCCGGAAGGTGGGGACCCGCGGGTTGTCGAAGCAGCGCATCGGCTGATGGCCAGCGGCATTGCGCGTCCGCTTTTGATTGGCTCCCCTGAAAAAATTCGCACTCTGCTGCGACGGCCGGAAATCCCTGCTCCATTGGAGATCATCGAACCTGCAACATCCAGGCTGAGCCGGAAGCTTATTGATCTTTATTACGAACTCCGCCGGTCGCGGGGTGTTACTTACGAGGAAGCAAAAGTCGAAGCGCTGAAGCCAATCAATTTTGGAGCATTGATGGTGGCTGTCGGAGAAGCCTCCGGGTGTGTGGCAGGAGCCGCCAACCCTACGGCCGACACAGTACGTGCGGCGGTTCGCTGCGTCGGACTCAAACCGGGAATCACCACGGCTTCCAGTTTTTTCATCATGGTGTGCCAGGACGGGAAATGGGGAGATAACGGAGGCCTTCTCTATGCCGATTGCGGAGTCGTTCCTGCACCCTCTTCATCCCAACTTGCCGATATCGCAATATCCGCTGCAGAGAACACTCAGTTGTTTTTGGAAGTGGAGCCGCGGGTTGCGTTTCTTTCTTTCTCAACTCACGGCAGCGCCCAACATCCTCTCGTTGATAAAGTCGTGGAAGCACTGCAAACCGTCAGGATCCGCAAGCCCTCATTAATGGTAGATGGCGAACTCCAGGCCGATGCGGCCCTGGTTCCTGAAATCGCCGCATCCAAGGCTCCCGGAAGCCCTTTGAAAGGGAGGGCAAACACCCTTATCTTTCCCGACTTGAATGCAGGCAACATTGCATACAAGCTCACGGAAAGACTCGCCGGAGCCGTTGCCATAGGCCCGGTTCTTCAGGGGCTCGACCGCCCCGTTAATGACCTCAGCCGCGGGTGCAGTGTCGAGGACATTGTTCATGTCGCCGCCATCACCGGCCTGCAGGCGGTGGCCCGGCTGCAGGAGAGTCGCCATAGCGGCACAAGGGGATGAGGGAGCTTTTAATTCCCTCTTAATGCCCGGGAATCTGTTTTGGGACACTTTTGAAAACTGGCGCAAACAGGACACCAACATGTCGATCATCGAAGAAATTCTTGCACGCGAAGTTATAGACTCCCGCGGCAATCCAACCGTGGAAGCTGAAGTAATTACCGATGATGGTTTTTGGGGACGGGCAGCTGTCCCTTCCGGAGCGTCAACCGGCGAGCATGAGGCGCTAGAACTGCGCGATGGTGACAAAGGTCGCTACCTGGGTAAGGGGGTGAAAAAAGCCATTGCCCACATCGAACTCACCATCGCTCCCGCACTGGAGGGCATGGTTGTCACCGAACAGCTTCAAATTGACCGCACCCTCATCGAGCTCGACGGGACAGAAACCAAAAACAAATTAGGCGCTAACTCCATACTGGCAGTTTCGCTCGCCTGTGCCAGGGCGGGCGCTGAATCGGCCGGCCTGCCCTTATTTCAATATCTGGGAGGCCCGGGGTCCTGCAGACTGCCCGTTCCATTGATGAACGTGCTGAACGGCGGCGCTCATGCCGATAACAATGTCGAGTTTCAAGAATTCATGATCATGCCCAGCGGAGCCCCCACGTTTTCCGAAGCGCTGCGCATGGGCGTTGAGACATTCCATCAGCTCAAGAAAGTCCTCCGCGACAAGGGCTACAACACCGCGGTGGGGGATGAGGGAGGCTTCGCTCCCACTCTCAAATCGGACGAGGAGGCCATTGGTCTTATTCTTCAGGCGATTGAAGGTGCAGGCTATCGCCCCGGCGAGGACATTTGGCTTGCTCTCGATGTAGCCGCAAGTGAGCTCTACGAAAAAGGAAATTACCTTTTTAAGAAATCCGGTTTGCCCAGCAAGAGTGGACCTGAAATGATCCAGCTTTATAAGAGCTGGGTTGAACGCTATCCGATCTACTCTATTGAAGACGGACTGGCTGAGGATGACTGGGATCAGTGGCGCTCCCTGACGAAGGAATTGGGAAGCCGTGTCCAACTGGTGGGGGACGATATCTTTGTTACCAACATTAAGAGACTGCAAAAAGGAATCCATGCCGGCGTTGGAAATTGTATTTTGATCAAGCCCAACCAGATTGGAACGCTCTCGGAAACCCTGCAAGCCATTGAGCTGGCAAAAACGCACGGTTATGCCAATGTTATTTCGCACCGCTCCGGAGAGACCGAGGACACTTTCATTGCGGATCTTGCCGTCTCCACAAATGTCGGGCAAATTAAAACGGGCTCGGCCAGCAGGACCGACCGTGTTGCCAAATTCAATCAATTGCTTCGCATCGAAGAACAACTTGGAAATGAGGCGGTTTACATCGCGCCCCGCAAATTCACCGAGCCCTCTTGAGCCATGTCTAAACCTCCAGTCCTGGTCCTAGCTATTCTTGATGGGTGGGGCCTCAGCACGCGAAGCGAGGGCAATGCGATCGCGCTGGCACAAACACCTACACTGGACATGTTATATTCCCGATTCCCCTGGGTGTCTCTTAATGCCAGCGGTCCTGCCGTTGGTCTCCCAGAAGGCCAGATGGGAAACAGCGAAGTCGGCCATTTGAATATCGGAGTCGGCAGAGTCGCCTATCAGGATATCACCCAGATCGATCGGGCGATTGAGTCGGGTGACTTTTTCCGTAATGCGGCTCTCACGGGCTTTCTCGAAGCGGCACGCGGCCGGTCGCTTCATTTGCTGGGTCTGGTTTCCGACGGAGGCGTTCACAGCCACATCCGTCATTTGTTTGCATTGCTGCGCCTGGCGAAGCAAATGCAGATTGCTCGCGTTTTCATTCACGCGTTCACCGACGGACGCGACACCTATCCTAGAGCGGGAATTGATTACCTGAGAGCGGTGCGCGACCAGGCTCGGGAAATTGGTCTGGGTCAGATCGCTTCTATAAGCGGGCGCTATTATGCCATGGACCGGGACAAGCGTTGGGAACGGACCGAAAAGGCATATCGCGCCATCGTCGATGGAATTGCGGCAAACATCTATTCCGACCCCCTGCATGGAGTTCAAGAGTCGTATGCCGAGAACGTCACGGACGAGTTTATCGTTCCCTTCTGTGTGGGGGGAGAATCGGGCCGCCCTTTGGGAACCATCTCCTCAGACGACGCGATTATCTTTTTTAATTTTCGTGCGGACCGCGCGCGCCAGATGACGCATGCTTTGACCGATCCTGTTTTTGAGCCGTTCAGCCGCCCTGCCGGGGTGATATCCAGAGTCTTGACCATGAGCGCTTACGACCGGAATTTTAACCTGCCGGTTGCATTCGCCCCGGTGAGGCTCGAGCGAACGATGGTCAAGCTTTTTGGCGAGCTGAATCTGCGCAATCTGAGGCTGGCCGAGACTGAGAAATACGCACATGTGACTTATTTTTTTAACGGCGGCGAGGAACAATTATTTCCCGGTGAGGAGCGCATCTTGATTCCCTCACCTAAAGTAGCGACTTACGATCTCAAACCGGAAATGAGCGCCGTAGCGATTACCGACCGCCTGTTTCAGGAGCTGGATCGTAAATTTTTTCAGACCGTGATCATGAACTTCGCCAACGCCGACATGGTGGGCCATACCGGCGTTTTGCAGGCAACCGTGAAGGCTGTTGAAACCGTCGATCAATGCCTGCACCGTATCTTCAAGAAATGCCGTGAGCTGGGAGCCATTCTCGTGGTCACCGCAGATCACGGCAATGCGGAACAGATGATCGATCCCCTCACCGGCAACGTTCATACAGCACATACCACCAACCCAGTTCCTTTTATTCTCGTGGATCCCCATTACACAGGAAAGCTGAGACCCGGAGGAGCTCTCAAGGACATTGCTCCCACCATGCTCAAGTACCTCCAAATCAAGAAGCCCCATGAAATGACCGGCGAACCCCTCTTTCTTACCGATTAATGCAGTCTTCATTCTGCTCGGGTACCGCTGTAGATTTTGCCGCCGGCATCAGCGTCGTCATTCCCACGTGGAACGGACTGGAACTGCTCTGCCGGAACCTGCCTTCGGTCATAACGTCAGCAGAACACTACAAAGCTGTCACCGGTTTTGAAACTGAAATTCTGGTCATTGACGACAGCAGCCGGGATGAGACCGCTGCAGAGATACCAGCCCGTTTCCCGGAGATTTGTTTGATACGCCGCGCCGTCAACGGTGGTTTCGCCGCTGCATGCAACACCGGCTTTCACCATAGCCGGTTCCCTCTGGTAGCGCTGCTCAATAACGATGTGAGAATTGACCCCGAGTACCTGTTTCACCACGCCCGGCACTTCCAGGATCCGGACGTTTTTGCCGTAACGGCCAAGGTCTATGAATGGGACAGCACCACCTTCGCTACCGGTGGACGAGTGGGACGATTTCGCAGAGGCTTCTGGAGTGTCTACTTCAACTATGACGTCCTGCCTTCCGGTGGCGAATGGATCCACGCAAGGCGCCTCCTCTCCGCCTATGCCATCGGTGGCTTTGCAACCTATGACCGTCTAAAGTTGAAAGAGCTCGGAGGTTTTAATGAGCTGCTGGCGCCCTTTCATTGGGAGGACGTCGATCTCTCCTATCGTGGGTGGAAACGGGGCTGGAAAATCAAATATGAGCCGCGGAGCATTGCCTACCACCGAGCCAGCTCAACGATCGATGCGCATTTCCATAAGCGGTACGTGGAAATGGTTTCCCTCAGGAACCGGTTGCTTTTTCATTGGATTCATCTTCACTCACAAACGCTGTTTGCGTCTCACATCGCTGTGCTCATGGCGCTGATGCTCAGCCGATTGCTGGTCCTGGACTATGGTTTTTATTACGCACTGTTTTCAGCTCTGCGCCAATGGGGCACCGTGCGGAGGTTACGTTCAATCGAGAGGCGGCAAGCCAAACGTAGCGACCGGGACATCATCAAGGAACTGGGCAGCTTCTACCGTTCAGCCCCCATTGAAATCTACTATAATCAGCGGGAAGTTCTCGACAAGCACCCCGACAGAAATCACCAAGCTCGGTGATTGCCTAGGGCTGAACCCGGATGAAATCGATCTCTGCTGTTCTTATTTGTTTTAACGAAGAGCAAAAAATCGAAAGAGCCCTGCGTAGCGTTTCTCCGCTGGCAGACGAGATCGTGGTGGTCGACTCCTTCAGCCAGGACGCCACTCCCCAGATCTGCCGCAACTACCATTCTCGATTTTTTCAAAGACACTGGAATGGCTATCTGGACCAGAAGCAGTTCGCAACTGCACAGGCCCGGCACGACTGGGTGCTCAGCCTGGATGCCGACGAGATGCTGAGTCCGGAACTGGCCCGTGAGATCAAGGATTGGAAAAAAAAGGATGAGCCGTTCAGCGGCTATTATTTCCCGCGCAAATCATACTTTTTAGGACGTTGGATTACTCATACCACATGGTATCCGGATTGGCAGCTGCGCCTTTTTAAAAAATCACGCGGCCGATGGACAGGGGGAAGGATCCACGAATCATTCACGGTCGGCGGCCAGACATCGCGAATGCGTGGGGATCTACACCATTACACGTATGACACTCTATCGGAATATCTGGTACAGCTCGAGAACTTCTCGGCATTGGCAGCCGCCGATTATAGAGACCGGGGAGTGAAGCCCCGGCTCCACCACCTGCTGGTTTATCCGCCTGCGATTTTCGCAAAGAACTATCTGCTCAAGCTGGGCTTCCTGGACGGTGTCCCAGGACTGGCCGTGTCGGTTTTCGCAGGTTTCTCAACCTTTCTCAAGTTCCTGAAGCTCTATGAGCTGCAACTGGACCCCTCGTTGCGACGGCCACCCGAGTCAACAGCTGCAGGCGGCGGGGACAAAACCCATCAAAGCCGATGAATTCCCGCTCTCGGCTCAAGCTTCTCTATGTGGATACCGATAGCTTCTGGAGAGGAGGGCAAGAGCAACTCTACAGTCTCATGGTGGGGTTGGCTTCGCAAGGCCACCAAGTCAACCTGGCCGCTCCTGCCAGGTCCCCCCTCAGTCAACGGGTTCGTGAGTGTGGAATCCAGACCTTTGGCTATTATCAATGGAGTGAATTCAGCCTGGCGGCTTTTTCCCGGATGTACAGGATCCTGAAGGGCAGAGGGTTTCACGTGTTGCATCTCAACACTCCTCGCCCGCTGCTGGCCGGAGGACTGGCCAGCAAATTCCTCGGAGTTCCCCTCTGCATCTCCTCACGGAGGGTGAACTTCCCCTTGCGGTCCTCTCTCAGCCGCCTCAAATACAACCTGATCCAGGACGCGGTGGTGACTGTCTCGCTCAGCATTCGCGAGACGCTGTTGGAAGGCGGGGTACGCCCTGAACTGGTCACGGTCATTTACGAAGGCGTGGATCTCAGTTGGATTGACGAGCAGGCTACCACGCCCTTGTTCAGCAACCAACCTCAAGTGGTCATCGGCACTGTGGCACATTTGAGCGCAGAAAAGGGACATATGATTCTTTTGAAAGCCATCGCCGAATTGCATTCACGCTTCCCGGATATCAGGTTTGTTTTAGTTGGCACCGGCCCACTGGGGCCTCGATTAAAAAGCAGGGCGCGGGAGCTTGGCATCGATTCGCAAATTGTTTTCACGGGCTTTCGTCAAGACAGCGACGCGCTGATGAAGCAATTCGATATTTTTTGTCTCCCTTCGTTATCTGAAGGGTTGAGCTCGGCGATTCTTTCGGCGATGGCTTGCCGTCTCCCTGTAGTTGCCACCCGGGTCGGAGGTATACCCGAACTGGTGGTAGACGGTGTCACTGGTTTCCTGGTTGCGCCCCGTGATTCGAACGCCCTCTGCCATGCATTGAGCCAATTGATCACGTCCCCAGAATTGCGCAAACGCTTTGGCGAATCAGGCCGTGCCCGGGTGGAACAAGACTTCACCTTGAACAAGAAACTGCGCCAGACAGAGGAACTATACCGGCGTTTGCTTCAGTCGCGTTCGATCAAGTAAGATTTACGGGTTTTTGGAGAACTCGATGAAAGGGATAATTTTGGCAGGAGGGCTGGGGACTCGCTTGCGCCCTCTGACAAAAGTCACCAACAAGCACCTGCTTCCCGTCTTTAATAAGCCTATGATTTTTTACCCGCTGGAAACTTTGGTGAACGCGGGAATTCAGGACATCATGGTGGTTACCGGCGGAAATAATGCCGGAGACTTTCTCCGCTTGTTGGGGAATGGTAAAGATTTCGGTTTAAGGCACCTTCATTTCGCCTATCAGGAAGGGGAGGGAGGTATTGCCGAGGCCCTCTCATTGGCCGAAAACTTCGCGGATAACGACCTCCTCTGCGTGATGCTGGGCGACAATCTCATCGAGAAGTCAATCCGGCTTTATGTGGAGAGATTCAAGAAGCAGGGCTGCGGCGCCAGAATCATCCTGAAGGAGGTGACGGATCCTCAGCGTTTTGGGGTTCCCAGGCTGGAAGGGGATGCCGTGGTGGAAATCGAAGAGAAACCAGCTGTCCCTGCTTCCAAGTATGCGGTCACCGGCATTTATTTATACGATCACCGGGTCTTTGACATCATTAAAACCTTGAAACCTTCCGCACGCGGCGAACTCGAGATCACGGACGTCAACAACCAGTACATTCGCTGGGGACAAATGAGATACGACATTCTTGACGGCTGGTGGACGGACGCCGGGACTATAGAATCTCTCCTGCGTGCCAGTAATTTGGTTGCAGAGAAGGAACGTTCACAGTCTCAGGCTTTAAACCCACAAGACTGGACCGGAGAATCCGCGCTTCTTTTTAAATTCTTCGGCATGTTATGAAATTAATCAGTGGGGTCCGCATCAAGCAGCTAAGAGTACTTCCCGATGAGCGCGGGCGGCTCATGGAGATTTTGCGCTGTGATGATGAGCTGTTTGTGAAATTTGGGCAAGCCTACATCACCACCGCGTATCCCGGCGTGGTAAAAGCATGGCACTTTCACCGCCGGCAGATTGATCATTTTGTGGTTCTGCACGGGATGATGAAAATCGTCCTCTACGACGCCCGAAACGACTCCCCGACTCATGGACTTATCAACGAGTTTTTTATGGGGGATCACAATCCACAACTGCTGCAGATCCCGAACCTGGTCTACCATGGTTTCAAGTGCATTGGAGAAACCGAGGCTATGGTGTTGAACCTTCCCACTGAGGTATATGACTATTCGAATCCCGATGAATACAGGGTGGACCCGCACAAGAATGACATACCCTACCATTGGGATCGAAAGGATGGTTAAGACGGTGCGGCTGTTGATTACGGGCGGGGCGGGATTTATCGGCTCAAATTTCGTTCGTTATCTCCTCAAGTCCCGCCCTGAGGTCTCCATTATTAATCTGGATGCTCTCACCTATGCGGGCAATTTGGAGAGCCTGGATGATCTACCCCATGATCGCCACAAGTTTGTGCGAGGCGACATATCACAGCGCGACCAGGTCGAGGCTTGTGCGGACGGTGTTGACGCCATCATCAATCTTGCGGCAGAAAGTCACGTGGACCGCAGCATTCTCGATTCGTCGGCCTTTATCCGGACCAACGTCGTCGGAACACAGGTACTCCTTGAAACGATGCGGCGACGCAAAATTGCCAGGTTCCTCCAAGTATCCACAGACGAGGTTTATGGTTCCATAGAAACCGGCAAGTTCACCGAGATGAGCCCGCTCTATACCAACAGCCCTTACGCTGCGAGCAAAGCATCTGCCGATCTTCTGGCGCGCTCTTATCATCGAACTTACGGTCTTGACATCGTGATCACGCGGTGCAGCAACAATTTTGGGCCCTATCAGTTTCCGGAGAAGCTGATTCCCTTGATGATCCTCAATGCCCTGGAAGATGCGCGGCTCCCGGTCTACGGTGACGGCCTGTATGTGCGCGATTGGATCCATGTCGAAGACCATTGCCGGGCCCTCGAGATGGTACTTTTCCGAGGGAGCCCGGGAGAGATTTATAACGTTGGTAGTAATCAGGAAATGACCAACCGTGAGGTGATCCAGCGCGTTCTGGACATCCTTGGAAAACCCGCTTCGTTGATTCAAAACGTCACGGACCGCCCTGGTCATGATCGTCGCTATGCGCTGGATTCAACGAAGATCCGGCACGACTTTGGGTGGACGCCACTTATTCCCTTTGACCAGGGCCTCGAGAACACCGTCAGGTGGTACCTGGAACACCAGGCATGGACTGCTCACGTACGCAGTGGATCCTATCGTCACTATTACGAGCAAATGTACGAGCGGAGAAGCCAGACCTTGGCAAATCTTTAAGAAAGCTGCGCTGGTAAGATCGGCGATTTCAGGTAGACAGCTTCGGACGCCCGGCCATTGCTTTGATCATCTGTTTGAAATCACTTAAAACGCTCTCCTCGACTTTAACCGGAACGGCATTCTTTGAAAGGTCCAAATACCCGTGACCTGTTGTAAAATGAAGGTTTGCAGCCACTCAATAAACTGACATGAGGGTCGTGATCACAGGCGCCAGAGGAATGCTCGGCGGTGCGCTTTCCAGGCAACTGCCATCCGTGCATGAAGTGTATCCACTTTCGTCAACGCACCTCGACATCACTTCTCTCCAGGAGTGCAGACGTGTCCTCTCAAAAATAAAACCCGATTGGGTCTTGCACACCGCCGCCTTTACAAAGGTGGACGAAGCGGAATCAAAAGCTGCTGATGCTTACCGCGTGAACGGCCTG
The DNA here is from genome assembly GCA_016211085.1 of Acidobacteriota bacterium. Lineage (GTDB taxonomy): Bacteria > Acidobacteriota > UBA6911 > RPQK01 > JACQSY01 > JACQSY01. The sequence goes on along the minus strand of JACQSY010000135.1, from coordinate 6,296 downwards.
GGAACTCGTAATATCGCTATTGCTGCGGAGGAGAACGGGAGCAGACTGGTTTACTACAGCACGGACTATGTCTTCGACGGCACCCGGGGCAAGCCCTATAGGGAATGGGATCAGCCCAACCCGTTAAATGAGTATGGGAATTCCAAGCTGGCCGGGGAATTTTTTGTAAAAGCGGTATCCCGAGCTTTCTTGATCATACGTACCAGTTGGCTCTTTGGGTCCGCTCCCCATTCACCTCCTCACTTCATCAGCAAGGTCCTTTCGCAGGCTCGAAACGGGAAAACTTTAAGAATGGTAAATGATCAATGTGGGTCGCCCACCTTTGCAGAAGACCTGGCATCGACCACGGCGGCTTTGATGGCTCTTGATGTCCGCGGCATTTACCACGTCACCAATTCAGGAAGTTGTTCCTGGTTTGATTTTGCTCGAGAAATCCTCAAACAGGCAGGCTGTGAAGTGCCTTTGGTCCCTATCTCCACCCACGAACTGCCTTTGGCGGCACGACGGCCTTCTTACTCGGTCCTGGACAATTTTTGCCTGCGGATCGAGGGGTTGCCAGAACTTCGGCCGTGGCAGGAGGCGCTGGCTGATTTCATGGGAACATTGTGAGCGAACAACTGATTGCTAGAAACCGGAAAGCTTTCCACGATTATGAAATCCTGGAACGATTTGAAGCGGGTATTGTCCTCAAGGGGACGGAAGTGAAATCTATTCGGGATCACAAGGTCAACCTGAAGGATAGCTATGCCCAGGTGCAGCAGGGAGAGCTGTGGTTGCGTAATTGCCACATCAGCCCATACTCACACGGAACCGACGCCAACCACGACCCCACCCGTCCCCGAAAGCTGCTCATGCACCGCAGAGAAATTGCCAGGCTCGCGGGAAAAATTGTGAGGCGGGGCTTCACTCTTGTGCCGCTGGCGGTTTATTTCAAAGACGGGAAGGTCAAGGTGGAGGTAGCTTTAGCCCGAGGAAAACACACACACGACAAGCGTGAAACAGAACGTAAGAAAGCGGTCGAGCGCGACATACAAACGGAACTCAAAGGGAGATAAGAATGAAAATTCGAGTCACCACGACAGAATGGGATCGATACGAAGGCGATGTGCTTGCCATCCCCGTCTTCGAGGATGAAGCCGGTGAGTTTGCTGCTTCACTGGATGCCAAAATCGGCGGCTTGATTGAAGAGCTGAAAGGCACGCAGGAATGGACGGGCCGCCAGGGAGAATCCACCATTCTCTACCGCCCGGCAGGTCTGAAGGTGGGGCGGCTTCTTCTCGTGGGCGCCGGCAAGCGGGCTTCCTTCAACGTGAACGTGGTTCGCTCCATAGCCAATCTCGCGTTCCGCAGAATCAAGGGATCAAGCTTTAAAAGGGCAGCCTTCCTTTGTCGCGACGAAGTGGACCCCGGCCGCGCCGTCCAGGCCGTGACCGAAGGGTTGATCCTGGCAAGCTACGACGGCGATGACTACAAGACTGAAGACAAGTCGCGTACACTCGTGGAAGAGATCCACCTGCTCGGCAAATGCCTTGATGAATCCGCCGTCGATCGGCATATCGAACGGGGAGAAATCCTGGCTTACGCCACCAATTCTGCCCGGCGGATTATCAACGAGCCGGGGAATCGCATGAACCCGAGATTGCTGGCTGAAAAGGCCCAAGAGTTATCTGAAAAATATGGAATCGGCGTCGAGGTGTGGGGGGAGCCTGAGCTGAAAAAAAACGGGATGAACGCCGTGATGGCGGTTGCACAGGGCAGTGACGAGCCGGCTCGTTTCATCATCCTACGACACCAGGGCGGCGCCGGCAATGAGCCGCCGATTGTATTTGTCGGCAAGGGCGTGACGTTTGACAGCGGCGGACTTTCCCTCAAGCCTGCGCAATCCATGGAGGAGATGAAATCTGACAAGGCAGGAGCCTGTGCTGTCCTCGGCGCCCTCCAGGCCATCGCCCAGCTCAGGGTTAAAAAAAACGTGGTAGGGCTGATACCTGCCGTTGAAAACCTGCCCAGCGGACGGGCGCAGCGGCCTGGGGACGTCATTCATTCCATGAGCGGCAAGACCATTGAGGTGATCAACACGGACGCCGAAGGCCGCCTCATTCTTGCCGACGCTCTGCACTACGCCTCCAGCCTGAACCCTCAATTTGTGGTGGACATTGCAACGCTCACCGGAGCCTGCGTGGTTGCGCTGGGGCACGTACGCGCCGGCCTCTTCTGCAATGATGAAGACCTTTTTCAACGCATTATGCGAGCGTCGGAGCAAACCGGAGAGAAGCTGTGGAGACTTCCTTTGGATGATGAATACCGCAAAGAGATCCGCAGTGAGATCGCCGACATGAAAAATGTGGGCAGCCGATCGGGCGGCGCCATAACGGCAGCAAAATTCCTGCAGGAGTTCGTCGGCAGCATGCGCTGGTGCCATATCGATATGGCCGGGGTAGACCTGTTCAAGGACGGCCAGGAAGGAAAAGGAGCCACCGGTTTCGGCGTGCGTACTCTGGCTCAGCTGGCCCTCGATGAAGACTTTTCCACCGATTGAAACCAACCACGAACCACGCGGACCAGGCTTGGGAACATCGAAGCCGGCTCCGATCAGTCGATTCGCAAGGCGGAAGCCGGAGGTCCCGGCGGCACAGGCTGCCCTGTTAAATCCTGATAAGCCGCAGTGATCGCCAGCCAGGTCACCGGAAGACTGACGAGAACTCCCACGCCCAAAAACATCGCCCCTAAGAAATTAATCAGTATCAAAACGATCAAGAACATCGTGAACCCGAGGTAGTCGCCAGAAACCAGGCGGCGGCTCGACCGCATTGCCTCGCCGTAACCCTGATTCCGATCGACAACGAAATGGAACGTAAACAAATACATGGCCATAATGACCAGTCCGGGAATGACCAGCAAAAGGAATCCCAAAAAAGTGAGAATTCCCACCAGCAGTGAAGCCAGTAGCGCAGGCAAAAAATAACGAAAACCATCGAAAAAATCCGCCATTTTGACGTATCCCCGTTGAGATTGGCGAAGGCCAGCCAGAGCACCGCCCGCCACCACCGGTCCGGCCACCAAGACGCTGCCCACACTCAGAAACACTGCCGCTATCAAAGCGATCAAAACGTGCATCCCGATATCCTGAACAAAATGTTCCCAGCCGCTGTTGACCCATTGGCTGATGCGCACTCGAACCAAGTTGGTTTGTCCGTCCATTTTCGTGTTCCTTATGCAACTGAAACGTTGCGGGCGATCCTCGCGTTGCTCGCCGCCGATTATCTGCATTGGCGTCGCCCCTTGCGCTCCCCCTGACCTCGCCTTGCAAAACCAGAACTCCGGCCATAGGCAACCGGTTTTGCAAACCGCGTGTTGAGCATGAAGCGGTTTCCGAAGTCAAGCGTCCGTCCCTGGGATTCCAGCATCCTGCCAGGGCCGCTTTCTGAGAGTACGGAATTTCCTTTGCGAGTGTTCCCTGCTCTTTAATAATAGTCAGATGACCGCTCAACTGAAATCATCTTTTCAGTTTCTTTCCCTGGATCAAAAGAAGATTCTGCTCAATCAGCGAATGGGTATGGGACAACGCTTGCTCTTGAATCGCCAGCGGCTTGCTTCAAAACTGGTCGCTTTTGTGCTTGCGCAAGATCGAGCCGCAGAGATCAACAGCGCTGAACCACATCCCACGAATCTCCTTACATCGGTCGAGTGGATTCTGGCCAGGAAGGGTAATGTCTCCGGCCTGACTCTCTCCGATTTGACCGAGGTCCACGCAATAATGTCGGATGAAAGCTTCGGGCACTTTAGAAGCTCGGCTGCACGCTCCGTCGTGCCGCTGCACGAACCTTTATCACACGAGAGAGTGCTTCCCGCATTGAAGAGATTTTTCGAGTGGCTCCAGAGCCCGGCTTTTGGAGAGCTGCACGCGATTGAGCAGATGACGCTCTCTCAAATTCGGCTCTATGAAATTGTGCCCTTTGATAGATTGAGCAGCCACACATGTCTGCTTTTTTCTGTCCTTTTCCCTTTGCTTAGAGATTACATGCTCCCTGGCTACGAAGCATCGGACGTGCCTTCGTTTTATGACGCCTTGAACTCGGCTTACGCTTTCTCGACTCAGAAGCTCATCCAGTTCAATGCGGCCGCGTGCGAGCACGCCTACGATGCGGCGCTGAGGGGCTTGTGAGAGAAGCTAATCCTTCCGTGAGGTCAAACCGGCCGTCAATTTCAGACCCCACTCGATGGACGCAATCATGCTGGCAGGGTCCGCCTGGAATTTTCCTGCAATTTCAAAAGCAGTCCCGTGGTCGGGAGAAGTGCGAGTTAACGGGAGGCCCAGTGTTACGTTAACGGCGCGATCAAAAGCCAGCAGCTTCAAAGGGATGAGGCCCTGATCGTGATATAAAGCCACAATCCCGTCAAACTCGTGTCGCACCGCACGCATGAAAATCGTATCGGACGGAAACGGCCCCAGGAACACTCGAGGTCCGAATTCTTCCCGGAGCCGTTCCAGTACCGGCTCCAACAGCTTTTTTTCCTCGTCGCCGAACAATCCCCCTTCGGACGCGTGTGGATTCAGGCCACAAAAAGCAATACGGGGTTGAAGAGTGCCGGCTCTCTGAAGAGCCTTATAAAAGAGGCGGGATTGGTACACGAGATTTTCGGGACACAAAGCTTGCGGGACATCGCGCAAGGGAATGTGCGCCGTGGCCAGGAGCACACAAAGAGTGTCGGAGAAGAAGGCCATGGCAGGTTTACAGCCATCGAAGAAAGAAGCGATGAACTCGGTCTGGCCTGGATACGTGAAGCCCGCCAGACTGGCTGCTCTCTTGCTGATTGGGGGCGTCACCAGTAGTGGATGGCCATGGTTCCGGCAGTACTCCACAGCCTTGCGTAGTGAGCCCATTGCAAATTGTCCGGCCCGGGAATCCACCGTTCCCCATGGCGGCGGGTACGCAAACTCACCAGCAGAAACAATCTCCACCCGCTCAATCTCCAAGGAAAGCTTGAGATCGCGTCGCAGAGATCGGAGATAGGATGCCGGTCCGACGATGATTGGACGAAAGGCCGCCTCAGGCAAGAAGCGGACTAACGCTTTTAGAAGAATTTCCGGACCGATGCCGTGTGGGTCGCCGGTTGAGAACACGACAGGTACAGTACCGGATGCAGCCCCTCGGCTTATTCTTCCTCCTCTTCAGGGGGCAGGACGTTTTCGTCGCTCCCTTTTACTTCGTTCTCTTTGAAAAGATACTTGATGGACTGCTTGGGAATCAGCAGGTTTGGTTCGTTGTCCCGATTCACCTTAATGCAGTTCTTGTCGTACCACTCGATAATGCCATGTATCTCCTCGCCATCTATCAGTTTCACCACCACCGGCGCTCGGCTGGACATTTGCTTTAAATAATAGTACTGCTCCGCGTTGGTTTGCTCGGGAGGAAATCGTTTTTTTTGTACGCTTGAAAATTTTGAAGATGCCCCCTGTTCTCGCAGTTCTGACAGGGAAGGCCGAATCAACTTACGATTCACCATTTTGTCGGACTCCAACATCTGCTTTTCCAGAGCAGGAAAAAGGTTAAAACATTGAGGAGGAACAGCTTCTTAGGAAGTAATGTACCACCTACCCCTCACTTGTACAAGTGGAAATTCAGTATACAATGGAAGCCGTAATAACCCTGGGAAAATCCAGTGGAATTTCGAAAGACTAAAAACAGGAATTGCCGAACATTCTTGGCCGTGCTTGCGATGGCCCTGTACGGAGGGCACGAATTGCTTCCGGCACAACAATCCGAACCGAGACGAAAACCGGTACTGATAATTGATGATCCACCCAAGGAAGAGACCCCAACGAGTGAAGAAAACAAGGCCTTCGATCCGCTACAAGCCGACGAACACATCTCGGTCGGCGATTTTTATTTCAAGCGCGAGAACTACAAAGCGGCCGCAGACCGGTACCGCGAAGCGATCCGGCTAAACCCCAAAATGGTTCCAGCCTATGAGAAATTAGTTCGTACCTTGGAGAAACAAAAGCACTTTTCTGAGGCAGCCCGGATTTGCGGCGACTTTGTGAAGGCCAACCCTGATTCAAAAGAAGCCGTCCGCTTTCAAGAGTGGCAAGAGAGGCTCAGCAAGCTGGAAGAAAAGCGCCGGGAGCAGAAAGGCTGATTCAATCGCTGCCCACCCTCGATCCGGCCATCGTCGCGCTCGCAACAAACGCTACTGTATTCAGTAGAGTCGAGATGTGGCGCGGTAGTTTAGGATGGAGCCTATCTGTTTCCGCCCTTTTCAGTTGCCGGTGCCTCACTAGCTCCTCCCTGCTC
>JACQSY010000130.1 GCA_016211085.1 Acidobacteriota bacterium | reverse complement strand
TTGCCCTCCATGGGCCGGTTGCTCGCCGCTTAGCCGGCCACGGCTGCCTCAAAGCAATAGCTATCCGGCTTTCTCCAGAGTAGCTTCACCATTCTCTTGATGTTGCAGACTGTCGTCGCCAGCAGCGTATGTATTCGAGCCCTCTCCAAGCCGCGGTAGCGGCACCTCCTCAGTCCGCAATATCGGGTTAGATCGGCCACCTTCTGCTCGATCTTGTAGCGGTTACAGTAGGCCTCTTTCCCTTCCTCAGTCGCCAGCCTTTCTCTCGCCATTCGAAAGTACGGCTCATAATAGCTGATATGGACCCTTCTGCCTGCCTTGTTCTTTACACATTTGGCTTTCAGCGGGCAGACGTTGCATAGAGTCGGCCTGAACCGAAAGGCGTACCCCGGCTTGTCTTGCTGGTAATTCTTGAGGACTACGTTGTAACAGTTGGTGGAGATATGTCCGGCCGGGCACATGAGTTTGATGTTCTCCGGGTCGTAGAGGAAATCGCCCACGGTGAAATCGACCCCGGTCCGGTGGTTTACCTGCCTGGTTAGAGCGATGTTGGCGATAGTCTTCTTACTGGCCAGGGACTCCAGGTTTTCTCCCCAGTCGTAGGCTTTATCCGCGGTGAGTTCCTGTGGCGTGAGAGAGTGGGCCTTCTCCTGTTCCTTCAGCAGCGGCAGGAGCTGGCTGCCGTCCGTGGCGTTGGCCGGGGTGGTTGCCACTTCGGTGATAATGCCGCTCTCTTCCTCCACGACAATGTGAGCCTTGTAACCCGCCCACTTGGTGGCCGTCTTCTTGCCCGTCCTGGCATCCGGGTCTACCGGGCTGATCAGTTTGTCCTTGGCATTCTCGGCCCGATCGGCAACCGCCTTTTCCAGTAGTCCCAGGTCCTTCTGGAGTTCCTCGGTTGGCTTGATCTTCCTGGCCTTCAGCTCGGCAGTGACTTTGTCCAGCAATGTGCCGGCCGCCTCGATCTCTTTCTGCAGAGCTTCTTCGCTGGAGGCAAACTTCACCGGCGTGGCCTTCTTCAGTTCCTTCGCTCCCAAGTCGTCCACCATCTTTGTATCCTGCTTTGCCACAGTCTTCAGCACGTTTTCCCGGCATTTTCTCACCAGGCCGCTGAGGCTCGAGAGGGATATGTTCGCAAACACCGGGGTCGAGTCGATGATCTGCCGCCTTCCCTTGACCAGCCCCTTATCAATACACTGCCGTACGATCTGCTCCAGGATCGCCCGGAATTTCTCTTCGCCCAGCCGTTGCGCCCGGAAATAGGAGACCGTGGTGTAGTCCGGTACCTCGGCATCGACCGCCAGTCCGAGGAAGTACTTGTAGGCCAGATGTAAGCGGGCGTTTTCGACTACCTGCCTGTCGGAATCACCATAGAGATACTGAAGCAGGCACATCCGAAGCAGGAACTCGGGGTCCTCCGCCGGCCGGCCGATAGCCGGGTTGTACCGGTCCTTCACGACCTCGTCGGCGAAAGAAAAATCGACCACCTGGTTGATCTTGCGGAGCAGGTGGTCGATGGGGACGATGCGGTCGTAAAGATAGCTTCCATAGAACGACTCTTGAGGCGACTTTGGCTTCAGCATTCAGTACCTCCCATGGCTTAGTTAACCGTATCTTACCATGCTTTTAGCCTCAAAAGACTATCTCAGGAGGAGAATAGAGGTGACTTTTTCGGCAGTCTCAGATTGTTACAAGTTTCCTTTTATGGAATAAAATTGTAGAATTACATAATGTCAGTTCGTTGACTCAGCCATAAAGGATTTTAAAACATTATGAACCATGAGGAAAACCCGTTTGATCGGGACCCACAGAGTGTCCCCCTCATGCGATTTATGCTTCACAGTAACTCCTTGTCAAGCGAAATACCATTAACAGATAGCCCAGCGTATCGCCTGGTCAAACTAAATTGTCTCCAAGAAATAGAAATCATGCCTTTACCCACAGCTAACAATAACTTGCGCAAGATATTTGCGGACAACGGTCTCGTATTTACTGAATACTTTTCACGTGAATCTAGGGTTGTATTAAAAGTAACTAACGGTTCGATTCTAAATGTGATAAGTCCTTTCACAACAAAGCGCCTCCCTGACAACTTCTGGGAGCCAATCATCTGCAATAGTAAGATAACCCATGCAGATTTCTTTGCTTCTAACATTGGTGACTATTTGGTGGTTGGAGCGACTGAGCCGAGCCTTAAACGCAAAGTGACAAGGGACAACATTATTACGGCTGAAAAGGCACTGGAAATCGTACGTATTCTTCTAACCGCTCACGGTCGCTACTATGTGGGTGATAGAATACCGATAAGTGAATCTTTTTATTATCTCTACCGATTTAAGAAACTTTTTAAGGAGTTCCAGTACGCATGGAC
>JACQSY010000129.1 GCA_016211085.1 Acidobacteriota bacterium | reverse complement strand
TCCTGATTTTGCGCTAAGTCTTTTGGACTCAGCGGATTGGCAAAACCAGGGTACCAATTGACTCTGACAAAATCGGAGCTCAAAAATGCGGCTTTTCTTCTTGTTTTCCAACTATTTACAATACTCTCGGACGAGAACTAGACTAGACTAGACTAACGATGCGCCACCGCGTCGTCAACCCTGAGGCTCGTAATCATCTGGTTAAATGTCCCCTCCAGTTGCCTGAAGTCCCGGCCAGGTGCAATCAAAAGGCTGTAGAGGACGTGCTGATCCGGTTGCAGTTCGCGACTGTAGACCATTACGCGCTCTTCCAGCAAGGTAGCCGGCGAGCGTCCTGAAAGCGCCACCAGCAGCGCTTCAGCTCCATCCGAAGTCCGCACCCGCTTTTCAGAGCGGCGCACCATCCGGAGATGGGGATTGCTCTCGATAATCTGTGTAATCAGGTCGTTGGTAGCCTCCTCCAAGGGTGTCCTTCCCGGGAAGGGACGTATTGAGAAGGATCCCTCAGGCGGCACGGTGCCAAAAGGATCATAGTGGTTCACCACCACTCCGTAGACGATACTTTCCTGCCCATTGCCGTGCTCGATGATTCCATTGCGAGGCGCAATGGTGACTCCCGGACCGTTTCCTTCAAACACCTGCCAGTTTTCGGGATAACTGATCGTGAAAAAGCCGCTCGGTTCCTCGTAAGTCCGAAAACGTCTCGAAGGAGCTTCGACCACGATCCTACCCGGCTCTCTGCGACGATCTGGTTGCGATCGTTCTTGTGCAAGCTCGCGCAAAGGCCTAGCCGAAGGAAGCTCAGCCAGGTCGTTCTTGACGGTTGCAAGGTCGCCCACCGGTTCTAGAGGACTGACCTGGAGCAGACTTGCCTCGCGTTGGATTCTTGCCGATCGATTCGCCGGAGAAGGATGGCTTGAGAAAAACTGTTCCACTTTTCCCGGATCTCTTCCGGCCCGCCTTCGCAGAGTCTCAAACATCCGGGCCAGGTCCATGGGGTCATATCCGGCTCGTGCCAAAATCTGCGCCCCCACAATATCGGCTTGCTCTTCAGCAGTGCGGCTAAATTTCAAAAACACCGCATTCAGACCAAAGCCGCCAATCAAGCCCATGATTTGCGAAGTGGAGCCGCCCCCCAAGAGTCCTCCCAGGACCCCCAACCCCGCCTGCGCCAAATAGGCTTTTGAGGCCTGATTCGTTCCATGACGCAAGGCAACATGAGCAATTTCATGTGCCATCACACCAGCCAACTCGCCCTCGCTTTCAACTGCCTCTATCAGGCCCCGGTTTATGTACATGAAACCGCCGGGTAAAGCAAAGGCATTAACGTCGGATGCATTCACCACCTTGAAATCATAGGGAAATCGAGCGCCTGGGGCGTGCTGCGCCAGTCTGCTGCCGATTTGATCGACATACTCCTCCACAGATTCATCGCGGAGCAGCGGAAGCTGTCCTTCTGCCTCGCGTGCCGACTGCCTGCCGACTTCGATATCCTGTTCGACCGAAAAAAGATTAAATCCCGGCTTCACTTCTGTTTGTGCCAGGAGCAAAGGAGAAAGCAAAAAGAAAAAAGCGATGGCAGCTCTTGCTTTGAAAACTTTCATAATGGGCCCACTTTGAAGAAACGTGTCTTAAGAGAAAAGGGAAAGCTAGAACCTTCCCTTTTCTTTCTTAACTTACCAGTTTAGGACAATCTCATACCAACCAGCTCCTGCTGGCGTATCATTGATTTGAACTACCGCGCGATAACCGTTGTTTCTGTTGGGATGTTCCAGCACTCGCACATCGCCTCTTCCACGCAGCTTTTGCACGCTGACCGTGCGTGTCTGAGCGGAAAGAGGTGCTTCCAAATTGAATCTTTCGCTCGTCACTCTACGGCCGCGAACGTGCTGCAGGCTGACGCTGGAGCCCTGAACGATGATGTTTTCAATCCCATCGACCATTCCCTGCCAGTGGAGCTCTCCAGTGGTAGTGTCCACGCGCCCGGCGGTTCCCGTTTTCAAACCCAGGTCTTGCAAAGAGGCCTGGACTACAGTCCACTCCCGCCGCAAATCGTTGTCCATGCGACCGCTGTGGCTTTGGACGTCGTTAGACGCACGCATCAACACACCTTCCACACTGCTCAGATCGGAGCCGCCCATTCCCGCTTCCGCTGCTTGCTCGTACCACGCTGCCGCCGTCAGAAAGGCATCCAGATCCAACAGCATTTCCAGGTCGGATTCACGGATGCCGCGGTCACGACGAAGACCTAGGGAAATGTCGGCCACGTGGACGCCAATGCGTCGTTCCGCTTCCTCCAACAGATGTCGTGCCTGCGACGTGAGATCACGCGCTGCCTCCAACTGGTCACGTGTAGAGGCGGCCGGCAAACTGCCCGAACCAGTCTGGGCACGAAGCGTTGAGTCCAGTCCCAGACTGAGGGCTGTCTCATGATCCAAATCGCCGCTGGCGGTTTGCTTACGGTCGATTTGATAATTGGCCAGCGCACGCCGTGTTCTCGAGTCTAGTCGCCCGTGGATCTCTCCATCGTAGTAACCCCGCCGCCGCAATTCCGTTTGAGCGGCACGAACCGTTGCCGGACTGGTGTAAATAGTGCGATCCGTTTGAGCGGCACGTAGAAACTCGCTCTCACTTTCCACAGTGATCGGTGCCGTCAACTCCATCGCTATGGGAGTTCCAGCTTTGACGTCTGCTTCCTTGCCTTCAGAAAGCAACCCGCCGAGCACACCACCGGCGATTGCGCCAATCAAGGCACCTTTTCCACCGCCTGCAATGGCTCCCACCACCGCGCCAAGGCCTGCGCCACCGCCGATGAACACAATGGTGCGTTCACGAGTTCCCTGGCCGCGAATCTGACCTTCCTCTTCCAGGATCTGCCTGCGTTCCTCTGGATTTAGGCTGGTCAGCACCCCACTGATATTGAAGCTGGATCCGTTCGGAAACACCATTCGAGTAAACTCAACCCCGATGACTCCGGACTCCCCACGCCCGGCTTCGCGCGCGACCGTTACTTCGCCTTCAACCGTGGTGCCCTGGGGTATGGCGATCTGTCCGTCAATGGCCACTGCGCGGGAAACCGTGCTCCGAAAACGGTCGCCCGGCTGGGCTGTCGAAGAACTCAAATCACTCTCCATGCGAAGCTCAACCACCGTCCCTTGCGGGACCTGAATGGCGTGTTTGGTCAATGCGGTGTCAACCAAAAGAAATGCCAGTACTGCTATTACGGCTCCACAGACCAGGCTAGCGTGGTGCCGCGTTCCGGGAACAATTCTCATGTCCTTCACCTCCAAAATCAGGATTATTCTCTCTATTTTTCGTTTCACCCGATTTAAAGCAAATTAGAGTCCACTCGGCTGCTTTTTATTATCAATAACTTACATACGCTAACCACCCGCATAAGGGAAAAAATGCGGCCTAACAGGCCAGCCGAGGTCACCCCCGCCTAATATAATCAGCCCGAATGGGAAAAGTTAAAGTATTACCTGAGATTCTCTCCCGTAAGATTGCTGCCGGAGAGATTGTCGAGCGACCTGCTTCGGTGGTTAAAGAGCTCATTGAAAACAGCCTTGACGCCGGATCCTCCCGTATTTTCTTAAGGGTAGCTGAAGGCGGCTTGCGCTTGATTGCGGTTGCTGACAACGGGCGCGGAATGGATCCGGAGGATGCTCGACTCGCGCTTGAGCATCATGCAACCAGCAAGATTCAAAGCTTTGAGGACCTTGCACGCATCCAGACGCTTGGCTTTCGAGGCGAGGCGCTTCCCTCCATCGCTTCGGTGTCACGGCTACGGCTGCGAACCACAGATGCCCCGGACCCGTCGTTCCCGGGAACTGAGCTTCATGTGGAGGCCGGAAGCCTACAGTTGTGCCAGGAGATCAGCTGGCCTTCCGGAACTGAAGTAGAAGTTCAGGATCTATTCTTTAACGTCCCTGCACGGCGTAAATTTCTAAAATCCGTGACGACAGAACTTGGACACATCAACCGCTGTTTTCTCCACTATGCATTGGCAAATCCCGCGATCGAGTTTCGTTTTTCCAATCAAGACAAGCTTCTACTGGAAGCACCCGCTGTCACCAGCCTGAAGGAACGTGCTTACCAGTTGCTGGGTGAAGAGCTGGTGAACACACTTGAAGGAATCGAGTATGAGAAGGAGGGGGTCCGGGTCCTCGGGTTGACCTCTCTTCCCCACCAGCAACGCAGCAGCGCAGTCTCGCAGTTTTTGTTCGTCAATGGCCGGATGGTGCGAGACCGGGTCATTACACACGCCATTCAGCTCGCCTACCGCGATCTGATGCCTCTAGGGGCGCACCCTGTGGTCGTGCTCTTTGTCGAACTCGATCCGGAACAGATCGATGTGAACGTGCATCCCTGCAAGACCGAAATCCGCTTTCGCGATTCTCAGCCTGTTCACAGTGCTATCTTTCATGGTATACAGGAAGCTCTGTTGCGTTCGCGGAACGGTGGCGCGGCACGGGGACTGGAATTGACGGTTCAACAGTTCGAAGTTCGGACTGGAATTTCAGCTGATCTGGATCCGCGAAAACCGATGGAGTCCTTTCTCGCCTCCCCATTAGGAAGATCCTCGGGCGCCTTTTTCGATCCGGCCTTTTTCCGCCGGCGCAGTCCACTGAACAGTACCCACAAGACCATAGGGGGAGGAGCTTCGGCTTCCTTCCCCTGTGGCACTGCGGAAACCCTCATCGCGAACTCATTCGAGATGGTAGCAGAGTGCGCGCAAATCCCCGAAACCGTCCACCTTAATCCTCTTCCCGTGGTGCTGGGACAGTTTGTGGAAAGCTTCATTGTAGCGGCGGACCGCGAAGGGGTGCTTCTAGTGGATCAACACGTGGCTCATGAAAGGATCCTTTATGAACAGGCTCTTTCCTGGCTTCAATCTGCGCGCCTTCCCTCGGTGCAACGGCTCCTGGTGCCGGAGGTGATTCACCTGAACGCACATCAAAAAGTGTACTTTGATGCGATTTTGCAGGAGTTGAATCAAAGCGGATTTGAGGTGGAGGCTTTTGGCGGAACGTCAGTAGTGGTCAAAGGAGTCCCAGCCCTGGCAGCCCGGTGCGACCTGGCCCGGCTGATTGAGGATGTTGTCGAATACGGCGACTCAGGCGAGCGGTGTTACGATGTGCAGCGCCTAAGGGAACGTATTGCCATCAGTGTCGCTTGCCGCAGCGCGATTAAGATCAACACTCCCCTGTCGCTTTCTAAGATGCAATGGATGATCGACGAACTCTCCCAATGTCCCAACCCCTATACCTGTCCTCACGGACGCCCCATCATTTTGCGGCTCAGCATGGAGCAGATCCTGCGGGGCTTTCAGAGAATCTAACCTGCGTTTTTGATCGCGCAGAGACTCACACGCTCATCAGCCTGATGTCATCGGCGACGTGCAGGCTCGCCGCCGTCTTGGCCTTGACTTCATCGGTGGCTATGCCGGCGGCGACCTCTTTCAAAACCAGTCCGGTGGAGGTGACCTCAATAACACCGAGTTCGGTAATGATGAGATTCACGCAGTGGGGACAATGGACTGGAAGCCTGCAGCAGCGCACGATCTTGGGCTCGCCGTCCGTCCGGGTATGGCGCGTGGCCACCACCCAGCGACGCGCGCGCGGTAACGTTCCCGGTCGCGAGGGATCGAGGCTCAGATCCCCGGCCCCGGAGACCTCGATCGCTTCCACGACCGCCAGATCGGCCACACCGTGGATCGCTCCGTCTGACTCGAGCGTCCAAATTTCAACGTCGGGTTTTAAATGAGCGCGGACCAGAGTGGGGATCCCTGGTCCCAGGATCAAACGGTCTGCGGACTCGACCTCTTGCAGCAACCTCCGCACAATCAAAAGCTCAGCGTTCATTTCACAACTTTTGTTTTTACGCTCTTGGAAATACTCCGGCTCACTTTCTGGCTGGCAATCAAAGCCTGGTTCAGATCAGCACACAGTTCATCAGCATTTTCAATCCCCACCGACATGCGCACGAGATTGGGGGTAACGCCCGCCTGTTTCCGCTCTCGGGCGCTTAACGCATGGTGCGACGTGTAGTACGGGGAGGTTACTAGAGATTCCACTCCTCCCAGGCTGGTGGAAATAGGTATCATCTTCAAGCTGTTAAAAAAGCGACGCGATTGTTCCCAGCCCCCTCGAATGTAAAACGAAATGACGCCGCTGCCTCCACTCATCTGGCGGCGGGCCAACTCATATTGAGGATGGGATTCAAGCCATGGGTAAACTACTTTTTGAACTTGAGCGTGCTCCTCAAGAAAGCGGGCCAGCTGCAATGCATTGTGATTTTGCCGCTGTACACGCAGATATAGCGTCTTCAACCCGCGGCCGAGGAGGTAGGCAGTGGAGGGATCGAGCACACCTCCCATGATTTTTCGAAACGGCTGTATTTCTTGGATCAGTGGAGCGGAACCGATGAGTGCGCCGGCTATCAAGTCGGAGTGGCCACTCAAAAATTTGGTGGCACTGTGCATGACCAGGTTCCATCCAAGGTGAAGCGGCCTCTGATTGATCGGGCTCGCAAACGTGTTGTCGATCAAGGTTAAGACACCGTTGCGGCGCGCTGCTTGGGCGGTCTCAACCAGGGGAAGGAGTTGCAGGTCGGGATTGGTCGGAGATTCGGCCAACAACAATCGGGGACGTAATTTTAATCCTTGCAAAGGTCCTTCCTTCACGCTGAAAAAGCTCACCGAAATTCCAAAACGAGGAAGCAATTCCTTGACAAGTTCATAGGTGCCTCCATAAAGGCTGCTGCTGGCCAGCAGCCGATCGCCTTGTTTGAGCAGCGCCAACAAAGCCGTTGCCATAGCGGCCATGCCGGAGGAAAAGACCAGCGCGGAAGCTCCCCCTTCCACAGCGGCGATTTTTTTCTCGACCCATTCCAAGGTGGGGTTGGTGTAGCGGGTGTAAAGATAGTGCCGGGCTCTCCCCTCAGCCAGATCACGGAGTTCCTCAATGTTCCGAAATCGGAACGAGGACGTCTGGTAGATGGGGGCTTGCAGCGAATTGAGCGGATAGCGTTCTTCTCCCCCCCAAATAGGGAGGCTGTCGTCACGCTCTGGCTTCATGGCCTGGAAAATGTCCCCCGGAAAAAATTATGAGTGTATAGCAACCAGGAACCAAAAGACAAACCTAGTGCAAAAAGGGTAGTGTCCTAAATTTAGATTTAGGACACTACCGCAAAAAGTGCAAAAAAAAAGCCCCTGTGAAACCTCAGGGGCTTGGATTAATCCCGGCGATGACCTACTTTCCCACATGGTTTCCCACGCAGTATCATCGGCGCTGGAGGGCTTAACTTCTGTGTTCGGGATGGGAACAGGTGTTTCCCCTCCGCTACAATCACCGGAAAACGAGAAAATCATTCCGGGAGGCTTGAATCTGGAAGGTAAGGGCCGTTGGGCTTTAACGCTGCAAAAAATTCTAGGTCAAGCCTCACGACCGATTAGGACAGGTCAGCTTCATCCGTTACCGGACTTCCACACCCTGCCTATCAACCTCGTCATCTCCGAGGGGTCTTTAGGCTGCTTGCGCAGCGGGAGATCTTATCTTGGGGCGAGTTTCACGCTTAGATGCATTCAGCGTTTATCTCTACCGCACTTGACTACCTGGCGCTGCTCCTGGCGGAACAACCAGTACATCAGCGGTGCGTCCAACCCGGTCCTCTCGTACTAAGGTCAGACCCCCGCAAATCTCCTGCGCCCACGACAGATAGGGACCGAACTGTCTCACGACGTTCTAAACCCAGCTCACGTACCG
>JACQSY010000127.1 GCA_016211085.1 Acidobacteriota bacterium | reverse complement strand
TCCTGATTTTGCGCTAAGTCTTTTGGACTCAGCGGATTGGCAAAACCAGGGTACCAATTGACTCTGACAAAATCGGAGCTCAAAAATGCGGCTTTTCTTCTTGTTTTCCAACTATTTACAATACTCTCGGACGAGAACTAGTCTAGAGTGTCCGTTCCTGAAATAAGCATGCCTTAACGAGTGGGGCTTGCGAGGCGAGGTCCACAGAAATCATCTTCGATGACGAGGGCCCAGGTCGAAAGACACGCTTGTTTGTGTCGCGAATAACAATCAGGGCAGTAGAAGATTCTTTGAGAGATCGTTAAAGATTACAATCCCCATCAACAGTATCAAAAAAAGAAATCCGACCTGAGCAATACGCTCCTTGACTGCTAGGCTGAGATCTCTGCGAATCAGACCTTCCAGGGCAAGTAAAGCGATGACTCCTCCGTCCAGGATCGGGATGGGCAGCAGGTTAAAAATTCCCAGCTGGAGTGAAATGATGGCCATGAAACCCATCAGGGGTATCAACCCGCCGGCGGCCGCGACGCCTGAGTAGCGCGCAATCTCAATAGGTCCGGACATGACGCGAACGGAAGCTCGGCCGGTGATGATCTTTCCCAGAATGTCGAAGGTCAACAATGTCAGCTGGTAGTTGCGCTGCAAAGATCGCTCCAGCGAGTCGATAAATCCGTACTTTTCAGTCACATAAGGAAGTTCCACCATGATGCCAATCCGCACCCGGTCGTTAATTTGAACGGGCTTGATGGTTTTCTCGAATTCCCGATCTCCGCGGCGCACACGAAACAAAAGCGGCTGGTTTTTCTGAGAGCTGATGAGCTCGGGAATATCGTAATAGCCGTACGCCGTGCGGGTAGGTGAACGCACCTCGAGGATCTGATCTCCGGGCCGCAAACCCGCCTCGTCTGCAGGGGTACCCTGATCCACTTTGCCGATAAGGTAGGGGATGTAAGGATCGATGCCTATGGTTCCGACTTCAGTTTGGGGAGCGGATGTTACCTCTAAACGCTTGGTTAAAGTTTGCCCTTCTCGTTCAATGGTAATGGTCAGGGTATCTTCTGGATTGGTGCCGATTGCGAACTGGACATCCTGCCAGGCAGGGGTGGGCTCACCGTTAATCTCTACGATCTTATCCTGATACTGAATGCCGCCCCGCTCGGCAGGAGATCCTGTATCCACCTTACCCACTACAGCCGGCTTGCTGAGATAGGCCGCGACTTCCACGCCCATCATAAAATTGGCGGCGAGAAGGACCAGCGCCAGGCCAAGATTCATCACGGGTCCCGCTACCGCCACCAAAAAACGGTGCGTCTTGGGACGCGACATGAACTCTTCAGGGGATCCGGTAAGCTGCTCGTCATAATTCTCCCCCGTCATCTTGACGTAGCCGCCCAGCGGCAAAGCGCTGATGCGATAATCAGTACCGCCTCTTCGAAAACCTAAGAGGCGGGGTCCAAAACCGAGTGAAAAAACTTCCACCCGAATGCCCAAATACTTGGCCATAAGGTAATGGCCCAGCTCGTGCACGAAAATCATCACACCGAGCACAAACGTAAACGCTATCAGGCTCCAACCAATTGAATTTAAAAGCTGCAACAGACCTTTTCCCTCCTTTGCTCGCCCCAAAATCGGGTTAGCAAGACTCCCAGCCATTGTCCCGTTCCATCTCTGCCGTTGTCAAATCGGATGCTTTGTATCTTTCCCTTAGAACTCCGTCACTGCTGATACGCCCTGCTGGTTCAGAAAACGGGTGCCTTCCAAGAAGTTTGATAGGCTAAGTATCCCATTTCATAAATACGGTAACGTTTCCTATGAATGGGGTCACTGAGGTCTGCATCATAGGGAGATTCATATGCGCGAGAAAAACTATTTCGAAAGGTTTGCCACGTCCGTGGCAAGGACGGCCGGACATGCTCAGGTTTTTGTCGTGGCCTTGGGTCTCATTGCTGTTTGGAGCGTCACCGGTCCGGTGTTTGGTTTCAGCGACACGTGGCAGCTTGTGATCAATACCAGCACAACGATTGTGACTTTTCTAATGGTGTTCGTCATTCAAAATACCCAAAACCGCGAAACCGAAGCTATGCACATCAAGCTCGACGAATTGATTCGTGCAATTGAAGGAGCTCACAACGCCCTTCTCGATTTGGAAGAGTTGAACGAGCAAGATTTGGATCGAATCCGTTTTCGATATGAGAAGCTTGCGCGCGACGCCAGAGATAGCTTGCGACGCGGGGAGAAGGACACGGGGATCACCGAAGTGGATTCAGCTTAGCTGCAAGGAGCGCTTACTGTCCGCGTGATTAGCGCCTTGCCATCGAGGTACAAGCTGTTCAGAGGCGCGACGGCATGGAGCTCTCCTGCTGCAATAAGCGTAAGCCTTTACTCTGCCTGTGCTTCGTACGTGCTTCCGAAAAAAAGTGCGAAATACAAGTACCAATTAAACTTATTTCGTGAACGGACACTACCGGCTGGTGAGAACTTCAGCGGCGCGGAAGGCTTTGTCGCGTGAGCGGCGATCCACGTCGAGAACCACCTCGAGATCGGCCACCGGCTGGGGTCGATGAGATTCCAATATCTGTTCAATGATTTCAGGAATGGCTGAAAAGCGTAGGCGGTCCTCCAGAAAGAGCTGGACCGCTACTTCATTGGCCGCATTCAGCGCCGCAGGGTAAGTCTGGCCAAGCCGCAGGGATTCATATGCCAAGCGGAGGCAGGGAAACTTCTCCGCATCAGGAGCAAAGAATTCCAGAGCTTCCATTGCTAGAAGATCCAGTGAAGGAAGCGGAGAGTCCCAGCGCTCGGGATACGCAAGCGCGTAAAGTATGGCATTGCGCATATCGGTGATGCTCATTTGCGCCAAAACGGTGCCGTCGACAAACTCGACCAGGGAGTGAACGGTGGATTGGGGGTGAATCAGTACGGAGACCTGCTCGGGCCGAATACCAAAGAGATGGTGCGCTTCGATAACCTCGAATCCTTTGTTCATCAAAGTGGCCGAGTCAATGGTAATCTTGGGACCCATTTTCCAGGTAGGATGCTGGAGCGCCTCCTGTACCGTCACTCTTTCCAGCTGCTCTTGTGAAGCCCTGAAGAAGGGCCCTCCGGAGGCGGTGAGAATCAGTCGCCGAACTTCTTCCTGGCGCGAACCTCGAAGGCACTGGTGCAAGGCGCTGTGCTCGCTATCGACGGGCAGCATTCTCACCTGTTGCGAATGCACCATCGGCATGATCAGATCACCAGCCATGACCAAGGTTTCTTTGTTGGCCAGTGCGATGGCTTTGCCTGCCTGAGCCGCTCGAAAGGTGGGAATCAGGCCGGCGGCGCCACTGATGGCCGCGATTACCATGTCAGCGTCGGGGTGGCACGCCGCCTCGACAACGCCTTCCAAGCCGCACAGGATCCTTTTGCCCGGTAACTGCGTTTGAAGATTAGCGCACGCCGCGGAATCGAACATGGCAATGATGTCTGGCGCGTAGCGGAGGCTTTGTTCAAGCAGCAGTTCGGTGCGGGATTGCGCGGCAAGAGCGACCACCTGGAAGCGATCCGGGTACAGGTCCACGATGCTCAAGGCATTTTTGCCAATGGACCCGGTTGAGCCAAGAATTGAAAGCTTCTTCATCGCTGCAGAGCGCTCATTCTATCAGAGAGGCCCAGACGTAGTAGGCCGGGAGCGCAAAAAGGACGCTATCAAGACGGTCCAAGACGCCTCCATGTCCCGGAATGAAATTGGATGTGTCCTTCACATCTGCACCGCGCTTGAGAATAGATTCGAAGAGGTCACCCAGAGTGCCCACCAGGCCAAGCAAAAGTCCCAGGGCCAGAAAAAGTTGGGGGCTGGCGGCATCCAGAAAGGCGCGAGCAAACAGCAGTGTGCCTATTGAGGAACCCACCAGGCCGGCCACGTAGCCTTCCAGTGATTTCTTAGGACTGATGCGGGGAGTGATCTTGTGGCGGCCCCAGGCCTTGCCCACGAAGTAAGCTGCGCTATCTCCGGACCAGACCGCCACCAGCACGATCAGCAATTGCACGTGATCACTGCTTTGAAGTCTGCCGGCTAAAGACAGGGGGATCCCCAGGTAAAGGAAAGCGAACAGATTTAAAGAGGAACTGTCGAGTTCCGAGTGGGTTTCTGAAAGCTGAAAGACCCGGGAAATCAAAATAAGAAATACCGAGAGCACCAGGTAGGACAGCACAAGAGGCTCTCTGTACGTCCACACCCACGGGAACACCAGCAAGAGCAGCAATGTCACCCAGGACAGGGAGGAACCATAGCGGCTGGCCAGTCCTGTAAATTCCAGCCACGCCAGAATCAAAACCACTTCAACCAGGTTCAGGAAAAGGAAGGAGGGAAGATAAATCACCGCGATGACTGCCACAGGCAGCAGGAGCGCTGCGCTGACCAGCCGGGGGATCATCGTGTGTTGTGCAGGGTGATCGGGCGAATGCCGCCGTAACGGCGCTCGCGTTTTTGAAAGTCACGAATTGCTTCGAGCAGATGCATCCCACGAAAATCGGGCCACAGGGTATCGGTCACGTAAATTTCCGCGTAGGCGATTTGCCAGAGTAAAAAGTTGCTGATGCGCATTTCTCCACTGGTTCTGATAAGGAGATCAGGCTCGGGAAGCCCCGCGGTGTAGAGATTTTGTTCGATGTCCTCGTCACTGACCGGATAGCCAACACCTTTTTGAAGCAACTTATTCAACGCGTCCACCAACTCCAGCCGCCCGCTGTAATTCAGGGCAATGACCAGCTTCATGCCCTTGTTGGTCCGGGTAGCCTCTTCGGTGAACTGCAGTTCGTACTGGACAGATTCAGGAAGCTCCCGAATTCGACCAATGCACTGAAAACGTATCTTGTTTTCTTGCAGCGTGTGCAGTTCCCGGCGCAAATACTCTTTCAACAGATTCATCAAGGTATTCACCTCGCCGGCTGGTCGTTTCCAGTTCTCTGCGGAAAAAGCGTAAAGCGTGAGGACCGGAATACCAAGTCGTGCGGAAGTTTCGACGGTAGCGCGGACAGAATCAATGCCGGCGCGATGACCGGCGACTCGGGGCAGCTTTCGTTTTTTGGCCCAGCGGCCGTTTCCATCCATAATGATGGCGATGTGGCGCGGTAACTTCTGGGGCTCGAGGCTGTTGATTAGGTCTGCTTCGGCGCTGTGTGGGTCAAGCACTCCTTCGAAGTTTTTGAATAAAGTCATGGCCATAGAATTTGGATGACTCAATCTAGCATAGCGCGTGATGCCCTGTCTCGAAACATGGCAAGAATCGAGACCGATGCCTCTCGAGGATCAGTACCAGATTTTTACCAGATAAAGGCCTTGGGGGGGTGCGGTGGGTCCGGCCAGCCGCCGGTCATGTGAGCGAAAAATTGCGTGGATATCATCGGCGCTGAGGCGGCCTCGCCCCACCTCCAGCAGCGTGCCCACCATATTCCGAACCATGTGATGCAGGAAGCCCTGTGCTTCCACCAGATAGCTCACCGCGTGGCCTTTCTTTTTTATGCGGGAAAGAAAAATCTTGCGTTTCTTGTTTTCCACCTTGCTGGATGAAGCCGTGAATGCACTGAAGTCATGCACGCCTTCAAAAAAACGGCAAGCGTGTTGCATTGCCGCGACGTCGAGCTTTCGCAGGCAGTGATAGACAAAGCCGTATCGAAACGGCGAAAGAACGGGTCCATTGTAAATGCGGTATTCGTAACGTTTTCTTAAAGCGTCTCGCTGGGCGTGGAACTGTTCGGCAACTTCCGAAAGTTTTAAGACACGGATGTCCCAGGGCAGAACCCCGTTCAAAGCCCGTGCCAGATGTTTCGGCAGAATCCTTTTCTCGAGCCGAAAGTGCGCCACTTGTTCCAGGGCATGCACTCCCGCGTCGGTCCGTCCCGCTCCGACGACGTTGGTGCGCTCTCCACTAACCGTTTCGACGGCTTGCTTGAGGAGCCCTTGGATTGTGGTCAGGTTCTTCTGGATCTGCCAGCCGGCATAGCGGGTACCCGCATATTGAAGCGATACTTTGTACTTGGCCATTTTCCGGTCAAGAATTCTATTCCAGCATCATAGACAAAATGCAAGCCCATAGACAAAATGCAAGCAATGGTTAACAGCCGAGGACGACCGAAACAAGAAGGTGCACGAGGAGTCAGAAATATAACCGAAAATATGATCTACCCAAGGAGCATTTCGTGAGTAAAAAACACGCCATTGCCCTGGTCGGCTGTGGCGAGTGGGGAAAATACATCCTGCGAGATCTGAGAACCCTTGGCTGTGAGGTCCTGGTCGTTGCCCGGTCGCCTGAGAGCCGCCTCCGGGCGACGGAAGGAGGTGCCCTCGCAATTTTCGACAGCGCCAGGGCTTTGCCGAAGGTGGACGGCGTGGTGATAGCCAGTTCCATAGCTCATCACGCGGTAGCTGTTGAAGAGTTTCTGGATCGAGGTGTTCCTTTGTTTGTTGAAAAGCCGCTTACCTCTGATCCCGCGGTGGCCGCGCGTTTGGCGGAGTCGGGAAAGGATCGGCTCTTCGTGATGGACAAGTGGCGTTACCATCCGGGTATTGAAATGCTTGCCCGCATCGCGCAATCGGGGGAACTCGGGCGGCTGGTGGGGCTGCACACCGTTCGACTCGGTTGGGGGGAAAGCGATAAGGAGGATCCCGTGTGGAGACTTGCTCCGCACGATTTGGCTATCGCATTAGAAGTATTGGGAACTATTCCCCGGCCCAGGAGTGCCGTCGCATTAATGACGAAGGGCATGGCCTCAGGTTTGATCGGTATTCTGGGAAGCAAACCGTGGTTTGCCCTCGAGGTCTCGGCGCGGCATCCGGAGCGCCGTCGGGAGGTGCGACTCCACTGCCAGGATGGAATGGCGGTGTTGCCGGACGCCTACTCGCCTCATATTGAACTAACGCGCTACGCAGAGAACCGCAACGAGGGCGAACCCATGCGGATCCCCATCTCGGGAGAGCTTCCCCTGCTGCGAGAATTGCATACTTTCGTCAAATACCTTGAAGGCGGCCCGCGACCGCGCAGCAGTGCTTTGGAAGGAGCCGCTATGGTCGATGTGCTCTCAAAGCTCCGGGAGTTGGCAGGGTTGCCGCACTGAACCGTTCGTTAAAAGATCTGCTAAGTTGAATACCAAGGGTTTCTAGCTCAGAGGCGGCCTCAATACCAGAAAATGGCGTTTTTCAGGGAGACTGGAATCATTACTTTGGATGATATCGTTGATCGTGATCCAAATAGGATCACGGTTTAGTTTTTTGAGACAATCTCCTCAGCGGTTTGGAGTTTTGATCGGCTGCCACGGTTCAAGCTGTTTCAGCAGTTCCCGCAGGGGAGGCGCTTGTTGGTCGCGTTCCGAAAGTCGCACTTCCTTAATTTCCCAGGGTATTTTCAGGTGGGGATCGGCCCAGTGGCAGCAGAGTTCATCCTCCACGTCCCAGTAACGTGAAACAGCGTAGATGTGAATGGAAGGCTCATGGAAGTAAAACCCGTGTGCCACGCCTCGAGGAATGGTGACGGCTTGCAATCGGCTCCCATCCAAATCGATGCGCAGGGCCATTGCTTCTGTAAGCGAGCCTCGGCGGAGGTCCCGCAGCCCAACGGTGGCGCGTCCTGAAGCCACCACCAGGTAGTCGTCGTGTCGAATGTGCACGTGGACGCCACGAAGCACGCCTTTTTCCGACCTCACCATATTCCACTGGATGGGGACGACACGAGTGTTCCATTCCTTTCGGAATATCTCCGTGAAGACACCGCGGTCATCAGGGTGCATAGACAAGGAACGGACTTCGACTCCCACCGGGAGCAAAGGTGAAAAGGATGGCTGGTTTTCAGCGATGTCGGATCCGGCCATGGGCCTTATTCTTCAGCAGCAAGAGGCGTCTGCTCTTTTAAGGTGTTTTATTAAGATACCTTGGCTCCTGAGATTCACCAAGAAATCTTTAACTTATCTGATTTCGAGTGTCCAGGGAAAACCGTGAAGGCATGACATCGGGGAACTGATTTTTCTTGGCGGGGAAAATGGTGTCTTTGCAAGCACGGCTGCCGAATCATTTCTTTTTTCTCAAACTCGCCAAAATCGCCGAGGCCAGTGGTGGTTGTGGACGAGGCGCCAGTCCTCTCCGCAGCCGATCTTGATTGCGGCGGCGCTGGAAGTTCCATTTGAGAAAGGCGGCTACAGCAGCTCGTTCTCTGCCCAACCGATCCAACATCTTGCTTTGAAGGACTTGTAACGCCCGCCAAAGGTGAGCTCCGACGCCGTGTTCACGCCAGTGCGGCCGCAGTCTCAAGGCTATGGCCAGCTCGGCCAACACACGAAGCTCAACTTGTTCCGGATTTTTCTTTAGGCCCTCGAGATACTTCAGCTGGGGCAGGTGCCGGTCTTTGAGAGCGTAAGCACGAAATTCCGGCGAGGGAAACTTTAAAACCGTTAAGGTGGGGGAAAATGAGATTTTCTTTCCGGCCTGGTGAGCGCGCATTACGAAATCGTACTCGAGAGAGCGTCCCAGGCGGTCCGGCTCCAGCCATGGGCCGCAGGCGTCAATCAGATCGTGGCGATGCAGCCAACTGCTGCAGGCAATATCGGTAGGTATATCATCCTGTTGATAGTCGAGGCCGTTGCGTGGGGAACCAATACAGGAACGAGGGCCTTCAGGCCCAACAAAGACCAGCAGCGAAGTCACAAGATCCGCAGTTCGCTGCTCGATGAAATTCACCAGGGCTGAAAGATGGCGGGGCAACCAAAGATCATCATGATCGACATAAGCCACGTATTTGCCTTGGGCCCGTCGCAGTCCTTCGTTGTAGGGTGTTGCCGGACTTCCCGAATTTACGGCCAGGTTGATCCATTGAAGGCGCCAATCAGAAAAGGATTTGACGACAGCTTCACTTTCGTCGGTGCAGGCGTCTCCGACAATCCATGCTTCGAAATCGTTCAGCTCCTGGTTCAACAGACTTTCAATTGTTATTCTGAGGGCAGCACATTGATTGTACGTGGCGATCAGAACGCTTACGGTGGGTGTTGAGGAACTTACCAACAGATTTGCCGACAAAAGATTTCGAGACTCTTTCTTAGTCTGCTGTCCCATTGATTTCTGACATAAGTGGAGCCGTCTGTACGTCGAGAGTTCGATGAGCAAAGCGAGCAATGCTAGCCAGGATCTGATCGGGAGATTTAGTCCAGCGGAAAGGTTTTGGCTG
>JACQSY010000131.1 GCA_016211085.1 Acidobacteriota bacterium | reverse complement strand
TCTTGTGTCCGCCTGATTATTACACGTCAGGAGGACACATTTAGTTCACTTATTTATGGGACAGCAGATTAGGGCATCCTGTACAAGTAATGTCCTCAGCAGTGCCTGATAGAGACAGGCACTTTCAGGACTGAGTGCTGAGCGAGCATCGTTGCTCAGTCCTCAGCACTCAGTGGCCGCTTGCTCACCGCGCGCGGCTCCGATGTCAGACCACGCTGAGCTTGCCTGGCGCGGGCATTTCTTCTGCAGGTGTCAATAAGTAATCTACTAAAATTCTCCAAAAGCTTGTCGGCTGGCGTTTGGCGAAAAACGATTATGCCGGGGAGAGGGTGGGAAAGCTTGCAAGCGTCACTCGGCAAGAGAAGCTAACCAGAGGATGGGCCAAATTGCATCCCAGGTTTTCTGTCCCTCCTCTGGTTTGCTCCTTCATGCCCGCTCGTGGCGTTTTGAGCGGGCGGTTGCGGGTTTAGTTCTGGGTTGTTGCGTGACCCCTTGTGAACCAGCAATCTCCTAAGCAATTCTGGTGCCGAAGCCGGGTACGGTAACTAACTAGCGGCTAAACAGATAGTTGGGTTTGAGGTGGGATCACAGGAGAGAAGCAAGAAATTCAAAAAAGCTGATTCGATCCCCAAAATCTGATTTCCAATCCCGCAGTTCTTTGGCGAGCCAGTTATCCTAAAATTCTAATCCGCGGTACTAAGTACCCCAATTCTGGTACCAAGTACCCCAATTCTATGGAAACGTTACTGTATTTATGAACTGGGGTACTAAGGAGGAATAATTTTCTCGCGGATCTTTTGACGCGGTTTCCCCATCCTAAGGTCACGCCAAACCATAAGCCATTGGATCCAAAAAGCTTGAGAGCCTTCGCGGTATCAGGCCGCATCAGGATTTGAAATTGCGTAGACCAGCTGAAGATTTGAGCAAGATGCGTTAAAGCATCGGAAAGGGAAAGCATGCTCTGGACGATCTTTGTCATTCTTCTGATTCTCTGGCTACTCGGGATGGTGAGTTCCTACACCCTGGGTGGATTCATTCACATCCTGCTGATCATTGCCGTGGCTGTGGTTTTAATCCGCTTGATTCAAGGAAGACCTGTGGTGTGAAGCCGCGCTGAGCGGAAAAGTTTTATTTTGCCTCAGAGCGCTGCGGCCCTGGGGGTCAACCGCATACCGGGCCATGACACAGAAACAAGTGAGGGAGGATTGAGTTAAATGTATGGTTTTCGAATTTGCCTGGCCCTGGGCCTCGTGATGGCGGTCGGAAGCGCTTGCTCTTTGGAACCCGCAAGCGTCCGCACCCGGACGGATCCTGCTTTTGGCGATATTCCCAAGAACTCATTTGCCGCAGAGCAGCAACTCAAGGACAAGAAGACCTACGAAGAGGATACCGAATATCGCCTCAAGAATCTCGATTCGAAAATCGAGGAGCTGAAAGGCCAGGGCAAAGAGCTGAACAGGGAAGCCCGAAAGGAACTGGAAGAGCTTTCGACGGAGCTGCAGAAGAAACGCGATCAGGCGGCGATTCGCTTCCAGGAGCTCAGGGCTGCAGGGGCCGCAACCTGGAAGCGCCTGAAGGAGGGGGTGGACCAGGCTATCGACGAGGCTGAAGAGTTTTACGAATGGACCAAATCCAAGCTGCAGGACTCAAATAGTCGATAAAGCCGGTGTGCCTACTCTGATTTCTCCTTTGCGTTGCTCAAGCTGAGCACGTATTTAGCGAGAATCTTGATCTCATCCTTCGAGAGCCGGTTTTTATTGGGCAACATCCCGGTGCCAGGCACGCCCTCGCTGATAGTCCGCATGATATCAGCAAGCGTGCCTCCATGGGCCCACTCGCCGTCGGAAAGATTTAGCTTTTTCAGCCGAGACTTTCCCCCAGCCGTGTGGCACGACTGGCACCGGATTTTAAATATCTTCGCAGCCGTCACCATTTCCTGCGCCTGAGCTTCTTCCGCAAATGCACTGGGGGAAGTTGCGCCCAGGACCATAACAACCACTCCACAAAATACTCCAATAAACTTAACCATTCCCCGCACTGCGACTACGCTCCGTTATAGCAATCGTTCTTTATAGTTTGTTTTGTTGAGTCCGTTCGTCGAACTCCACACGAAAAATCCACTCGTAATGAATGTGATTCGCCTCGAACACCCGCTCCAGGTTTTCTCTGGCATCCGCCTCGGCTTCCATTAATATTTTACCCAGAACCTGGCTGCCGACAATACGATGGACCTTCACTTGCGGTTGTCCCTTGAGCTTTTCCGCCAACTGGCGCACCTGTTGAACGGTCATGCATGCGATGGTGTGACAGGAGATGTACTGAGGCATCCGCGGCATTTTAGCATTGATTTCAACTGGCGCCGCCGCGCGCGCGCTCGCCGGACCGGCCCTCACTTCGTTGCAAAAAGGGAAATACGCGAAATATAATTTTTAAATCACCTTGCATCCTGTGGATGCTTACACCAGGTGCTCAAAGTGTCTCAATTAATCGAGGAGGTCCGATCATGGCCGACTATGCTCATCCTGAAGTGTTGGTCAGCACTGAGTGGGTTGCCCGGCATTTGAAAGATCCCAAAGTTCGTATAGTGGAAGTGGATGTGGACACATCGGCATACAGTCAGGGGCATTTGGAAGGATCGGTGGGCTGGAATTGGCAGAGCCAGCTGCAAGATCAGGTACGACGCGACATTTTAAGCAAATCGGAGTTCGAACGGTTGATGTCGATCTCAGGGATCAGCAACGACACCACGGCGGTTCTCTACGGCGACAACAACAACTGGTTTGCTGCCTACGCTTTTTGGCAGATGGAAATTTACGGTCATAAAGATGTTCGCTTAATGGACGGGGGCAGAAAAAAGTGGATCGACGAAGCCAGGCCGCTCACCACCGTGGTTCCCCGTTATGAAGCCACCGGCTATAAGGCTTCTGATCCTGACGAATCGATTCGTGCTAAACGCCAACATGTGATGGACAGTCTCAATCGACCCAATCGTGCGCTGGTGGATGTCCGCTCCCTGGATGAGTTCACCGGCAAGATCATTGCTCCTCCGGGGATGACTGAAACTGCGCAGCGCGCGGGTCATATCCCGGGAGCCCAGAACATCCCCTGGGCTCAAGCCGTACGCGAGGATGGCACTTTCAAGTCCGCTGAGGAACTATCCCGGCTGTACGAGTCCAAAGGGATCACGAGGGATAAGGAAACCATTGCCTACTGCCGTATTGGAGAGAGATCTTCCCATACCTGGTTTGCGCTGAAGTACCTGCTGGGGTTTCCCAACGTGAGGAACTATGACGGCTCCTGGACGGAGTGGGGAAATCTGGTGGACGCCCCTGTCGTGCGTGAAGCAGAAACCGTGCGGCAGGCCTGAAGCTGACGCATAGCTTCCGAGGCCCTGGCCGGAGGGCCTCAAGGCCCCTTGAGGACTGTTCTAACGACGTCTTCGTTCCGGAAGAAGCCCTTCCCGAAAAAGCGCCACCAGTTCCGCACGACGTCGCAGTAACAAAAGAACGCTCAATACAAGATAGAGGGCTGAAACCTCAAGGCGGATGTCGGGGTACACCAGTTGTGCTGCAAAGAGGACAAATAACAGCCCCCCCTCCAGCAAGCTGATGGTCAAGTTCACAAGAACGAGGAGCGCAAACAACGATTGCGCGGCTGTCAGCAATATTTCCTGGTTTTGGTGCGAGTCGAGCGGCATTTCTCCCGCAGCCCCCAGACTGATACTGTAGACCAGAGGGATGGTCCCCACCAGCAGGCTCCACTGATTCACCTTGGAGGAAATCAAAGCTCCCATGGCCGCGGTACCCAGTCCGCGCAGACTCCACAATGCCGCAATGATGAATTCAGGAGCCTCCGAAGCCAGGGGAGCCAGCCATTGGACAAGCAAGAACTGATCTATTCCCCATGCCTCTCCGCTAGAGAGAAGCGCCTCTGCGAAGGGTTCGGCCGAAAGGAAGATCACGACCCCAGAGTATGCAAAAAAAAAGACGTTGATCACCCTTCTCGTGAATTTCGGCAGGTCTCCGACGAGGCGTGCCGGGCCGACCAGTTCCGGCTCATGAATCTCCATGTGCGAGGTACGCCACATATAAGCGCCGAAGATGCCCACCAGAAAAAAGGTATCCACTAGCGTCAGCCGGCCCTTGATGACGATCAGAAAAGCGTAAAGGGTAGACAGCGCCAGATAGGAAATTTCCGCCCGCGTGGAAACATCCAGATTTAAGGTCTTTCGGCGGAATTTAGTGCAGAACAACAATACGATAAGGGGCCAACCGGCTCCGACCAGCAGCCGGTTGGCTCCCGTCATGTTTGCGGTTGCGTAGTGGGCATAGGCGGGATTGTCTGCGGCTACCCATGCGAAATATAAGTCCACTGCATATTCGGGGAGAATTGCAATTAAAGCCAGGATGGCCAAGGCAAGCCCCCGGGACATATCCATTTGAGCCACCTCCGCAGCCCAGGAAAGCAGAAAGGCGGCGCCTAGAATCCCTAGGCCAAAGATCACTGATTCCACCAGGGGGCTAAGGTGAATGCCGCCCCACAAGGTTTCTGCGCCAGGATGTTCGAAGCTGTGCAGCCGGAGGTAGACAGAGGGAAGAGTAATAAAAATGGTGAGTGCGATCAGGAGGCGCATGCGACATCCCACTCTAGCTGGAGTAGAAACCTAAAGCAAGTCAATAAGTTACACGTGAATCTCCACGCAATCACCATCCTCAAGCAGGTAGCTCCGCTCCACCATCTGGCCATTGAAGCGGGTCTTTCCCCAAACGCGAGCAAACTTAAAGTGCAAAGCCAGATCTTTATGAACCAAAGTAGCAACATCCGTGACGGTGCTCCCTCGTTTTAGGACGTAAGGCACGGCATTCTCCTCAACTTTGCGGCCGGGGGCTTTAGTGTAGACCCGCACGATTTCCAGCAATTCAAATAATTTTCCCTTGAGCGCCGTCATATCGGCAGGAGACTTCGCAGATAGCGGTTCCGCGCTGAAACGGTTTTCAAAGAGTTCTTTCCAAATGGTGAAATTGTCGACGCCTCCAGGCACATCGACTTTGTTTCCGAATACAAGCAGCCGGGGTTTGCCAGCCGAACCCGGCTCGACCCCGCGCTCTTTTAAAATTCTTAGAGTGAATTCTGTCTGGTCCAAGAGCTCAGGATCGTTGACATCGAAAATTAACAACACTGCGTCGGCATTTTTTAGAATGGCCAGCTCCCACGGCTCCACAAATCCGGGTGCCAGCGGCGGCATGTCCACCAGCTGAATCTGCACATCCTCAAAAGGCATCATGCCGGGCTGGGGGACCCGCGTTGTAAATGGAAATTCGGCTATTTCCGGGTGCGCATGCGTCAACGTGGCTAACAGCTGGGATTTTCCACTGTTGGGAGGCCCGCCAAGCACGATTTGCCCGGCCCCTTCGCGTTCCACCTGATGATGTGACTTCTGGCTGGCGGCGGGCTTTTTCTTCTGGGATTCCTTGCGAGCCTGTGAAAGCCTTCTCTTGATGTCCGCCTGCATTTTCTCAGTGCCTTTGTGTTTTGGAATGCTGCGGAGCATCTCTTCCAACGCGGCCACCTTTTCGGCGGGTGTGGAAGCGGCTTTAAAGCGGGCTTCAGCTTGCAGGTACTCTGGAGTGAGATTGGCCGGCATGGTTCGATTGTAATCTACTGTTGGACTGGCAAATTAGCGTATATTGCAAGTGAATGAGACAACGCGAAGATCTCGATATTCAGCCTTACAGCTACACGGTCGAAGACGAAAAACTGGCGCGGCAAATTCTGGAGCTGCTGGAAGAGCTGAAACCGTATCCTAATCTGGAGCTGTTAAGAGAACTCTTTGTTACCGGTGTGAAGCTGGCTCAGGACAACTGTGCACGCGGGGATTTAAAAATCATTCGGACTGCGATAAAAGAAATGCGGTATGCCTTTCGCGTTTTTTTACACTACCGCGGTATTCCCAAGGTGAGTATCTTCGGGTCGGCCCGTTGCGTGCCCGGAGATCCTGAGTTCGAGACAGCTGTCGAGTTTGGCAAGAGAATGGCCGAAGCAGGTTACATGGTAATCACCGGCGCCGGAGGCGGTGTCATGGCGGCTGGACACTTGGGCGCGGGAAGAGAGCGCAGTTTCGGGCTCAACATCACGCTTCCTTTTGAGCAGCTGGCCAACGAAACTATCACCAAAGACAAAAAGCTGATCAATTTCCGCTACTTTTTTACGCGAAAACTTTTTTTTGTTAAAGAATCCGATGCCATTGTGCTGATGCCGGGCGGCTTTGGCACGCTTGACGAAGGCTTCGAAGCGCTGACATTAATCCAGACTGGAAAGAACGATCCCACGCCGGTCGTGATGCTGGATCGCCCGGGAGGCACCTATTGGCGGCAATGGTATCAATTTATTCAGGGAGCGATGATGGAGAGAGGATTCATTTCTCCCGAAGACAAATCACTCTTCTACATCACCGACAGTGTAGAGGATGCCTGCGCTGAAATACGCCGGTTTTACAGGCGTTATCATTCTTCCCGCTACGTCAACAACCGCCAGAAGCTGCTGCTCCGCCTCAAAGAGCCCGCACCGGAAGCTCTGGTTGCAAAATTGAACGAAACTTTTCACGATATTCTGGTGAAAGGTACCATTGAATCGGTAAGCCCGTTTCCCGAAGAAAGTGACGAGCCGGACTCGTGGGAGCTGCCGCGCCTGGCACTGGCATTTGACCAGCGGCACTTCGGGCGACTGCGTGAGCTGATCAACATGATCAACAGCTACTGACATGCTTTACCGTGGTGTGCTCGTGTTGTTTCTGTGCCTGACCGGGTCCTTTTGCGGATCTCGCGAGCCTGCATCCGCGTCGGCTGCTGAAGAGCATTTCCAGGTTCTCCGAGAGCGGATGGTTGCGGAACAACTGATGCGGCGTGACATCCGGAATCGACTAGTGCTGGATGCCATGAGGACGGTTCCGCGACATGAATTCGTTCCGTGGGAGGAAAGGGAAAGCTCATACGACGATCGGCCCTTGCCGATCAGAGAAGATCAAACCATTTCACAACCCTATATTGTGGCGTTGATGACCCAACTGTCCGATCCAAAAACGGAGCATAGAGCTCTTGAGATTGGAACCGGTTCCGGTTACCAGGCAGCCATCCTTTCCAAGCTGGTCCGCGAGGTATTCACAATCGAAATCATTCCTTCTCTGGCAGAGCGCGCCCGCGAAACGCTGAAGCGTCTTGGCTTCTCCAACGTGATTGTCCGCACCGGTGACGGATACCAGGGATGGCCGGAGAAGGCGCCTTTTGACATCATTCTTGTGACTGCTGCCGCCGGCACCATCCCTCATCCTTTGCTCGAGCAGCTTGCCGAGAGCGGGAAGCTGGTCATGCCGGTAGGTGCTGCGGGCAACGTGCAGATGCTGACGGTGGTGGAAAAAAAGAACGGCCGGCTGAAAGAAAGAAGGGTTTCTCCGGTACGCTTTGTACCCATGACGGGTGAAGTCCAAAAGACTTCCTGGTTTAGAAAATTCATTTATGTGCGCTTCTAACCAGCGCTCATCTCGAAGTTTGTTTCCCCTTTAACATTTGAACTCTTTCTAGAGTTGTGTGTCGGACGCGGCTTACTGCGGGCTTTAGCGCTCAACTGCGTGAGTGCCACTTATTTCTCGCCGTCTCCCGTAATAAGAATAAACGGGCAGCCCCGCCGCTACCGTCAGCAATCCGGCAATGGCCTCCCTCGGATGGCTGACGATGGTGCTAAACAAAACCACCGAGTTGATCATCACGAAAAGCGCCGGAGCAAGACGATAAACAATCAGCTCTGAACGGGCACGGCCGGGCCGCTTTAACTTAAAAACGACGCAAACGGTGAGCGTCGCAAATAGCGTCAAAACAAAGCCCGAATAAAGAAGGATCTGGTAAAGGCTCCCTGCCGCTATCAGCCCCAGGGCCACCAGGCTCTGAAACCAGAGAGACTTCACCGGTGACTTCTTTTTTGGATGTACTTCGCTGAGCCATTGCGGAAAGAGTTGATCGCGTGACATGGCAAAGTATACCCGGGGGCCTGCAATCGACATAGCGACCAGAGAACTGAGAATGGAGAGCGAAATCAGGGCATTGACCAGCAGCGGGCCCGCAGGCCCGAATGCCCGCGAGGCTGTGATCTCCGCAACCACAATTTTTCCCGCGAGCGCCTCCAGAGGAACGGCTGAAAGATATGCCACGTTGACGATCAAGTAGATCAGAGTGACTACCAGCGTTCCGGTAAGCAGGGCTTGTGGGACGTTTCTCTCGGGAGAACGCACTTCTTCAGCCACATAGGTAGCAGCGTTCCAGCCACTGTAGGCAAACATGACCAGCACTACGGAGGAGCCCAGCGAAAGGAATTCCACTCCATCCCCAGGACTGAGCGACGCCATCAGATTGGATCCACCGCGCGTGTTCCGCAACACCAGCAAAGAGAAACCCAGGATCAGGGTGACGTTAAGGAGGGTGACAGCTGTCTGAACCCGCGATCCAAAACGAAGACCAAGGGAAAGCAGAAAACAAACCACCAGCAGAAACAGCATGGCCATCAGCTTTAGTCTGATGGGGTGCGCACTGATGGCGGTCGGCAGAAAGGGCCCGAGATAATAAGTTAATGCCAGCGACCCTCCTGCGATGGGAGCAGAAAAACCAATCAGCAAAGAAGCCCAGCCAGACAGAAAAGCGGGAAGCTCCCCGTAGTAAGGGTAAAGAAACGCATATTCGCCTCCCGCGCGGGGCATTTGCGCTGCCAGCAGCGAATAACAGGTCGCTCCGATCAGGGCAATGATCCCCCCAAGGATCCACACCCCCAGCAGCCACCAGGAGGCGCCGATCTCCTGGGCAATCAGTCCGGAGGTCGTGAAGATGCCCACCCCCACTATATTGCCGATTACCAGAAAGGTTGCGGAACGAAAGCCGATTTCACGAAACAGATGCATTATTGTGAGCGATTAGAAGGATGAAGAAGCGCTTTGATCTGGTCTTCCAAGGTCCTCTCGTCCTGGTAGCTGATCAGATGCCGGGCAATGATCCCGTCAGACCGTACCAGGAAAAAGGCAGGAAAGGCCACTAGGCCGCCAAAGGCGGCTCTTGCCTTACGATCCAGGTAAAGGTTTGGAAACTTAATATTGTGTTTACGGAGATGTTCTCTCCTGCTTTGATCCGATATGTTCAAGCGAAGCGCCCGATCTGCATTGAATCCTACGAAGGCAACCCGCTCTGCAAACCGTTCATGCAATTTGGCCACAATGGGGGCTGCCCGCTCACAAGGAGGACAACCCGTGAACCAGAAATAAATGAACGAAGGCTTTTCACGAAGGTCTTCGTTGGACAACACCCCCTCGTCGAAACGATCCAGGCGAAAGACAGGGAGCGGTTTGCTTTCCCACCGGGTTACCCTGACCTGGCCTCCGAACGCGTCCACGAACCCGTCGATGTTCTCAAGATTTAGCGACAGCAGCTCGTGTGTTTCCCCGTCCCGGGTGAACAGGGGTGGTATTCGCGGATCGCTTGCCATTACATCCAGCAGGATGCGGATGCTCTGCCGGCTGACTCCAAAAGTCGCCGCCAGCTCAGCTTCCGAAGGAAGCCGTTGCAGGCTCATGTATTCGGATCTCAGCACGGGAGGTATCTGGAAGAAGGTCTCGTAGAGCCTTCCGAGATATTCCTTTTGCACAGCGCTCCAGCGCGAGTCATTGTAAAACTCCGCGAAGTTGATTTCATCGTGATGCGAGATCCGTTCCTTCACGAACTGAAGCACTTCTGATTCAGGATCCTCTGGGGGCGAAGACCAGAAGGCCGCCAGCAGCAGGATTAAGACAGGCAACATCGTGGAAAATGTACTCTCCTGTTCATTTCAAGTCGAGCGAATTCTCCTAGCCTCCTTCACCAAGACCTGGTTTTGCAGCCATGGCCGGACTCGTTTTCCGCCGGATCTTCGTAGTATTATTTTTAAGAGATGGCCCTCGAAACCGAACGAAGGTTCCGTCGGAAAAAGGCAACAGTTCAGGAAGAAACCATAGACGACCTCTCATTACTGCTGCGGGTTCTTCCCCCCAATCTTCGCGAAGCACTGGAACGCGAGAAAGATCTGGAGAGCTTGGTGGAGATCGTGATGGATCTGGGTCGACAGCCGGAGGCGCGCTTTTACGATCGCGGCGTCTTTCTGGATCTGGCTGAAATTACCCGCGAAGATCTGGACTATGTGATCAGCAGGGTGGGCGTTTTCACGGCCGACAACCGTGCGGGGATTGAACGCACCCTTCACCGTGTGAGCGCCATCCGCAATCGTCGCATGGGAATCATCGGACTGACCTGCCGGGTGGGAAGAGCAGTCACCGGCACTGTTGATATCATCCGCGATGTCGTAGAAACCGGTCGAGGCCTGTTGTTGCTGGGTCCACCGGGTGTGGGGAAGACTACTTTGTTGCGCGAGGCCGCGCGGGTTCTTTCTGATGAGCTTGGAAAGAGAGTAGTAGTGGTTGACACCTCTAACGAAATCGCGGGGGACGGTGATGTGCCGCACCCTGGAATCGGCCGGGCGAGACGCATGCAAGTTCCGTCTCCCGATCTTCAGCACCAGGTGATGATCGAAGCGGTGGAGAATCACATGCCGGAGGTCATCGTCATCGATGAAATCGGCACACTGGCTGAGGCTTTGGCAGCTCGCACTATTGCAGAACGTGGAGTCCAACTGGTCGCCACCGCTCATGGAATCAACCTGGATAATCTCCTGATGAACCCCACGCTTTCGGATCTGGTGGGTGGGATTCATGCAGTGACTCTCTCCGATGAAGAGGCTCGAAGACGTGGCACCCAGAAGACGGTTCTGGAACGTAAAGCTCCCCCCACCTTCGACATTCTCGTAGAAATTCAGAGCCGCGACCGCCTGGCGGTTTACCACGACATCTCAAGGATGGTAGACCGTTTTTTAGGTGGAGCTCCTTTGCGGCCGGAAATGCGCACCAGGGATGCCCAGGGACGCGTGGCCATTGAGGAGCCTCCCGTTTACGAAGAGCGCGAAGCAAGGCCGTCTCGCCTGCCTTTCAGGAAAGCGCCGGCCGAACCGTCCGCCGCCGAAAGCGCCGTCGAAAGCGCCGTCGAAAGCATTGAAGAGCCAATGGCTCCTGCGACCGGCAGAAGATCGCCCACACCTCGCATCTATCCGATAGGCGTCAGCCGCACCCGCCTGGAGCAGGCAATCCGGGAGCTTCGCGTTCCGGCAAGGCTGGCCGATCAACCCATTCACGCCGATATTATTCTCAGTTTGAAAGCACAGCGGAAGCGCCAGCCCAAGAGGCTGAAAGAAGCGCTCCAGCAGGATGTTGAATTTTATGTGATTAAGAGCAATACTCTTACTCAGGTAAAAAATTTCCTGCGAGATTATTTCCGCAGCACCCATCAACGTGATTTGGAACAAAACGCCAACTTTGCTTTACAGGAAGCTGAAGACGCAGTCATTCAGGTGCAAAGAAACGTCGAACCTGTGAAACTCTCCCCACAGGACTCCTATACTCGCAAACTCCAGCACGAACTCATTCAAAATCACGGGCTCTATTCTGAAAGTATCGGAAAGTCTCCGTTTAGAAGGGTGGTCGTCTACCCGCGTGAAGTTTAATTGATTGAGCAAAGGGCTGCGTCGGTCCATAATAGTAGGCAAGACTTGCCTACCCATGGAGGAGCCGGACGATGAGAAGCGCGCATTATTGCATCTTTTCTATTCTGCTTTTGGGTACGGGATTGGTGTTTGCCCAGGATACAGGGGGTCGAGGGGGAACGCCTGGCAACCAGCCTCAGTCTCCAAACTTGCAGGATCAGATGCGCCGTGATCGTTCGACCTTGAGCGGACGCGTCATGCCGGCTGCAGGGGAATTTCAGCTTCCCGCCATGGTCACTGTCACGCTCACTTCCTTTTCCGGCGGTTTTCGGCAAATTCAAATGGTGCGTTCGGACGGCTCTTTTGAGTTCAGAGGAGTACCAGGCGGCACGCTGATCATTTCGGTTGAAAGTCCCGGATACGAGCCGAGCCAGGAGACCCTGGATGCGGGCCAGAACTTCCTGGGGGGGATGCGAAACCTAACACTCGCCATGGGGGGGAAACTGGATCAGGGAGACCGCCCTCCCGCCAATCCCAACGACAAGACGGTCATGGCTGCGGACCTGGCAATTCCCAAAGAAGCAAAAAAGGAGCTTCAAAAGGCGCTGAAAGAGAGTGAAAGCAAAAGGCCGGAAAAGGCGATCGAGCATCTGAATAAGGCAATTCAGATCTATCCCAACTTCTACCAGGCCTACAACAATCTCGCGGTTCAATATCTGCGCATGGGGCGCGAGCAAGAAGCGGTCAAGGCCTTTGAGCACTCCATTGAGCTGAACCCCAACAATGCGACCGCCTATCGAAACCTGGCCCTGATTTATGCCAATGGCAGTGATCACCTCAAGACGTTGGAAGTGCTGCGAAAGGTTATCGAACTGGAGCCGAACCATGTTCCGAGCTTCATGGCGATGGGGCAACTTTATGCGAGGCTCGGGCAGTACGTGCTGGGGCTGAATTCTTTCCAGAGCGCTCTGCGGATTGATCCTGCGAACAAGGAAGCGTATTTGTGGATCGGTCAGTGTTACATTGAATTAGGAAAAACTGCCGACGCGCTGCAATACCTCGACACTTTTCTCACTTCGGAGCCCAAGGGAGAGCGGGCGGACAGAGTTCGCGCCGTGGTCACGCAGCTCCGTAAGGCAGGTTAAGCACCCCTTTTGCTGTTGCCGCGGTCATCCTCCCTGGCCGCGCGAGCCGGTGTTTCTGTTGACTTCAACGGAATTTCGCCGCAGGTCGCGCGGGGATCCACCGGCGCAAGGTCATCTCTGTCAGCCTCGGCGCTCTGCTATCCTCCTTCAGATATGAAACGTGGTACAATCTCCCGGCTATGAAAGCCTCCGCTTTAACTGCTGACGAAGCCGTTCTCAGAAAGGGCTCCGACATCCTGGTCGAAGCCCTGCTTCGCGAGGGCGTCGAAATTATTTTTGGCTACCCTGGCGGCGCTTCAATGGAGATTCACCAGTCCTTGACTCGAGTCCCTCAGGGAAGGCTCCGGATGATCCTGCCGCGGCATGAACAAGGAGCTGTTTTCGCAGCTGAAGGCTATGCCAAGGCTACTGGGAAAGTAGGTGTTGTACTGGCGACGTCCGGGCCGGGAGCCACAAACCTGGTGACTGGAATCGCAGACGCCAAGATGGACTCGGTTCCACTGGTCGCAATCACCGGCCAAGTACATCAATCCCTGATAGGGAAAGATGCTTTTCAGGAGACTGACGTGGTAGGCATTACCCGTCCTATCACCAAGCATAATTATCTGGTTCAACGAGTCGAAGATCTTGCTCACACCATCAAGGAGGCTTTTTACATTGCCTCTACCGGCAGGCCTGGGCCGGTGTTAGTAGACGTCCCCAAGAATGTCCAACAAGCACAAATGATTCCCAAGTGGCCGCACGAGATAAAAATGCGCAGCTACAAGCCACCAACCCATGCAGGGGTGAGGGAACTGGAGCAAATAGCCAGGGCCATACGCAGTTCGAAAAAGCCGGTGATTTACGCCGGAAACGGAATCATTTGCGGCAATGCGTCGCGCGCCCTGCAGCAGTTTGCAGAGAAAACCGGTATCCCCGTGGCCATGACGGTGTTGGGGCTGGGGAGCTTTCCAGCCAATCATCCTTTATGTCTGGACATGCTGGGAATGCACGGAGCGGTTTACGCCAACTATGCCGTGTCACAGGCTGATCTGTTGTTGGCTTTCGGTGTGCGTTTCGATGACAGGGTCACGGGGAAAGTGGAAGAATTCGCCAAACATGGTCGGATTGTCCACGTCGATCTGGACTCTTCAGAGATCAACAAGATCAAGACCGCGGAGATCCCGGTTACCAGCGACGTGGGTTACGTCTTGAAAAAGCTCAATGAGATGGATCTTGGATCCAATGATTATTCAGCCTGGGTCGAGGAACTGCAGAGCATAAAAAAAGCCAAACCTTTCCGCTACCAGGACGACGGGGATCGCATAATGCCCCAGTATGTGATTGAACTGCTTTCTGAAAAAACCGGCGGAAAAGCCATCGTGACTACCGGCGTAGGCCAGCACCAGATGTGGACCGCCCAATACTTTAAGTTCGTTTATCCGCGTACGCTTTTGACTTCCGCCGGCCTGGGTGCAATGGGCTTTGGTTTTCCCGCTGCATTGGGAGCTAAGTTGGGGAGGCCCGATTGGCAGGTTATCGATATTGACGGTGACGGCAGCTTCACGATGAATATCCAGGAATTGGCTACCGCCTTCGTTGAAGACATACCGGTGAAGGCCATTGTGCTCAACAACCAGCATCTCGGCATGGTGGTTCAATGGGAAGACCGCTTTTACGAGAGTAACAGGGCCCACACGTTCATTGGTGATCCACGCAACCCCGACGCCATCTATCCAGATTTCGTTTCCATTGCTTCCGGATTTGGCGTTCCGGCGCGAAGGATCACCAAAAAGTCGGAAGTTTCCGACGCTCTGGATGAATTACTCGCGTCTGAGAAGCCCTACGTGCTGGATGTGGTCATCCCGTACACCGAACATGTGTTGCCGATGATTCCTTCGGGCAGGACTTTTGACGACACGATTTATTAGGAATGTCTGATGTCTGATGAGCTGAAATCAGCCTGGGAATTGGCTCTCGAAAAGTTAAAAAATGGTGAATCTGAAACTCCCGCCAAACTGACCCAAGAACAAAAACAAGAAATTGCTGCAATTCGCAACCGGTTTAAGGCGAAAATTGCTGAAGCTGAAATTGCCACGGAAACAAAAATCAGGCGCGCTGCAGAACGTGGAGCCTTCGAGGAATTTGAGCTGCTCAAGAGCCAACTGATTGAGGAACGCAACCGGCTGAATCGGGACATGGAGCGGGAGATCGCCCGTATTCGCAATCTTCCACCTCCATGACGCTCCGCCATCACCTCTCTAACGTCCCTGGTCGAATGTAAGAAGCATGCTACCCCCTTGTGAGGGGTTTGAGCACCTGGCGGCTTAGAGCATCAGGCACGACAAAAGGAGTGCTCGACCGCGGGGCCGACCCTTTCGATGCCAGGACTGCGACCACGCAGCAGGGGGTCTTCGGTGTCTTACCGAAGCACTAAAGAAGTATTCCCGCCGGCGAACACCGGGCCAGGCGCCTGACTATTTCAAGATGCGCCTTCCAGAAGTTCTCTGTTTTTAGCTTTTCGAGCGCATATACGGCACAACTGGGCTGAAACCGGCAGCGAACAAAGTACTGCATTATTGGAGAGCCCACCTGACGATAGCAGCCCAGAAGGGTGATCTCGGCGCCCTGAACTTGCGCTGGAAAAACGGCCACCATGAGCACTGAAAAAGTCAGAAGGGCCAGGAAAACCGCGGCCACCGAGGTCTTCAGCGCCATTGGTTGGCAAAATCCGTCACAAACGGAATTTCCAGTCTTTTTCCCTGTAACGCCTTGATGATGGCAATCAGGTGAATGATCACGATGGCCAACCATAGCAGGGGCGCTAAAGGACAGCCAATAGCCCATCCCAACACCGGGATGTTGCTGATGACGGCGAGAGCTACCCAAAGAGCAATTTCAGCGACTACCAGCACCAAGCCGTGCCGGGCGTGCCATTGCACTTCAGGATCATCCTTTTCCACCAAAAAAGGAATTAAAGCTAACGCCCACAGGTAGCACAAAACCAACATCAGGGTGCGTTGGGACGACGTCGGTGGAGGCGGGGGAGGGATTTCTACCATGCCCAAGACGTTACACACCTCGCCGCGGGGGTGCAAGCAAATTCAGTCGGCCGCAAAAGGGTCCCTGGATGAGTTCTTTGTAATTTCCGGTTTTCGGGGAGCCGCAAAGTAAACAACTTCTCCTTCGCGGGCTTGTTGCAGTTTCTGCTCTTTCAGATCGTCGCTTACATGGACCAACCGGATCTTCTTCTGAATTGCGGGCGGCAGCTGTAGCAAGTCCCCAATCCAGGTGTGCACTGTATCACCTTCCAGGGCAGCTTCGTGGTAGATAATGTCGGCGTCCCATAGCCAGTTGCCTGACAGGTACTGGTAGGGTTCCTCTTGCAGCAGGCCTTTTTGGCGAAGCCGTTCCAGTAAAGAGGGCCGGTAGCAGGTATCGCCGCTAATAGAAACGATCCCATCGGGACTGATCAACTTCAATCCCAGCGTGGGTGTGGGGTGCCAGTTCTGGCGGATCTCGATCTCTATTTCTCCATCGAGACGAGTCCTGGTGTACAGAGGTAATTCGAACCAGTCGAGGTATTCGGAAAGCTCGGATGTGCGCACGCGCTCCAGGTCAGCGGAGAAAGAATCAGCGAAGCGTGGGAAAAATTTTTCCCTAAATTCACGAAAAACGTCGGCCGAGGTATAGAGACGCAACTTGCCTTTTTGAACATATTTTTTCCAAAGCATCAACGTCTCCAGACCTGCGCTGTGATCGCCGTGGAGATGCGTTAGAATGACGCGCTCCACATTTGCCACATCCACCCTATGCTCGCCAAAAACACGCAGGATGGCGGGTGGCACGTCGACCAGATAATCGTGGACTCCCCGCACCAGAAAGCAGGTGTGATTATGAAGTGCGGTAAAAGCGTCGCCTTTTCCAAGAACTCGGATTCTCATCGTTTTCTCTGGGTGACTGTTTTAGAAGCGATTCATGTTGCATTCAAAACAGATTTCCAGATGGCTTCGCCCATGGTGAAAATGATCACCGTGCCACAGCAGCCGGCTGCTGTTGGGTCACGCAGTGAAGCGTTCCCATTCCCCAGACCAGTGGTTCGCAATGGACACCTAAAACCACGCGGGTGGGGAAGAGGCTTTGCAGAATGTCCACGGCTTTTTGGTCATTGCGGTGGCCGAAAACCGGGACCAATACGATCTGGTTGGCAATATAAAAGTTTGCATAGCTTGCCGGGAGACGCTGGCCATCTCCTTCCACGCGTCCAGGCATTGGTAAGGTCACGACCGTGAATTGTGCCCCTCTGCGATTTGTCGCCAGTTGCAACCGCCGCAGGCAATCCTGCAAAGGTGCGTAATTTTCGTCCTGCGGATCCTCTTCTATTGCACAGACGACAGTATTGTTGGACACAAAACGTGCGATGTCATCGACGTGCCCGTCCGTATCATCTCCGGCAACACCCTTTTCAAGCCAGATAACGTTCACCACGCCCAGATAATCGCACAGCATTTTCTCAATCGCCGCGCGGGAAAGGCCCGGGTTCCGGTTGAGATTAAGCAGACACTGCTCAGTGGTAAGGAGAGAGCCGTCGCCATTGACGTCGATTGAACCGCCCTCCAGAACCATTCCGGGTTGAAAGAATCTTACTTCACGGAGAGCAGGAATGCGTCGGGCAATTCCGTTGTCCGCCATCAGTTCCTGATACTTTTGACCCCAGGCATTAAATTTCCAGTTGTTGTAAGCGATCTCGGCCGTTGAATTCAGGCGGCGCAGCAGAAAATTAGGGCCATAATCCCGGATCCAGGAATCCACGGTGGCTACCTCATGAAATCGGACCGATCCGCGGGAGACAAGGTAGGCGCGTAGCCGCTCTTCTACGTGATTGCGAGTGGTTTTGTTATCGACCAGAAGGTCTATGTGCTCGTTCCTGGCAAGAAGGGCTATAACCCTGAGAAAAACTTCCTGCACGGCTGCTACACGGTTGGGCCAGGTTAGCGGATCTTTGGGCCAAGCCAGCCACGTGGACTCGTGGGAATGCCATTCCGGAGGCATGCGAAATCCCTCGGCCGCAGGGGAAAGACTTTCTATGGCAGAATGACGATTCAACGAGATCACTCTTGGGAAGAATCAGAGAAACGTACGGAGATTCCGCCATACGCTTCGATGCGACGGTCTCTGAGAAAGGGCCAGTTGCGCCGGGTTTCTTCGATCCTGGTGAAATCGCACTCTACAATAAGAGTTTCCTCACGATCCGCGGCTCCTTTGACCAGGATTCTTCCAAAAGGATCACAAACGAAGGATTGTCCCCAGAAGTCAAGCTTCCCTTCGACGCCGA
This sequence comes from Acidobacteriota bacterium, assembly GCA_016211085.1. Classification (GTDB taxonomy): domain Bacteria; phylum Acidobacteriota; class UBA6911; order RPQK01; family JACQSY01; genus JACQSY01. The sequence continues at coordinate 37,268 of JACQSY010000131.1, read as the reverse complement.
CTCGATTCACTGCCGCTACGAAGATGCCGTTGGCAACAGCATGGCCTCGCTGTATGGTTTCCCAAGCTGAGTGTTGCGCTTGGCAGACTTCCGCAGTTTCTCCCTGCAGCCATCCAATAGCCGTCGGGTAGATCAAGATCTGCGCCCCCCGCAGCGCGGTTAATCGTGCTGCTTCCGGGAACCATTGGTCCCAGCAGACCAGTAAACCTATATTACCGACGCTGCTGGTGTGACTTTGAAATCCCAGATCGCCAGGAGTGAAATAAAACTTTTCATAAAAATAAGGGTCGTCGGGAATGTGCATCTTCCGGTAGGTACCGGTGATCGTGCCGTCTACATCAATCAGAACCGCGGTATTGTGATAGATACCGGGAGCACGCCGCTCAAAAACAGATGCCGCCAGCGCCACTCCCAATTCTTGAGCGACGGGACAAAGCACCCGGGTTGTTGGACCGGGGACGGGTTCAGCAAGGTCAAAAAAGGACGCGTCTTCTCGCTGCGGAAAATACTGGGTCCGAAACAGTTCCTGCAAGCAGATGAGCTGAGCTCCGTCCGAAGCGGCCTCTCGGATGCGTTGCAGAGCCTTGTCGAGGTTTTCATCCGGTGTCGGTCCGCAGCGCATTTGGATGAGTCCGAGTCGAACTTGCCTGACCATGAGGGGAGCCAGATTATAGCATGCAAAGGCCCTGAGACGGCTGAACCGGTAAATCAGTCGGGTGCCGGTTCTCGGCCTTCCGTCCGGGTCAGCGCGGCTTGAGCGCGGTTGACCGGAATCCGAGCCCGCTGTTATCATCCCCGCGAGGAGGAAGGGGGCTTTGTTCAAGGATTTTCCGCCTGCGCCGGCTATTGAACTCAGGGGTCAGAATGCGTAAGGTCCGTAGAATGTGGACCACTGTTCGGGAGTGGCGAATGCTGGTTAGAGGCGTCCTTTCGACACGCCACCCTATCCTGGCACACATCATTCCCACACGCCGCTGCAATCTGGCGTGCTCCTATTGCAACGAGTATGACAGCATTTCCAACCCGGTGCCTACTGATGTTATGCTCGCCCGCATTGACCAGTTGGCCGACCTGGGAACCTCGATAGTGACCATCAGCGGTGGAGAACCGTTACTTCATCCTGAGCTCGAAAAGATCATTGAACGTATTCGCCGCCGGGGGATGCTGGCCGGTTTGATCAGCAACGGCTACCTGTTGTCACGCGTCAGGATCGAGTCGCTCAACCGTGCCGGACTCGATCATCTTCAGATCAGCATCGACAATGTAGAACCGGATGAGACCTCGATGAAGAGCCTGAAGGTGCTGGATAAGAAACTGACCTACCTTGCTGAGCTGGCTGACTTCAAAGTGAACATAAATTCCGTCCTCGGTTCCGGGATCAAGAATCCTGAAGATGCGCTGAAAGTGGGGAGGCGCGCCGTGGAACTTGGTTTTACGTGCACCGTCGGCATTGTCCACAACAGCACAGGACACCTCATTCCGCTGAACCCGGAAGAAAAAGTGATTTTCAACGAGCTTAAGAAGCTGGGGAAAAAAGGTTACCCCAAAATCAACAACTATTTTCAAAAGAACCTGGTGGACGGGAAACCGAACCGATGGCGATGTCGTGCCGGCGCTCGCTACCTTTACATCTGTGAGGACGGGCTGGTTCATTATTGCTCGCAGCAACGCGGATTTCCCGGGATTCCCCTGGGAAAATATACTCAGGAAGACATCCGCCGCGAGTACTTTACACGGAAGCCGTGCGCGCCATTCTGCACTATTTCCTGCGTACATCAGGTCTCCATGTTTGACTTCTGGCGGGGCCCCCAAACGCTGGCGCTTACAAGAAGGACGCAACGCCGCAGTGAACGCAGGGAGGAGCCACAGCTCAGCAAAGAGCCGGTTCAATAAGGGAACGCCATTCCCAGGCGCGACGCCAGCAGAGAAAAAAACTCTTTCCGATTTACCCACAAAGCCGCCTCCAGATTTCCCTTTCCGAAGGGATCAACAACCGTGAATCCGTGCGGATTGATCGAGACGCAAAGTGACGAGGCGGCTATCAAATGCGGCCTGAATGAAACCGCGATCGCCAGGACGTCGTGTAGGAAAACACGTCCTGGAAAGAAGGCGGTCAAAGCACTGAGGTGCTGGTGAAGCGGATCAGAGGATTCTCGAAGCGACCTGCGGAAACCTTCAGGAAGGTCCAGCTGCAGTGTGGCATTGAGGGGAACCATCATTTTCTGTAAAGAGCTGGAAAGGACGTGCCGGGCTGCAACGGCGTCTGACGAGACATTGTATTCCGCAGGCTCACCAGCATTGGGTTCCTCGTCGCTCGAGATCAGCATTCCTCCCATGAAAATGACACGTTTCACGATGTGAGCAAACTGCTCATACATAAGGAGCGCCGAGGCCAAATTTGTTAAAGGTCCCAAAGCGGCGATAACCAACCGGCCCTGGTGAACAAGGGCGGACTCGACCAGGAAATCAACCGCATTTCCGAAATCGCCTGGGGGTCCCGTCTTTGCATCCAGCAATACGAACTGTTTTCCTTCACGTCGGGCCGGGGGATAGTTCAACGGCCCTGCCAGAACGGGCGCACTGCTCCCGGCACGCTGAAGGATACTTTGGGCCAGCTGAGCACGGCGGTGGGTCTCACCACAAACGGTGGTGACCCCCAGCAGCCGGATTTCGGGACAACGCGCCGCAAATGCCAGCGCAAAAGCGTCGTCCGGACTGTCGCCCACGTCAGTGTCGATGACCATGGGCAAAGGTGTCTCCGGTTGTTTCATCGAGTGTTTATGAGGTGTCGAGCCCGCTTGAAAACGGCGTCCAGCATAGACGCCGTGAGCCGCCCTGTCTGGGTGTTCTGCTGACTCGGGTGGTAGGAGCCGAGCAGCGCCACTCCAGATTCAAGCAAATATTCACGACCATGTCCAAACTTGGGAAGCGGATGCGGGAGCTGCTTTCCCAATTCGCGGCACGCTTTCAAATAGGCTCCCCAGGCCATCGAACCTAGTGGGACCACCACGCGCACCCGTGTTAGGAGCCTGAGTTCCTCTCGCAAATACCCCCTGCAGTTTTCCAATTCTGCTCTCAAGGGCCGGTTATCGGGGGGTACGCAGTGAATGGCGGCGGTAATGTACGCGTCATAAAGTTCAAGCCCATCATCACGCGAGATACTAGTGGGTTGGTTGCAAAATCCGGATCGATACAACGCGGCAAAAAGAAAATCACCGCTTCGGTCGCCGGTGAAGATTCGTCCCGTCCGGTTGCCGCCGTGAGCAGCGGGGGCAAGTCCAATGATCAGCAGCCTGGCCTCTATGCCTCCAAACGAGGGCACCGGCTTTCCCCAATATTCCCAGTCGCGATATACTCGTTTCTTTTCTCGAGCCACCTTTTCCCGGTGCTCCACCAGACGGGGGCATAACCTGGATTCCATGATCCGGCATTGCAGGGCCTCCAATTCTTTGTTGCGATCAAGCTTCATGGATTGTTGGCCGGTCCTCCCCGACTGTTTGGTTGGTTCTCTGACCTTCTGTTAGAATGGGGGCGGGAGGAAATCGTGTTTACAATGGGGACGGAGAATGCCCGCGAGCGCGGCATTGCATTGATGCTTGTCCTTTGCGCCGTCCTGCTGTTAAGTGTGCTGGGGCTCAGCATGACCCTCAACACCATGGTCGAATTCACCATGGCCAATCAGTTTGAAACCCACGCCAAAGCTTTCGATATTGCAGATGCGGGCTTTCAGATCACCAAAGCTTCTCTGGAAAACAAGGACTTTACGACCCTGCTTTCGACCTCCGAATCCGTTCCTCAATATATTACTTATACACTGCCGGCTTCAGGATCCGGCGCTTATCGCAACCCCATTTTTGTTTTTGAAGCCAGAAACGTCAATTTTTCCTCTCTTCCCAGCGCCATCGCCAGTCGGAACGTAAATGGTTTGCTCACGCCGCTGACGGGAACCGGCCTGAATGGTGGCCGCTACTTCGCGAAGATCACCGACAATGACGATGAAGCTCCACTGGGTCTCTCGGATGATCCGAACGTGGATGTAGACGACACGGTTTACCTAAGGGTTGTAGGGGTGATGCCTAATGCCCCGGCCGAAGCCGCCAGCTATGGCGGCACGATCAAGAACTCGATCGCCGTGATTGAAGGTCTGGTCCGGCACGACCGGTCCTTGCTGTTCAAGTCTCCCTTTACCATTTACGGAGTCGCGGCTCTTCCGGCGCAGAACAATCCCTCCAACTTCTTCAACGGCAGCGCCTTCAATTTGGATGGATACGACCATAGTGGTATGTCCAACCAGACGATTCTTGGAAATCATTCTCATTCCGGCTTGACGGCCGAGCCGGCTCTTTCTGTTGTGTTCGACAGCGAACTCACAGGGGACGCGCTGGTATCAGCAACTGAGATAAATACTACTTTGAGCGAGAGCCAAAAAGATCGCATTGTGGGCGAAGCTGGAAATTTCGGCACCACGCCCAGCTTGAAGGACGTCACCGTGGAAATTCGCAGCAATACAGATCCTGATGCCCAGAACATTTTCGACGTCAACTTCGTTGCCAACTTTGCCCGCAAAGTAGGTTCGGTGGCAGATGCCCGTTACGATGGGAACACGTCGCTGAGCGGGCAAAATATTCAACTGGGCACGGATTCTAACCCGAAAGTCACCGTGGTTTACGGCGACCTTTATATTGGCGGCAGCGGTTCCGGATATGGATTGCTGGTGGTGACAGGAGAGCTCAATTGCCAGGGAGATTTCACCTACGAAGGACTGGTACTGGCGTTGGGAGAGGGCTTGATTCAGTACGGTTCAGGGACGCTGTTCGGAGCGGCCTTTGCGGTAAATTACGTCGAGGTCTTGCCAGGTCAGTACGTCTTTGGCATTCCGAAATTTACCGTGGCGGGTAGCACCGACATTTATTACAAGTCTGCCAGCGTGCGAATGGCGCTTTCGCTGCTTCCTTTGAAATTGCTTTCCTGGCGTGAGATCACTCCGGAAATTGAACCCTGATTTTTCTCTGCTTTGTACACTCAGCCAATTAGGAATGTCTCAGAACAACTGGGATTAGGCCCTCCGCACTTCGTTATGACCACTGAAGCAATTTATGCACTGGGCAGCGTCTGTCTGGTCAGTCTGTTTTCACTCGTCGGAATTCTTTTCTTCTTTCTCCAGCCGCGGGCCCTGAGCTATATGGTGGTGTTGCTGGTCAGTTTTAGTTCAGGGAGTCTTTTTGGAGACGCATTTATTCACCTGCTGCCTGAAACGGTTGCTGAGAATGGATTTACTCTGGCGGTTTCTCTTTTTACTTTGTCGGGGATTGCCGCTTCATTTTTTGTGGAAAAGATCATTCATTGGCGCCATGTCCACTCTCCAACCCACAGCCAGCCTGAATCCTTTGCCTACATGAACTTGCTGGGGGACGCCGCACACAACTTTATTGACGGCGTGGTGATTGGCGCAGCTTACCTACTGAGCGTTCGCGTGGGTATTGCCACCACCGTGGCAGTGCTTCTGCACGAAATCCCTCAGGAGATGGGAGACTTTGGCGTCCTGGTTCACGGGGGATTTACTCGAAAAAGGGCGTTGCTCTACAATTTTGCCACTGCGGCGATCGCCATGCTGGGAACCTTGCTCACCATTCTCTTGGTGGACGTTGCGCAAGATGTAAGGACCTTTTTAGTGCCTTTTGCAGCAGGAGGGTTTATTTACATTGCCGGAGCCGATCTCATTCCGCAGATGCATAAGGAAAAGGACGTTCGGGGCTCGCTGCTTCAACTGCTTTTTTTTACCGCCGGTATTCTGGTGATGGTCGTCCTGACGGCCCTTTGATTCGTTTTATTGCCGGCGAGTCGCGGTTACTCTCCCTTGAATTGGGGAGCTCGTTTTTCCAGAAAAGCCATGACGCCTTCCTGAAAATCCCGGGTTCGCGCCGTCTCCGCAATCAGCTCCGATTCTTCCTGAAGATGTTTGTCGAGCGTTTGAAAAAAGCTCTTGTTGATCAGCGACTTGATTCTTCCCAATGCTTCGGTCGGACCGCTTCCCAGCCGCATGGCCAGCCGTCTGGTTTCCGACTCCAGTTCCTGGAGCGGCACCACGCGATTGACAATGCCCAGCTGCCGCGCTTCTGCCGCATGGATCTCTTCACCTAAGAACATCAATTCAGCGGCTTTTAAGGTTCCTACCACCCTGGTGAGGAAATAAGTGCCGTCGGAAGTGAGTCCCAGCGAAACGAAGGATTGAGCGAATCGGACATCTTCTGCGGCAATCACCAGGTCACAGGAGAGCGCAAGATTGAAAGCGCTTCCGCTGGCGATACCATGAACGCTGGCAATTACTGGCTTGCGGATGGTGCGAATCTGCATTTCCAGTAGATGCATCCGCTGAATCCAGTCTTTCATAATCTGATAAATGTCTGCTCCGAGTGATTCTTTCATTGCCTGGATGTCGCCCCCGGAACTGAAGGCTCGACCGGCGCCTTTCAAGACAATAACCCGAATAGCTGGATCCTTTGAGATGGCCAGCAGTGCGCGCAACAACTCCTCCTGCATTTCCAGGTCCATCGCATTCAGCGTCTCCGGCCGGTTCAAGACCAGACGTGCAATAAACCCCTCTTGTTCATGCAGAATTTTTTTGTAGAGCATGGATCCCCCAGTTGTTGGTTTTCCCTGACCTCGTAAAAGCCGGTCATTTACCGGGCCGGCATTGGGGAAAAGTGTATTGCTTCGCTTTTAATTCTTCAGAGCAGCGTGAGTTGTACCAGGCCGCGGTCAGTTGCCCGCTGTTGTCACGCGATCGTGCCTCGCACATCTTTCACAGGTCCCCGAGTTCAAATGGCATTCGAAGTCCGTTTTGAACAGCTTTAGCGCGCTCAAGACCGGTGCTGCGGCCATATGGATCAAGCTGCAGTCCCCCTTGCCGCGACTGAAAGCCGCCAGCCGTTCTATTTGTTCCAAAATTCCCAGGTTGGCCGCTCCCGAAAGAATTTTTCGCAAAGCGACGGCGAAAGTGTTCGTTTCCATTCGGCATTGTGGACACTTTCCGCAGGACTCCCGGGCGAAAAACTCCGCAATCTCCAGTGTGACCTTGACCATACACGCGTCGGACGGGATCAGCCGGAGATTTCCGCAACCCAGCGAAGAGCCGTTTTCCTGAAAGGCCTTATGTTCCATCCTGAGCGAAAGAGCGGAAGCGGGCAAAAAAGCGGTTGAGGGTCCCCCCGGCAAGATGGCTCGGAAGCTCCGGCCGTGGCTCAGACCGCCTCCCAGATCCTCCACCAGGAAACGAAGCGGAGTGCCAAAAGGAAGTTCGTAAATGCCCGGGCGTGAAAATTCTTCATCCAGGTAAAAGAGCATTGTGCCTGGGCTCGCGGGTGTCCCAATGCGCCGGTACGACTCCGCTCCCTCACGAATGATAAACGGTATATTGGCGATCGTTTCCACATTATGAATGAGGGTGGGGCGGCCCTCATATCCATATTCCACCGGGTAGGGAGGTTTCTTACGCGGTATGGGTGGCTTGCCCTCAAGCACTTCAAGTAACGCCGTATCCTCTCCAGCTACATATGCTGACGGGGCATTCACAATTACAATTCTCAAGGATGCGCGGTCAATCAGGCGCTCGTCCTCCGCCTCCTGGAGAGCCCGTTTAAGACTGCCCTGTGAACACTCGAACTTCTCATTGATGTAGAAAAATACCTGAGAAGCACAGATGGCACGCGCCGAGAGAAGAGCGCCTTCCAGTACCAGGTGTGGAAAATAATCCATCAGGAAACGGTCCTTACGACTGCCAGGCTCATCTTCTCCGCCGTTTACCACCAGGCAACGTTCGAAGGGAGATCCGCGCAACAACTGCCATTTGCGGCCCGCCGGAAATGCCGCGCCTCCCCGACCTTGCAGGCCCGAGGCAACCACCGCCGCCACCAGTTGCGAAGGTTCAGATTGGAAGCTTGACCGAAAAGCCAGGTAGCCTCCACGGCCGATACATTCCTGAAGCGTTTCACGCTGGTTGGATCTTTTTTCGGGGAGAAGTATGTTCATGAAACCCTTGCAAACGATCCAACAGCAGGCAGGAGCATTGGACTAAAAGAGGTAACTGTACCCTATCCGCGCTAGGAAAAAGGTCAATAGATACCCGCGTCAAGAAGCGCGTAGATAAGCTCCCGCGCACCGGAATCCACCTTGTTGCAAATCCTCTCTACGGGTTTTCCCTGTTGGATCCCTTCGATGATGTCGGAAAGGTCGGAGAGTTTTACTTCGGAATACCAGTGTCGCTGTGGGTAAAGGACTACATTGGGTGCCTGCTGACAGGTTCCAAAACACATGTAACTTCGCACTTCCACTTCCGGCCTGTTCTTGAAGGCTTCCTCAAGACGCCGCATCAGTTCACCGGCGCCTTTCGATTTGCAGTCCACATTCTGACACACCAGGATGAGAGTGCGGGTACCATCCTCCAAATTCATGCTCCGCTCTTTACTTGAATAATCCAGTCCTGGTTCTTGAAGATGCCGCGGAGAACTTCCAGATCCTTTTCACTGGGCAGAAATTCGTCTTGGTTCAGATCGTATTCTTCCTGGGTAAGCAAGTTTCCGTGAGGGTCATACGACTTTCCGGCAAACTCGCCAATGCTTCGGTTGAAACAAGTCGAAGGCACATAGAGTTCTGGGCTCCCTTCCGGCCTTATCTTGTTCATCGCTTCAATGTAGGTCTGGATCTCTTTCACGTAAAGCTTTCGATTATGCTCGTTCAGATTATCCAGGTCAGGTTCCTGGCTGTTCTCGCGCTCGTCGAACCGTCCTTTCACACCCCATACGTAGCTCCATCGGGCCATGGAGGAATAATCGGTGCCAAACAGGTCATAGGCGGTGGGAATCCATTTGTTGAAATATTTTTGGATGATCTCCACGGGTACTCGCCCGGCTTTCAGGGTACGCATCAAACCTGTGTTGCCCGTCAGAAGATGGTAATACTCCTCTCTCAACATAGGAGGCATGCTGCGCGCCAGTGGTGCAAAAGCAGAGGTACTGAGCATGGTCAGCTGAAATTTTCCGTCGCGGTCAATAAATTCAGCGTAGGTGAAAAAGTCGATCCAGTGGTTGACCGGTTGATTAAAAGATCCTAACAAACGTTGTTGTTGGTCCGCGCAGCGCTGCAGCATTTTTTGAGCTTCCGTCTTGCCGGTCTGTCCAAAATGATCAATGAGCAGGGTGCTCATCTGCCAGCCGTGGCGCATCTCCTCACACATGACCCTCATAAGTCCAAGAAAATCGTAATCCGAGGGAGCCGTGTTGAGTAGGTTGCGCTGCTGCTCGACCGAAGCGAATTCGGTGTCACCTTGATAAATGATCAGGTGGAGCAGGGCATCGCGTATTCGCTGGTCCGGCACGTGCAGGATCTTTTCCCACTTGCGCTCACCCCGATAATGTCCAAATTCGATTTCGGACTGGGGTATCTGGTCGTACTTTGTTTCAAACTGATATTTCTCGATTTCCTTCTGGTTCAGGCCAAGATTCTTTTGCCATGCCCTGAACAACTCAATCCAATCATCGAAAGTCGATTGTTTATCCATAATTCTCTCCAGGGAAAACCCTTGGCTTTTTTCGGCTATTGCTTTGTTTCGAACAATCGTTCTAAAATTTATGTTACCTGTTTACGGGCATGTCTTCAAGTAAAATGAGGAGGTATCCATGAGCAGCTCGAGTGCAAAATTAATTGAATGCCGTAATGAGCAAGGTATATATATTTTAGAGTTAAACAATCCGCCTGCGAACGCCTACAGTCACGATTTGTTGCGCGAATTGGACCAGGCTATTCTCGACGCCAGATTTGACGATACGGTTCATGTAATCGTCATTCGCGGCCAGGGTGAAAAGTTTTTTTGTGCCGGGGCTGATATCAAGCACCTGCGCGGTCGTTCTCCCCAATTCAGGTACAACTTCAGCCTGCACGGCAATGAAACGTTGTTGCGGTTGGAACAAACGCCGAAGCTGGTGATTGCGGCTATCAACGGGCACGCTCTAGGCGGCGGACTTGAAATCGCCCTTGCCTGCGATCTTCGGGTCGCCAAAGAGGATGGAGGGACCCTGGGCCTTCCCGAGATCAATCTGGGGCTTTTCCCCGGAATGGGAGGAACCCAGAGATTGTCGCGACTGGTGGGGAAGGGCCGCGCCATCGAAATCATGGCCACCGGCCGGACACTCACCTTTGAAGAGGCTCACACTCTGGGAATAGTGAACGCCATTTTTGAAAAAGAAAGCTTCTGGGAGGATGTCGTGGCCTATGCGCGGCAGTTTGCCCCGCCGCATAAAGCGAGTAAAGCCGTGGGAAACATCAAAAGGTCGGTGCAGTCCGGGCTGGAGATGTCTCTCAGCGACGGTCTGTCGCTGGAAAGGGAATTGTTGCAGCAACTGTTTGAAAGCGAAGATGCAGAAGAGGGGATGACTGCCTTTATTGAAAAAAGAATGGCCGCATTTAAAGGACGCTGAATCAGGCAGGGAGGAGTTTCAATGGCGAAGATGTGTATCGGCGGTGAATGGGTGGGTTCCACCACGGCAAAAGAGCGCGCAATCATTAACCCGGCAAATGGTGAGGTGGTGGATACCGTACCGGAAGCTTCGGCCGAGGACATGAGGGCCGCAATCGATGCGGCACAGGCGGCGCTCCCCGCATGGTCTGCAACCCCGGCGGAACGGCGTGCGCACTTGCTGCTGAAGGGGGTGGAACTCCTTGAACAGCATAAGCAGGAGATCGCGTGCGTGCTGACGCGAGAACAGGGAAAACCCTTGGCAGAATCGCTCCGGGAATTCGAGCATTTCCTCCACGGCCTGACCTTCTATGCCGGGTTGGCCTCGAAGATTCGAGGCGCTCAGGTGGCGCTCCCACAGGATGGTATGTTCGGAATGGTGGTCAAGCAGCCGGTGGGGGTTTGCGGCGCCATCGTGCCCTGGAATTTTCCATTGACTTTGATGGGAACCAAGGTGGGTCCGGCCTTGGCCGCTGGAAACACCATCATCGTCAAGCCCGCGGCAACCACACCCCTGGCGACTATTCAATGCATCGGTCTTCTCAACCAGGCTGGAATTCCCAACGGAGTGCTTAGCGTTGTGACCGGCCAAGGGAGCACTGTAGGCGAAGAGCTATTAGAAAACCCGAAAGTTCGGCGCATTGCGTTTACCGGGTCCACCCCGGTCGGGAAGCACGTGATGGAAGTGGCGGGACGCACCTTGAAGCGAGTCACCCTTGAGCTTGGGGGAAGCGATCCCATGATTGTTTGCGATGATGCCGACATCAAGAAAGCGCTTACCGGTGCTTCTGTGGGTCGCTTCTATAACTGCGGACAAGCTTGTCTCGCCATTAAACGCCTGTATTTGTTCGATTCCATTGCGGATGCTTTTATACAGCAGCTCGTGGAAAAGGTTCAGCGCCTGACCGTAGGGGACCCCATGGATGAGCAAACCCGCGTGGGGCCCATGCACACGAAGGAACAGCGGCAGGAAATTGAGGAGCAGTTGGAGTCGGCTGTAAAGCAGGGCGCAAAAGTTCTGATCGGGGGGAAGCGGCCTGAAGGAGAAAAGTTTGCAAAAGGGAACTACTTCCTGCCCACGCTGGTGACTGAGGTGGATCCATCAACACGGCTGGTGCGGGAGGAAGTTTTTGGGCCGGCCCTGCCGATTTTCCGCGTCAAGGACCTGGACGAGGCCATTGAACAGGCCAACGCGTCCATTTTCGGACTCGGTGCTTCGATCTGGACGCGTGATCTTGCTAAATCAACCAGGGCGGTGAAAGATCTACAGGCGGGAAACGTTTGGGTCAACTCATTGCATATTGGCTATGACGAACTGCCCTTCGGCGGAGTCAAGCAAAGCGGGATAGGCAGAGAGCACGGTCCTGAGGCACTGGAGCATTACCTGGAACTCAAAGGGGTCGTCATGGCGACATAGGAGATAGCCAAAAAGATGTCAGGAGCTTCACAAGCATACAGGATCTCGGCTGTAAACTTTGGGATGTGGATTGACGGCCGTGAGGTTGAATCTGAGAGCGGAGAGACCACCTTCATCAAGAACCCCGCGACTCGCGAGCAGGTGGGCACCGTCCCTCTGGGAACGCGGCGGGATGCTGAGCGGGCGATTGAAGCCGCCCACAAGGCCTTCGCAACGTGGTCGACGACAGCTGCCAGCAAGCGCGGCGAATTACTCTACGACTGCGCCGGTATCATCCTCCGTCACCAAGAGGAACTTGCCAGGCTGCTTACCCTGGAGCAGGGAAAGCCTCTGCGTGAGTCCACCCTGGAGATTGAACGCTTTGTGCACACACTGCGCTATTATGCCGGCAAGGGCAAAGAGATTCGGGGGGGCCACGTGCCGCTGGCTCAAGGCCGCTATGGCCTGATTGTGAAAAGGCCTATAGGCGTGTGCGGAGCCATTGTACCCTGGAATTTCCCCGTCTCGTTAATGGGAAATAAGATTGCACCCGCTCTGCTGGCCGGTAATACCGTGGTGGTAAAGCCTGCCGCAACGACCCCTCTTACCGACATTCGTTGCATTCAGTTGATGAACCAGGCCGGGCTTCCGCCGGGAGTCCTCAACGTGGTGACCGGCCCTGGCGGCGTTGTGGGTCAGGAGATACTTGAAAATCCCAAAGTTCGCAAGATCGGCTTCACGGGTGCTACCAGCACCGGGCGAAAAGTCATGGAAGCCGCTGCTCAACAGATCAAGCGTATTACCCTTGAACTGGGTGGCAGCGATCCTATGATTGTCTGCGACGATGCCGATCTGGAAAAAGCGGTCAGCGCTGCTTCCGTCGGCCGCTTCTTTAATTGTGGACAGGCATGTTTGGCCATCAAACGACTTTATCTGTTCGAATCCATCGCCGATGAATTCATTGAGAACCTGCTGGCAAAAGTAAAGAAACTGACGGTCGGGAATGGTCTTCAAAAGGGAACTTTGATCGGTCCGCTCCACACGGAGCAGCAACGTCAGGAAGTCGAGGAACAGGTGGCCGAAGCGGTCCATCGTGGCGCTAAGGTGCTGCACGGAGGGAAAAGACCCGAAGCCGCAGATTTGCAAAGCGGTTACTTTTTTGTGCCCACACTTTTGATCAACGTGGACGAAGATGCTCGGGTATCCCGGGAAGAGGTTTTCGGCCCTGCGCTTCCCATTTTCCGAGTCAATGATCTTGACGAAGCCATTGCAAAAGCCAATCAGTCGATCTATGGACTTGGCTCTTCTGTGTGGACCCGGGACTTGAACAGGGCGGCCAAAGCGGCCGAGCAGCTGGAAGCAGGTTATACCTGGATTAACTCGCCTCAAATCATCTACGACGAATTGCCGTTCGGGGGTTTCAAACAGAGTGGACTCGGGAAAGAGCATGGCTCAGAAGCCCTGGATCACTACATGGAGACCAAGTCGATAGTGATCGCGACTGATCCCACTCTTTAAAAGCCTGGCAACCCTTCGCTACTGGAGGAGTTGGCGCAATACGTATGGCAAGATGCCCCCGTGACGATAGTAATCCAACTCCTGCGGGGTATCGATCCTGGCCACTGTCCGAAAAGCCTTAACCATGGTGCCGTTGCGCCGCACTTTGACGGTGAGATCCTTGCCGGGCTGAAGATCGGATGTGATTCCTTCGATGGTGAAGGTTTCGGAACCGGTCAAACCCAGTGTCGCGGCATCCTTGCCGGGTTTGAACTGCAAAGGCAAAACTCCCATGCCCACCAGATTGCTGCGATGGATTCTTTCGAAGCTTTTGGCTATGATGGCCCGCACACCCAGCAGGAGGGTTCCTTTTGCCGCCCAGTCTCTGGATGAACCGGTGCCGTATTCTTCACCGGCAATCACAACCAGAGGTACGCCTTCGCGGCGATAGCTCACGGCAGCGTCATAGATCGTCATTTTCTTCTTGTCGGGGAAATGAAGGGTCCAGCCTCCCTCGACACCCGGTACCAGGAGATTCTTCAGTCGGATACTTGCAAAAGTTCCTCGCATCATTACTTCGTGGTTCCCTCGCCGAGCTCCATAGCTGTTGAAGTCACGCGGTTGAATGCCGTGGGAGATTAAATACTGTCCTGCCGGACTGTCAGGGGGAATGGAACCGGCTGGCGAGATGTGATCGGTGGTAACCGAGTCGCCAAGCATGGCCAGCACGCTAGCGTCGACAATGTCGCTTAGAGGAGCACGTTCGGCACTAAGACCTTCGAAGAAGGGAGGCTTTCGGATATAAGTGGAAGCTTCGTCCCATTCAAACAGATTCCCTTCGGGCACGGGCAAGGCTTTCCATTTTTCATCGCCTTCAAAAGCTTCAGCGTACACCTTCTTGAACATGCTGGAGCGTACACAGTTGTCTACTGTCTGCCGGATCTCCCGCGATGAAGGCCACAGATCGCGCAGAAAGACAGGCTTTCCCTCATTGTCTTCGGCAATCGGCTCGTTGTAGAGATCCACAGACATGCTGCCGGCCAGCGCGTACGCTACCACCAGTGGTGGAGATGCCAGGTAATTGGCGCGCACCAGCGGGTTGATGCGGCCTTCAAAATTCCGGTTGCCGCTCAGCACTGAGACAGCCACCAAGTTGGATTCTTTCACCGCATTGCCGACACCCTCCGGGAGAGGTCCGCTATTGCCGATACAGGTCGTGCACCCGTAGCCGACCAGATGAAAACGCAGCTGTTCCAGGTAGGGTAGCAGCCCGCTATCGGTCAGATAGTCAGTCACTGCTTTAGAACCGGGCGCAAGGCTGGTCTTGACCCACGGTTTTGTTTTCAGCCCCCGCTCCACAGCTTTCTTGGCAAGCAATCCGGCTCCCAGCATCACCGTGGGATTGGAGGTATTGGTACAGCTGGTGATGGCTGCAATAACAACGGAACCGTGACCGATATTGAATCGCTCCCCGTTATTGCTTACGGGGATTTTCACGGAAAGCAGCGGCCCGGCCTCCTTGGCTCCCATGAAACTGACGAGTTCACGATGGAATTGATCCTTTGCTTTTCTTAGAGGGACCCGGTCTTGTGGCCTTCGTGGCCCAGCCAGACTCGGCTCGACAGCCGAAAGGTCCAGTGAAATCATCTCTGAGAATTCAGGATCGGGAGCGTCGGCGGTTCGGAACAGGCCCTGGGCTTTGCAATACCCTTCCACCAAGGCGATGCTTTCCGGATTGCGGCCAGTGAGGCGCAAATAATTCAACGTTTCACCGTCGACGGGGAAAAAGCCGACGGTTGCCCCGTACTCAGGAGCCATGTTGGCGATGGTAGCCCGATCGGCCAGGCTGAGACCGGAAAGACCGGGACCGTAGAACTCGACAAACTTCCCCACCACTCCCTTCTTACGCAACATCTCGGTCACCGTAAGAACCACATCGGTGGCAGTGGCCCCTTCGACCATTTCGCCTGACAATCTGAAGCCTACTACCTCCGGGATGAGCATAGAGATAGGCTGCCCCAACACGGCGGCCTCGGCTTCAATGCCTCCGACACCCCAACCCAGAACTCCCAACCCGTTGATCATGGTCGTGTGGGAATCAGTCCCTACCAAGGAATCAGGGTAGGCGGACCAGGTTCCGCCAACGTGGTTCACGTAAACAACGCTTGCGAGGAACTCCAGATTTACCTGGTGAACGATACCGGTATGCGGGGGTACCACACTGAAATTGTTAAAAGCCTTTTGGCCCCATCGCAGGAAAAGGTAGCGTTCCCGGTTGCGATCGAATTCAAAGGCTGCATTTTCGGCGAAAGCAGTCGCCGTCCCAAAACGGTCGACCTGTACTGAATGATCGATGACCAGATCTGCCCGTTGAATGGGGTTGATCTTGGCTGGGTCGCCTCCCATTCGTGCCATGGCATCACGCATGGCTGCCAAGTCGGCCACAGCAGGGACGCCGGTGAAATCCTGCATGAGGACACGAGAAGGTTTAAAAGCAATCTCTTTCTGCACGCGGCGGCTCGGGTCATACAGTGCCAGGGCATCAATATCCTCCTTGCGCACCGTGCGCCCGTCCTCGTTCCGCAGCAGGTTTTCGAGGAGGATCTTCAAGGAGAAGGGAAGACGGGAAACACTTTTTCCAAATGACTTCTCCAGGACTTCGAGGCTGAAGATCTCGAATTTATCTTTTCCTATGGCAAGGGTGCGGCGGCTTCTAAAGCTATTCACGTCATTTGACATAACCGTTAGGTTATACAATCCAGGGAATTGACGGTCAATCCGCTGCGGGAATTTTTTTTGGTATTTAGCCCAAATTGGATTGGGAATGGTGCAGCAGCCGATCACGCCCAGTCGACTTGGCCTGGTACAAGGCGCGGTCAGCAGCATCAATCAGCCCGGCCACGGTTTGACCGTGTTCCGGGTAACTGGCAATACCGACGCTCAGTGAAGCTTTTATCTCTCCAAAATCGAGTTGGCGGAAATGCTGAAGAATACGCTTGAACAGGACCTGCGCCTGGTCGGCGTTAGTCTCTGGCAGCACCAGCACAAATTCGTCTCCTCCGTAACGCGCCGTGACGTCCATTTGCCGGGTCGTGCTGCGAAGCAGAGACGCGACACGGCGCAACACCTCATCCCCCGCTCGGTGTCCCCAGGTGTCGTTAATCGATTTGAAGTGGTCTACGTCAAGCATCACGACTGAAAGCCCGTAGTGTTTGCGCCGGGCACGGGAAATTTCCTCCTCCATTCGATCGTGGAAATAGCGATGGTTAAAAAGACCCGTCAAACCGTCGGTACGCGCTTTGGATTCCAATTCATTAAGTAGACCGGCGTGTTCCAAGGAAAGTGAAGACTGCTCCGACAGAAATTGGAATTTCTTGAGCTCGTGTTCGCTCCAAATTTTTCGCTGGCGCTGAAAAATGGCCAGTATTGCAAAAACGCCCTCGTGAATCTTGAGTCTGCAAGCACAATAGGACGCGAACGGATACAGGGGAAAATCTTGTTTATCGTTAAAGCAAGGGTCGGAGTCGAATTCCGCAGACTGGTAACTCTGCGGGTTGTCGCAGACCTGTTTGTGCACGCTGTTCGCTGCTTCGAGGGGAGGCAAATTCAGAACCGGAGTTCCAAAGGTGAAGCGGCGCTGCAGGCACCGATCATCTATTAAAGAGAGCTCACAAAGATCGGCATTCATTATTGATTTCACGAGGCGCGGTATCCGCCGGTAAAGAACCTCCGGATCCCAGTTCTGAGCAAGCTTTTTTCCAAATTCGAAGAGATCTTCCGTGAACTCCGACTCGGCCCTCAAGCGCAGTTCTTTCATTTGCTGCAGATAAACCATGTAGCCGAAGAAGAGGCCCACAATGAAAAGGAAGGGGACTCGCAGCAGTGAGCCGCTGGTCAGCGCAAACTCACCCGTGTGGAACAGGACCCATGGATAAAGCCCGCTAATGACCAGTAAGCCAAGCACCAGCGCGCGCAGATTCTGAGCAGCCGCAGCCATGATGAGAATCAAAAAGAAAAACAAGTAAAACTCGGCCGTTGCCTGCCGGCTGATAAAGATGGAAATAATGACCAGCACGATATCCCAAAGCACCAGAAAGTAATCGAAACCCCGCTTTTCAAAATAGCGAGTGGGAATGAAAAACAAGGGAAGATGCGAACCGAGATAAAGGAGAATGAGCAGGTCCAGCCTTGAGAATCCCGTCTCGAGATCGTTGAAATACAAAAGATAGCAGATCCCAATAACGAGGAGCCATTGAAGCCAAAGCAGATGTTTTCGTCGGTCCTGACGTGAAATTTCCATTGAAAACCGCGTGGGCCCGCCAACGGTAACGCCCCTTAATAATAATCGCCAACTTCTTTCGAAATTGGTATTTATTATCACCAGCTTTCGAATTGAAGAACAGGAGGAGAAATGTCCCGGGTGATCGTGGCTTCAGAGGGCTCGCCCTACCGCCAACTGATCCGCAGCGGCAATCACACGTGGAGCGCCGACGAACCCATCGGCGCCGGTGGTGATGCGGGGCCGAGTCCTTATGAGCTCTTATTGAGTGCTTTAGGCGCCTGCATGTCCATCACCATTCAAATGTACGCCCGAAGAAAAGCCTGGCCTCTGGAGGCCGTGGAGGTTGTGCTGGCACACGAGCACATTTCAGCAGCCGAGTGTAGTGATTGCCGGACCAAGGAGGGGAAGGTTTTGGAGATCCGCGTTCAAGTAACGCTTTACGGGAATCTGGAGAGCGAGCAACGGCAGCGGCTAGTTGAGGTTGCCCGACGTTGCCCCGTTAGCCGGAGCCTTCAAGGAGAGATTAAGATTCGAGAAATGCCTGGCTCACCGGCAGATCAGAAGCACCGGTGACAACGAGCCCTTGATGCTCAACGCACATCGCGGGCGCTTGTCGCGGCCGAAAGCAGTCTACTGCGCCGTACTGCAGGGATAGCAGGAGCGCTCTTTGTCACTGCTTGTCTCAATACCAGGAAATGGTGTTTTTCAGGCAACTCGCGCTTTTGATCCAGCCGCGCCTTCAAAAGTGGTTTCGCTGTTACTTTTCAACTCGTAAGTTTGACGTCACGGAAAAAACGCCGGGCACTCCGTTGGCCTGCATTTGGGCAATGGTGGCGTCCCCGGAATTATCAACCACCCCTTCAAGGACTACATGCCCACGCTTGACAATGATATGAATCGAGGGCACCGCCAGCAGAGCATAGCGCTGGAGCGTCGAGTGCCCATAGATGGCCCGATACGTTGCAATACGGATGCGATCGTCCTCAGAAGAGAGCGGCAACACCTCGATCTGATTGATCACCTGATCTACGCCTTCTATGCCCCTCACTGCATTCTCGGCATCTTTCTTGAGAATAGGAGTGTTGACCTGACCTTGGAGAATCACATGGTTTCCATTCACGCGAAAAGCCAGGTTGTCAAAGACCCCGTAGCGGGGCAATGTGACCAACTCATGACGGACCTCCCGGATTAACCGGGCCTCGGCTCGCGATCGCCGGTCCGTGGCGCTGGGACGGTCTGAAAGCCGCGTGGCGCGGCTGGGATATTCACTCTGGCCTGCAAGAGAAAACGAAACGCCGATGAGCAATGTTAAAAGGGAGGGAAGCACCCTTTGAAAGAAATACATACTTTTTCTCCTCTCGGGTGTTTTTTAATTTCAGTATAACATTGTAACCGGTGGCTTACGGCGGTACCCAGACCGTTAAGGTTTACAAAGGAGCGACGATTTGTTTAAGTTTCTGCGAAGCCCAATGAAGGGGAATTGTAAACAGTGGCGCAGGTTTCGCGTTGACACGTGTCTACCCCGTGCTTAGGGTTGTTACCATATCCGCTACTTTACTGACACCGGCGGCAAAAAGCGTGCGGGGGGGGGCTCCTGTTCCGTGTGTTCTTTTGCTCCTGATAATTTTGCCTTTTAGCATGGCCCAATCGTCTTTGGGAAAGCGTTTTTCCTTCAAACATCCCGGCGATTGGCGATTCACCTACTTGCCGAATGGCCGGATTGCATCTGCTTACGGCGGTTTCATTCGACTCGCCACTGTGGGCGCTCCCTCAGACAAAGAGAACCCCCAGCTTTTGGCTCTACGCTTCTTTGAAGCCGAAAAAGAATTCTTTGCTCCCCTTCTCTCCGCAGAGCAGCTTCGCGTGGTTACAATAGAAGAAAGTTCCACAGGACGGCACGTGCGCATGCAGCAGGTTCAGGATGGCTTCCTTGTGGACGACGCTTTCTTTGAAGTTCATCTGACTGAAGACGGCCGGGTGTTCCAGGTGAATAATTCGTTGGTTTCAGCTCGCGCCGTGCGCGCGCCTCTACTCTCGGCAGATGACGCGGTGATTCTGGCAAGAGAGTTTTTGAAAGGCGGCGCACCCGATGTGACTGATGCCAGACCCCGAGCTGTCTCTGATCGGCTGCGGCGCCTGCGCAAGGAGTTGCGCTCCAGGCCGCCCGAAAAGCAAGCGGAATTTCCGCTTGCCGGACCGGCAGAACTTGTGTTTTATCCCATAAACAACAACCTGCGTTTGAGCTGGAAGATGATCATCCTCGAGAACCCATTAAGGCAGACGCAGGTTTATGTGGATGCGGTACGTGGGGAGATTCTTTTTTCCACAAACGTGATTGTGTTTGAGAGGTAATCTGCGGACTGCTTCTGCAGAGACCAGGACCTTTATGAAACGGCCAGTAGCCCGATTTCTCCTGAGCATCGCTTTTTGGGTCTCTGCCGTGCCGGCGGCACGGCTCTTTGCGCAATCTCCCGCCCTGAAGATTCTGGAGGCTGGAAAGTCTGGCGAGTGGCGCGTTACCACCCTCCCGGATGGGCGGGTCGAGACGCTTTACGGCGGCTCTTTCGAGGTGCGTGCCGCTTCCGGCCAGTCTCTTCCAACCACGGACCCGGTCACCTTGGCACTTGGTTTTTTCGAGGCCGAAAAGGAATTATTTGCTCCAGGTTTGCCACCCGATAGACTGCGGGTCGCCAGCGTCGAGAGGAGCTTGACAGGTCAACACGTCCGTCTGCAGCAAGTCGAATACGGTTATCCAATCGACAACGCTTTTTTCGAGGTCCACCTGACAGCGGAGGGGCGTGTTTTCCACGTTTCAAACTCTCTGGTGACCCGTCTGGCGCCCCTCTACACGCCACGGCTTACGCAGGATGAAGCTGTTGAGTTGGCCCGACGATTCCTGTCCGGAAGCACGAATTTGTCCGCAGATTCCAGGCTGAGAAGTAGAAGCTCTTCGTCCTCCGGTTCGTTTGGGTCGGAAGCCCGCTACATGATTGAGCAACTACGCCAAGCAGGACCCGAGGCGCGGGAAGTATCCCCCCCTCTTCTACTGAGCAAGCCGGAAGTGGTCCTTTATGCAGAGGGGTCTGAAGTACGGTTGGTGTGGAAAATAATCTTGCTGCAAAGCCCGCAAAGACACGTGCACCTTCGCGTGGATGCGGTCGACGGCCGTGTGCTGACAGCAACTAACCTGATCCTGTTTCGCAACGGAGAAGGGAACGTTTTCCCGCAAAATCCAGTCAAGACCCCCCGGCTGGAGTTGAAGACACTACTTGATTTGGACGAATCGGGGTATCTCAGCGGCCAATTCAGCAAGGTGTATCTTGCGTCAGGGACGGATAACCAGGGAAAAGTCACGGGCCAGTTCAATGCGCAATCGGCCTCGGCTTCCTTCCGCTATGAGGTCAGTGACACGCGAATTTCGGAGGTCAACCTCTACTACCATGTCAATCGCGTTCACGACTACTTTAAATCGGTCTTCGGATTCTCAAAGCTTGACACTCCCATGCCCGTATACGCCCGCTACATCCCGCCGACGGGAACGCTTAACAACGCTTATTACACAGGTGCTCAACAGGCGCTTGTGTTTGGTACGGCCAGCAACAATGCTGATTTCGCGCTGGAAAATGCCGTTATTTATCACGAATACGTTCACGCCGTAGACGACCAGCTACGACAGATCTTTAAGAATCCGCAACCTTTGCATAGTGAGGCGCGAGGAATGGGAGAAGGATTTGCCGATTTCTTCGCTTCCGCCCTGATGGAAGATCCGTGTGCGGGTACCTACCTGCATCCCCGGGGCAAATGTGTAAAGGATCTCACCAATCGCAACCGATACCCTGAGGATGCAAACCAGAAGTTTGAAAGCGCCGGTGGACTCGTGACGTATGGTCCCACCGAAGAGCATGTCCTGGGTGATATATGGGCTGCCGCACTTTGGGACCTGCGTCTGGTATTGGGCTCGAGCGTGACCGAGAAAATCACCTTTGAAAGTCTTTTGCTGCACCCGGCCAAGGATGCTCGCTTCTCTCATGGCCTGGTAGCCTTGATTTCTGCGGACCAGCAATTAAACGGAGGTATCAACGCGGCCAAGATACGGGAAGTTTTTAACGCGCGCGGAATTTTTGAAACGGACAGCTTCCCCATATTGACGGTGGGTGGCGCGGGTGAGTTCGTCTACTCTTTCGCGGATTTGCTCAAGGATGGAAGGGTCCAGTTTTCAAGGTATCCGGGCAAGCTTTTTAACGGACGTATTTATGCTTTTTCGGGAATCTGTCTCCCTAAGAGCGTTCAGGCCGTCGACATCTTCATCACGGATTTGGAAGGGAAGGTCATGAATACTGTCAGCAGTTTCAAGACTTTCCCCCATGGCGCCTTTATCGGCTTTGATGGACTTCTCGGCTTCAATAACATAACACCGGGCGACTACGCTCTGATCATCGTTTATTCAGTTGACAAAAAGGATTTCAAGGCGGGCGGCGCAAACAGGATCAAGATTGACAATGTGGCCCCTCCCACCCGAGTCTTTAGTGCCGGGCCCCCTCCAGCGCCCAACAAACCGGAAATTGTTTCCGTCACGCCTACGCAGCTTATCCAGGGAACCAAGAGTGACGTTGTGGTTCGAGGCAGCGGATTCAAGGGCAATGTGGGTATCCGGATTGCTCCGGATACTGGGCTCACGTTTGAGGGAGGAAAAGTCGACAGCGAGTCGCAAATCACGGCCCAGTACACGGTGGCAGCGGACGCACCCACAGGGGACCGCACGGTGACCGTTTCGGCTGATGGGACGGTGAGCAATGATGGCAAGATCACGATTGTCGAAAAGAGTAAACCAGTTGCCGATGTGTTGGTGGAGAAGGAGGAAAAAGAGTCAAATGATGAAACCAAGGATGCTAACCCCATTAAGGCCAACGAGGTTTTCAAGGGAGCCACTGACCCGGCCGGGGACATCGATCTCTATGTCTTCGACGGTAAAGCAGGCACCAATTTTTCAGCGGACGTGTTTGCAGGCCGGCTAGGGGGGGATCAGGCAGCGGGTTCCCAGATGGACAGTGTTCTGGCGCTGTTTGACGCCAATCTCGATTTGCTCACTTACAACGACGATGTGGATTTTGACGGCGGCATCTATGACTCTTCTTTGTATTATAAGTTGGAAAAAGACGGCAAGTACTACTTGCTGGTCATGGACTATTCCTACTTGAGCGATGATGAAGCGGATTACCGGGGAGGGCCGCGTTATTTTTACCAGCTGCGCGTCCTGGATGGTATTACGAAGGTTCTAGACGCCACGCCTCCCGGCAAGCCGGTATTGAACGCTCCCTCTGTGATTGACAGCACATCAGCGTTAGGAGCGTCTTGGACGGCGTTTGATCCTGAATCAGGAATTGACGGATATCGTTATGCCATAGGGACCAGCCCGGGTTCCAGCAATGTCAAAGATTTCACCTTTACGCCTAACCCGTCCTTTTATCTGACGGACCTCTCGCTCTCCAACGGCTCTTCATACTATGTGAGCGTAAGGGCCATCAATCGCGCCGGGCTTCTCAGCGAAGCCGCTGTTTCAGACCCCATTCGAGTCCAGATTGGAAGCGCGCGACACCTCTACGTTCCGCGGCTGATCAGCAACAGCCAGGAATTCACCGGAATCGCCGTGGTTAACAATTCCGGTCAGAACGCGGAAGCCGTTTACACGGCCTTCAACAATCAAGGCAAAATCATCACGGGGACAAGGGTGACTAACCCGAAGACATTGCCGCTCAGTGCCGGCGAGCAGAAGGCGCGACTGGAGTCGGAGCTTTTCGGATTCCAGCCCCATATCGAGCACACCGGCTGGATCGACGTGGGCGTCAGCAACACAAACGCCACCGGTTTCTATTTGTTTGGCGACAATGAATTCAGCTTTATCGACGGAGCTGATGTTCAGTTCCAGCCTGTCAAGGATTTCATTTTGGCCAAGCTTCTGAAGAAGAAAGGGTCATCTGAATTCAGCCTGGTCAATCCTTTTTCCAAGCCGGTGTCGGTGACGCTGGAGATGTATGACACCTCCGGCACGAAGAAGGAAACCAAAACAGTGCAGATTGACGCGCGGGGCCGTTACTTTGGAAACGTCGACTTCATTTTTGACATCTCAACCTACACTCCAGGTTACATCCGAGGTATGTCCACCGACGGGGTGATTGCTTTTGAAATCTTCAGAGATAATCTGGACATCGGTGGTTTAAACGGATTGGATGTGGCGTCGGTGGCGACACAGCTTTACGTGGCGCAGCTTGCCAGCGGCCCCATCGGCGACGGCCGCGCTTTCTTTACCGAGCTGATTCTGATCAATCCCGGCACTGCATCGGTTACGGTCGACATCACGGTTCGCGGCAACGACGGAGGATTGATTGCAGGTGCTGGTACTCCCTCAGTGAACCGGGTTATCGCGGCGGGGGGAATTCTCATACTTCCTGCTGCATCCACTTTCGGCCTGCCGGTGGGCCGGCTCTCTGAAGGATACATTGAGGTTTCAGTCCGTTCCGGGACCGGCGTCGTAGGCGTGGTCACGTTTGGTACAGACGACGGCAAGGCCCTAGCCAGCCTCCCGCTTCAACCCACGGGGAAAAAGACGATCACGTTGTCCCATATAGCTGAGGTCAATCCGCTTTTTACAGGCGTGACCATGCTGAATCCGACGGCAAATATCGTGACCGTGACCGTGGAGGTCTACGAGAGGAGCGGCAAACTGGTGGGATCGAAGATCGTTCAGCTTCTCAGCAAGGAAAAGCGGGCTGAGCTGATTGGAAAGCTGGTCGAGCAGGCCATCGGCCAGGCAGGTGGCTATGTGAAAATCACCGCCTCGGACAATATCTTTTGCTTTGAGCTGTTCGGAGATTATTCGTTGTCGATCCTGGCCGCCGTTCCAGCCCAGTAGCGAACCGCTCGTTTAGTGAAGTGCTTCGTGCGACAGTTTCTAAACGGGGTCGCTGCTCGTAAAGCGCTCACAGTGGCATCTGCGACTCCGGGTAATTCAAGAGAGAGCAGAACGTTGCACCAGTAATTCCAGAGCCCGCCGGACCCAAACGCGCACCATTTTGTGCCGCCAGGAAAAATCAAGGTCCGTGTTATCCAACGGTCTTGAGATTTTCCAGGCTGCCTCACAAGCCTGCTCAATTGTCTCCGGCGTCATCGCCTTCCCCACGAGCAAGCGGGAAGCGTCTTCAGCCACGAACGGTCGTGAAGTGATTGCCCCGATGGCAATGCGCAGGTCTTCAAATGTCTTCCGGTCGCAAGCACAGCGGCCCCAGACGGCTACGTTAAGAATTGGGAAATCTATCGAGTCGCGCCTGCGCAGCTTCAAAAAAGCCATGACGTCTCCGTTGACGGCGGGCAAGTGGACTTCTTTGAGGATTTCATCATCGGCCTTTGTCAGGTAACGGATGCCGTCGTCCTGGTAGAGTTCCGATGCCGAGATCATTCGATCCCCCTCGCCGCTCACCAAGAGGAAGCGAGCATTCAAAGCCAGCATCACCGGCGCCAGGTCCGTTGAGGATGCAGCCCAACAACGGGGGCTGCCCGGAGCAACCCAGCAAGTGTCGCCTTCCTTTTTCAAGCAGAAACTTATGGATTTCCGCCATTCGTAAGTCTGGTCGTAGTAATTGCAGCGGGTGTCAACACAAAGATTGCCGCCCAGGGTTCCCATGGTTTTTAAAGGCGGACTGGAAATCGATCGCGCCGCCTCGGCCACGGCCGGGTAGTTTGAAGCCAGCACAGGATGGTTCTCCAGCTCGTGGAGTGTCAATCCGGCTCCCAGCACCCAACCTTTTGCGGAGTTTCCGTCAAAGCGGCGCAACTCGGAAAGATGCCGTAAGCCGATGACGGTCTTTGGCTCCATTTGGCGTCTTTTCATCTTCGGCCAGAGATCGGTGCCGCCGGCAACCACCATGGCATCCGGCCCTTCCTGGGCAAGGATGCGAGCCGCCTCTCGCATGCTTCGAGGTTTTTTGTATTGGAATGCGGGCAATCGCAACATGACTACTCTCCCCTCATCTGGAGCCTGGAGGCAGGTTCAGCCAAGACCCTTCCGTCACCCCCTTCGGCAGGAGGCAGGATCATCTTGGCCTCTGGATAAGGAACTTGAGGGAACATTTGAGGGCCATAGCGGGGGGCCTTACCGTCGGCTCGCCAGCGAAGCGCTTTTAACACTTTTTCGGGTGTGACCGGAACTTCATCAATTCGTATCCCTACGGCGTCATAGATGGCATTCACCAATGCCGGAGGCACCGGCAGCAGAGGACCCTGGCCGCACTCCTTAGCCCCATAAGGTCCTTCAGCATCCGGTTCTTCGACGAGGAAGGTCTCAACTTCGCACATATCCGCAGAGGTGGGACTCTTGTAGTCCAACATGCTGGGAATCTTGTGAAGGCCATGGCGAAACTCCTGCTCTTCCATTAATGCTTCTCCCAGCGCCATGTAAACGCTTCCTTCAATCTGGCCAATGGCAAGCAGCGGATTCAGCGCGCGGCCCACGTCGTGCGCGATCCAAATTTTTTCCACATTTATAAAACCCGTGTCTGTATAAACTTGGACTTGTACTACTGCTGCGCTATAGCTATAGGTGGGACTGGGGCCGACCCCTGCTCCTTTATACTTCCCCGGGGACTCGGCAGGCTTGTAGCTCCCAACAGTCCCTATGGTTCCAAACTTGGACTCGGCAAGCTGGACGGCTTTTTCAAAGGGGACAAATTTTTCAGGGTTCTCGCAGTCAAAGATTTTTCCACCAGCGGCTGCCAGTCGTTCCTTGGGAACTTTCAGCTCCTGAGCCGCGATCTCGTCGAGCAGCTCTCGAGCCCGTTCGGCTGCCTGAATGGCGGCATTTCCCGTCATGAGCGTCACACGGCTGGAATAACTTCCCAGGTCTACTGGTGTGAGATCGGTGTCGGCGGTGACCACACGGATGTGAAAGGGGTCGATTCCGAGGACCTCAGCGACGATGTAAGCCAGCACGGAGTCAGAACCCTGCCCGATGTCTGTGCTCCCGCAAAAGACGGTGACACCGCCGGAGCGGTCCAGCTTCAGCTGCACGCCGGAATGCGGCATGCTGTTCCAGTAGATGGGCAGGCCTGCTCCGGTCAAATAACAGCTGCAAGCCAATCCCACCCCGCGGCCGAAAGGCAAGCGACGGAACTTCTGTTTCCAGGAAGAAGCTTCAACGACTTTTTCGATGCACTGGTCCAGCGAGCAGGTGCGGATCTGCAGCCAGTTGGCAGTAAGGGAATTGGGTTGTACCAGATTCTTCAGCCGCAGTTCAGCCGGGTCCATTCCCAATTTTTCCGCAGCCTTGTCAAGCTGGACTTCCAGGCCAAAACGGGGTTGAGGCGTCCCATGACCCCTCTTGGGGCCACAGGGTGGCTTGTTGGTAAAAACCCGCGCTCCTTGGAACCGGTAGCGTGGAATCTGGTAAGTGGTAGTCTGGAGAGCGCCGGTGTAAAACGTGCTGGCCACGCCGTAGCTCCCATAGGCGCCTCCGTCCAGAACCGTTTGGAATTCTAGTCCCGTAATGGTCCCGTTTTTTTTCATCCCCAGGCGGCTCTTCATCAAGACGGGGTGCCGACCTCGGTGACAATAGAAAACCTCCTCACGAGTAGCGGTGTACTTTACCGGTTTCCCGGTCTTCATGGAGAGCTTAGCCACTGCTATTTCGTGACTGAATGGATCACTCTTACCTCCAAACCCGCCGCCGTTAGGGCAGGCGATCACGCGAATGCGTGCGGCCGGGACCTCCAGCACGCGCGCCAGCGCCCGGTGCACATAATGGGGAGTCTGCGTGGAGGACCAGAGCGTGAGACGATCATCAGGATCCCACAAGGCAACCGCACAGTGTTGCTCCATCGGCAAGTGAGTGTTTCCCTGATAAAAGAACAAATCCTCCAGAAGCACATCAGATCGACTCAGAGCCTCCTCGACATTTCCAAATTCAAGCGAGACCAGCTTGTGAATATTATGGCCATCGCCATAGGCCTGGATTTCAGGCGTCGAGGGATCCAACGCTTCTCTGATGCTCATGACTGGTGGAAGCTCTTCCAATTCAACTTCGATCAAACGGATGGCCTCTTCAGCAATCGCCTCTTCGTCAGCCGCTACCACAGCCACCGGCTCGCCAACATAACGGACCTTTTCTATGGCTAATGTGTGCTCGTCCTGGCTTACCGGCAGAATTCCAAAAGTAATGGGGAGTTCATGCCCCAGGAGAATGGCACGGACTCCGCTCAAAGCCTCAGCCCTTGAGGTGTCGATCTTCCGAATCAAGGCGTGGGGGCGTGTGCTCCTTAGAATTTTTGCAAACAGCATCCCAGGCAGGAACAGGTCGTCCACAAAAATGGTTTGCCCCGTGCACTTGGCTCGAGAATCAACCTTACGAAGGGGCTTGCCAACCACGTTTAATGATTCTTTATTTTGCGTGTTGCGTGACATCGAGAATACTCCGCATGAGAAATCAGCCTTGGCTTTGCCAGGCGCTCGCGTGAGCCGAACAGTCAAATAGCTGTTTTTCCTTGTTTTCGGAGCCGCCGGCGCGCATTTTCCGGGCCGCCATTTCGATGGCTTCAAATATTTTCAAATAGCCCGTGCAGCGGCACAGATTTCCTCCCAAAGCTTCCTTGATCACCTCGCGGGTGGGTTGTGGATTTTCGTCCAGAAGCGCTTTGGCGACCATCAACACTCCAGGGGTGCAGTAACCGCATTGTGCGGCGCCTAAATCAGCAAGGGACTCCTGAAGAGGATGCAACGAGTTGCCTGATGCAAGTCCTTCAACGGTCGTAATCTCGGCACCCTCCAGTTCCACAGGAAGCACCAGGCAAGAAAGCACCGGCTTTCCGTCAACCAGGACGGCACAAGTGCCGCATTCACCGAGTTCGCAACCGTGCTTGGTTCCGGTTAATCTCAGATCTTCTCGCAACACTTCCAGAAGAGTTTTTGAAGGTGCTACGGCAACATGGTAGTCACGCCCGTTGACTCGTAAATGAATCAGAGCCGTGGTCTGAATCATTGCGCTAATCTCCTTTGGCTTGCTCTGTTCCGGTTGAGCCGGGTTGCCGGAAGCAGGTCCTGGTGTTCGGGTCGGAGCAGCCCGCGAACCAGGTAAGAGGCAAATTGTTCACCGATTTGTTTTCCGCTCAGGGGTCCTATGGGGGAGTACCATTGAACCGTCCAGTTGACGGCCCCCAGAATGGCCCAGACCACGATCTTCGGATCGCAGGCAATGAAGTAACCCTCACGGATGCCTTTTTTTACCAATCTCCGTAGGATCATCTCATAATGGTCGCGCTTTTGAATGACCTCGCGGAGGTGTTTTTCAGGGAGGCCCTGGAATTGAGCATGCGCCGGTGAACCCTGCAATTCGTCAAGTATGCACCGTAGCTGCTCCACGATGATCTGGCAAAGCTGTACGGGGACAGGGTCTGATGAGGTTCGGATGCGACGTGCCTCGTCAAGCAACCTCTGCAGCGAATACTGTTGGCAAAAATAGAGAAGTTCCTGCTTGGACGAAAAATAATAGTAAAGGCTTCCCTTGGTGAGGTCGAGCGCCTCGCTGATTTCCTCCATGGTGGCTCCCCAAAAGCCGCGCTGGCTGAAGGCCAGGGCCGCGCTGCGCAGGATCTCCAGCCGTCTTTTTTGATAGCGGGGAACCTTTTCTTTTGAACTATTATTCGAAATTTGACTCATTGTTCAAAATAAAAAACTACTACCCTTTTACCTCAAAAGCAACGTAAAAAAACCAGAACCAGAGGCTCCACTGCCCGGCAAGCTGCGGCAGCAAGCTGTGGAGATGCGGCTACACGTTGCCGCTTTTCTTTCCGGGCGGCCACCCGCCTCAAGACGGGGAATTCAATGCCTCCCAGGGCTCCGCTTCGCCGGGTCGCCAAGGCAATCCAAATGATTTGACTTTGTCAGGGCAGAAAGCTAAATTCTGTCTTTGCTCATCGCCTGTTCATCCCAGGGAACGGGTAGAAAGCTACCCGTGTCAACGTTAAGAAGTACTGGTTTTTTTCAACGTGGAGGACACATGAAATTAATAAGGTTATGGATGCCGCTAATGGCCTGCCTCCTATTGGCAATTGTGGTATCCGGCTCGACCAGGGCCCAGGTTGCGACTGCGACCATGCTGGGCGTGGTCAAAGACAGTACGGGAGGTGTGCTGCCCGGCGTTTCCGTGACGGCGAAAAACATTGAGACCGGCATTGCAAGAACTGCCATCACTGATGACGGCGGGCGTTACCGGATTCCCGAATTATCAGTGGGAGCCTATGAAATTCAGGCGGAGTTGTCGGGTTTTCAAACCACCGTTCGACGCGGGATCACCTTGACGATCGGACAGGAAGCCTTAATTGACCTCACCCTGAATGTCGGCGAGATGACCGAGCGAGTCGAGGTGTTGGGAGAGGCTCCTCAAGTCGAAACCACCAGCTCGACGATTGCCGGTCTTGTGGACGAGAAAAAAGTTCGCGACCTGCCGTTGAATGCTCGAAGCCTGATTGAGCTGGCGCCGCTAAAATCTGGCGTCACTTTTGCGGAATATGGAGACCAGCACGGAGTGGTAGGGTTTTCACGAAAGATCTCCATTGCCGGCACCCGGCAAAACACCAGCTTGTTTCAGCTCGACGGCGCAAACATTACGGACCGCGCCGGCGCCCCGGGGAGTGCTGCGGGCCTCCTGATGGGTGTGGAAACAATCCGTGAATTCAACATCGTGACCAACGCCTACAGCGCCGAATACGGGCGACATGTCGGAGGGGTCTTCAATGCAGTGACCAAGTCGGGAACCAACGAATGGCACGGATCGGTTTTTGAGTTCCTGCGCAACGACAATCTTGATGCCCGCAATTTCTTTGACCGGGATCCCAAGAACCCGACAGTCCGAAGCAATCCTCCGGAGTTTAAGCGCAATCAATATGGGTTCGCTTTAGGAGGACCGGTTGTTCAAAACCAAACCTTTATTTTCGGCAGTTATGAAGGTTTGCGGGAGAGACTCGGAGTGACACAGTTCTTTAACGTGCTCAGCAATGATGCCCGGCGCGGCTTCCTACGTAATCCAGCCACCGGACAGCTTCGGGAAGTGGGAATTGCCCCTAATGTCAAACCGTTTGTGAATCTTTTTCCCGCTCCCAACAGCACCGATTTCGGTGATGGGAGGGCCGAGTACATTCGCGGCATTACCCAGAGCACGGACGAAGACTTCGTCACCATTCGATTCGACCACAATTTTTCTGAGAACGATTCCTTTTTTGCGCGTTACACCTATGACGATGGGATTAAGAGCGTTCCTTCAAACCTGAATGCGTTTGCGGTCGCTGATAGCCGAAACCAGTTTTTTACCTTGGGAGAAACCAGGGTTTTTTCACCCCAATTGATCAACAAATTTACCTTCGGTTTCAATCGCTCCAATCTCAGCCAGTACAATGACACCATCGGAGGAGCCAAGCTGCGCTCCTTTACTCCTTTTACCCAGGTGGGTAGTTTGCCCCTCTACGGCACCCTCAGTATTGGTGGCGGAGTCAGCAATCCTCTGGGGTCGAACTTCACAACTGCATTTGAAATCAATAATTATTTCCAGTACAAAGACGACCTTTACTACACGAAGGGAAAGCACTCCATGAAGTTCGGCGCTGACGTAGAGCGTCGTCAGGACAATCGCACCCAAGGAGTGTTTCAACGCGGTGGAGATTTCTCCTTCTTCAATATCGAGGACTTCCTCGTTTCAAAAGTGGACAGCTTCAGTGGTGTCATTGCCGGGGATGCGCAGCGTTACCTTCGGCAATGGCAGTTTGGTTTTTATTTCCAGGATGACATGAAGCTGACTCCCAATTTCACGTTGAACCTGGGGGTGCGCTGGGAGTTCGTGAGCGATCTGGTGGACCGTCACGGCCAGGTCTCAACCTTCCGTTTTGACTGGCGCAATGTCCTCGGCATCACCGACTCCATGGCCAGCCTGGGCAACCCGTTGTTTAAGAATCCCTCAAGGGAGAACGTCGCTCCCCGTATTGGATTCGCGTGGGATCCGTGGGGTGACACCAAGACGGCCATCCGGGCCGGTTTCGGGGTGTTCTTCGATCCATTGAACAGCAAGTACTCTTCCGGCGGTGACTCGTCGATCGAGCCTCTGATTTCCCGGCGTTTTCAGCTTTTTGCCAACCGCCTGCCGGTACCCATCGATTTTCCGGAGGCCGTAACCACGCAGCGAGCTCTGCTGGTGGCGACCCCCCAAGCCGATGTTACCCAGTGGGAGCCGAACCAGCCTTACCTCTTGAAGTGGAGCCTGGACATCCAGCGGGAGATTGGTGCCGGTACCGTAATTACGGCGGGTTATACCGGCAATCGTGGTGTCCATCTTTCGATGATCACGACCTGGAACGTGGCCATTGCTCAGTTGCAAAACGGCCGGCTTTTTGTGCCCACCACTGCGCCGGTTCGTCATCCTCAATTTGGGCGGTTCCGGCCCATGCAGTTTCTTGCCTCCAGCACCTATCATGACTTCCGACTGGAACTGAATCGGAGATTTTTCAACTCCCTGCAATTCCAGGTCTCCTATACGTGGGGCAAGTCGATCGACGACACGTCTTCCACAGTAGGCAGCGGAGATTTTTCAAATGACGGTGCAGGCTCCGGCCAGCGCTACCTGGATATGCGCGACACCGGCCTTTCGGCGTTCGATGTTCGACACAACCTGGTGTTCAACTTCACCTATGAGTTGCCAGGTCGGAACATGACGGGCTTGGCCGGCAAAGTCCTGGGAGGCTGGTCCCTCAGTGGGATCGGACGATTCAGCGACGGGCAGCCCTTTAATGTGAGTTCGGGCGCCCAGGCACGTCATATGCGTTTCATCCGGGATTATCCCGACTTGAAACCGGGTTCCGGAGAAGTGCGGATTGATGAAAGAAATCCCAACCGGTATTTCGACCCGACGCCCTTCAACCACACCAATGTTCCCGGAGGCGCGCTGGTCGGTAATTTTGGGAGAAATGTTCTTATTGCTCCCGGGATTGCCAACTTTGATCTAGTCCTCACCAACAACATCAAGGCCAGCGAGCGTCTGGACGTGCAGTTCCGGGCTGAGTTCTTCAACCTGTTCAACCGGGCAAATTTTGCGTTCCCGTCGGGGGCCATCTTTGACCCGAGAACACTGCAAATCCAGCAGACCGTAGGGCGGATCACCAGAACCATCACCACTTCACGCCAGATTCAGTTTGGTTTGAAGTTCCTGTTCTAGGTGGTTCTCTGTCAGCCCTGAAGCCGGCGAGAATTAATTTCTCGCCGGCTCTTTTTCTAGGTGTTCGTTATGAGAGACCGACTACTCACCGTCTCTGTTCTTTTCATTCTTTCCACCGGGATGGCCCTATCCCAGCTCAAGTCCACTCCTGGTTCTCCCCGTGATGTATTGCCAGGTTTTCAATACCCCGCGCCCAAATACCCGGCTTATTTTTTTGTGAAGCACACCGTGGAGGATTTACTCCCGGTAGCACGCCGCTACGTAAGGGCGACTTACAAATATGTGCAGATGGAGTATCGGGGCGACAACACCATTTATTACTATCGCCCCCCACGGGCAGGAGACGTGGTTTTGCTGGTGACCAATCGTCGGGTCCAGGATCCCATTGTTCTGGAGGCGCTGAAGCGAGCCATTCTGGAAGAAGGCGCCAAGAAGGTAGACGTGGTCTATGACGACGAACTGGCCGAAATGCGGCCGGCAGCGGCCCGGCGTGAAGGGGCGATGCGTCCTCCTTCCGCGGAGGATGGATGGCGGGAAGCAGAGGTATGGGAAAATCGTGCTCTCCCGCGAGAGGAAACTGAAAACCGTCCTCCCACCACCGATATGCTCTTGAAGTATTACCTCGCCAAGCACCCGGAATATACCAAAGTTTATGCGGGTTCGGGCGGCTATGCGGCCCCCTACCGGGACGCGCTGGGTGAGCTGTTTGCAGGATATTATTTTGCTACCGACGTACAGGGACTTTTCTCTCAGGCCATGCCCGGTGAATTCATGGAGACGGTCGAGAAGAAAATGGCACGGCTTCTTTCGGAAGCCTCCGAAGTGCGCATCACCGATCCCCAAGGAACCGACATCTCCTGGCAGATGACCCCGGAGGATGCAAGCGCTTACGAAATTGACAACCTCTCCGGGCATTTCTTTCTTCACCCTTACCTCGCTTCTGCCATGCCCGGTTCTTCCGTTCTTCGTTTTCCCAACGCCAACGGCGTGATTGCCGGAACCGCCAATCATTACGGTTTCACCCCGCACATTGCTGTCCACGTGAGAGAAGGAAAAGTCGAGAAAGTCGAGGGGGGTGGCGAATATGGCGAGCGGTGGAGGCAGTGGCTGGAAAAAACGCGTCACGTCCAGTACCCTCATTTTCCCTCTCCAGGATTTTTTCACCTCCACGAAATTGCACTGGCCACTTCTCCCAAGGCGGTACGCGCTCCTTCTATTTTCCAGAGCACCATTATTGATGAACGGCGGCGCGCCGGGATGCTCCACCTGTCCTTCGGCGTGGAGGTGATCAATGGACACCCGTTTGAAAAGGAATTGGTGGATTTCGCAGCCAGGGAAAAAGTTCCCTACGGCCATTGGTGGCACATCCATACGTATTTCAATACGGTGGAGGTCAAGAACCGTAACACAGGAAGATGGACGAAACTTGTAGACAAGGGCTGGATCACGCTGTTTGATGATCCTGAAATACGCAAGCTCGCATCGCTATACGGCGAACCGGAAGAGTTGTTTGCTTACGAGTGGGTCCCCGCCATTCCCGGAATCAACTATCCGGGAGACTATTGGAAGGACTACGCGACAGATCCGGCGGCATGGGCTAAAAGAGAATTCGCCATGTACAAGATGATGGCGGAAATGGCTGAGCGAGCCCTCAAGCTCAAAGCTCAGTGAAATGTTTGCGCTAGCACGGTAAGGTTGCAGTTCCAGAAGATTGCGCTCTTGGCACGGTCACAATCGCCTGCAATCCCCCTAGAATAAGGGAGCGCCCTCAAGACAACCTGAGCCGCGCCCCATGTCGTCTCTTTTTGTGTGATCGTACGTCTTGAGCTATCATCAACACTGTCCGGTGACGGACCTCGTTAGCAAACATCAATAAGGAGTAGTCAATGTTAAGAGCTATTAAGTTTCACAGGATGGTGGCTGGAGGGATTATGGTCTTGCCGCTTTTCTTTCTGATGGCTCATGCCCAGCAGGAAAAGGCGGCGGGCGGTTTCCCAGCCCCCCGTTACCCTAACTTGAAAAAAGAATGGTCAGCCGAGCAACTGGTTGAGATTGCCCGCGCCGTTGTGAAGAGACCCTCCAACCGCGATCAGCTGCGTCCAGGCTATGGAATAAGGAAGGGTGAGAAGGTTTTGATAGTGGTTAACAGCAATTTTGACCGGCGTGTTTTGAATGCCATCAGCACAGCCATTGCCGAAGCCGGTGGGCGTCCAGACATCGTAATCACCTATGCCGCTCCCGCACGCTCGCGCGAAGGTTGGACGGAAATTGCACCGGCAGTAGCCGATAACCCCGTGATGGAAGCCGGCACGGGCGGGAGATATGAAGTGCCTCTGAAGATGGCCACCATAGGAAACTACGACCTTTTAATCCACGGCGAGGGTGGACCCGCCCCCAGCACACCCTTCCGCTGGGAATATATCCCGTGGAATACGATGGCGAAGTTCGTAACAGGCGCGCCCAATTTCCCTCTGGAAGTCCAGGAGTTGATCGACCAGAAGGTGTGGGCCGCAATTCTTAAGGCCAAGCGCATTCGCGTGACCGACCCGGAAGGAACCGACATCAGCTGGAGCATGAAGCCAGAGTATTTTGAGCTGCTCAAGAGCGAATGGCCTGGCTACGGTGACGACGTGGTCATGAAGGGCCATGTCAGCCTCACGCCTTTGTTTATGGCCCCCAAAGGATTCGATGCCCAGGGTGTTCTTGCGGGAACCATCAATCACGCGGGAACCTATCCTGCGATCAAAGTCTTCCTCGAACAGGGACGGATCACCCGCATTGAAGGTGGAGGACGCAACGGCGAGCTATGGCGGCAATTTCTGAACAAATACAAAGACGTTCAAATTCCCACCTTTCCCGGCCCGGGCGCCGGCTGGCTCATTGAGGCAGCCATGGCCACCAATCCCAAAGTAGTTCGCCCGCCGGAAACCCAGCGGGGAGAGGCAGGGATGACGTGGGAGAGGTTGCGCAGTGGCGTTATTCACTTTGGATTGGGTCTCACCAAGCCGCCGGAAGCTGCGTCCCGTCCTGACTTCGACGAATTCGCGCGAGAGCACAAGATCCCGGAATCGCATTTTCACGTCCACACGCTGTTCAACACGGTTGAAATCGAGACCGTTGATGGGAAGACGATAAAGGTCGTGGATAAAGGTCACCTCATGGTCCTGGACGATCCGGAAGTCCGGCAGTTCGCGGCCAAGTACGGCAATCCGGACGAGATCTTGCGCGAGGAGTGGATACCCGCTGTGCCCGGAATCAACGTGCCGGGTGATTACCAGCGCGACTATGCCGCGGCGCCCGACGCATGGATCCTAAAGGAAATGCAGGAATACTACGATAAGAAGTAGTCGCAAACTTCGGATGCAGCAGCCGCTAGCCGGCTGCTGCAGATTCTCACCGTTGAGGATTCGTATACTCTCATCACTTGCCCGGTTGAGGAGCTATTTCATGCGACGCTGTAGCGACATCATTGGCCTCATTGGCTTTTTCTTTATCCTGACTGTACCCACTCTGGCCCAATCAAAAGCGCAGGTGGACCTGGGAACCGCCATCGCCCGGCTGGGCGAAATCATGAGTGTCCCTATCACGGTGGACACGAAGGGGGAGAGAATTCAGGCGACGGAAAGCGAGCTGGAGCTGCCCCCGCAGGTGACTTTTGTTCAGGCGGAGGCCGCCGCCGGCAGTTCGGCTAAAGTGGATGCCAGAGTGGATGCGGCATCCCAGGGTCGCAAGGTGACCATCAAAGTTGAAGCAGGCGATGGGAAGCAGTTGCCCGACGGAATCATCGCCCAGGTGAAATTCCGAGTCAGTGAGCCGGAGACCCCCACCGACTATAAAGACATCCTCATTCAAAACCGCGCTGGTGTCTTTGCTGCCGGCGGACAGAAACAGACGGCGGAAGGGAAGCCGGGTACGTTGATTGTTATGCGGGAGATTCCGGTGCCACAGATTGCTTGCTTCTTCTACATGCACTAGTCTCCGGCGGCTGAAAAAGGCCCGTCTGCTTCGTTGGCTGCGTCGCTCGTCGCTGCAGCGTACTTTCCAGTACGCCTCGCTCCTCACTTCCTTGCCGCCTCGCATCCAAACCTTTTTGAGCCACCGGGTGGCTGCAAAAGGGTTTGCCTTTGTCCGGCGTCGTCGCGCCTCGATTTGGCTGCCATCGCGCTCGCACAAACGTTATCGTATTTATGAATTGGAGTACTTAACGAGTATTACATAACCTAGTGACATTAATCAAAGAGATCAGCTTGCTTCCAGAAGGCGGTGACCAGGGTAGGCCGTCGGCGCATCCGGCGCAGGGCGGCTCGAGCGGCATCACTGAGTTGCCACAGCTCACGGGGAC
>JACQSY010000126.1 GCA_016211085.1 Acidobacteriota bacterium | reverse complement strand
TTTTGAAAGAGCTCTAGGGTTTTGCTAACAAAACCCACTGACACCCCCTACATTTCACACAGAAGAAATTACATCACCTGACGCAAATTTTAGAAATAGTTAACTTTTTATGAATTTACCGAAATCCAACGCCTTTGGATTTGACAACCGGTCCTGAAAGACTCACACTGAAGTTACGCGCTGTGATCAGGTTTTTCTTTCCGTGGGCTCTTTGTCTGCTTCAGCCCCTTTTTGCATCTTCCATACATCCTGAAGTACTGCTGGGCTGGCAGGTGACGGTGCGATCAAAGGTCACCCTCACCCGGATATCAACCGAGGGTGCCCCCCGCCTCCCCTCCTGGGAGGCTCACGGCAATCGGCAGGAAATCTCCTGGCCGGTTGTGGACCAGCAAAGCGGCACCTTATTGGAAAGAAAGCTGAAAACTCTGCTGAAGGAGGTGCTTCACAAATCCAACAAGTACCTTTCTGAAGAATACCGCGGGAATTTCAAGATCTGGGTATTTAAGAACGTACCTTACACAGCAAAAACTTTGGAAGACGCCATCATTGTTTCTGCAGCCCCGGTGCTTCAACCTCTCGAGCACAAGGCTCGAAAACAGCTCAGTTGCATACTGGCACATGAACTGCACCACGTGGCCGTCGGGCCTCAATTTTTCCAAATCGACCCGCTTCGCCCCCGGCAAATCCTTCTCACCAGCCTTCTTACCGAAGGTGCTGCCTCGCGCATTTGTGTGGGTGACCATTCCTTTCCAGAATTTGAAACGGTGCTAAAAAACGAAAAGGCTCTCTCCGCAGCGTTTCAGGACGTTCGCAACATTCTCCGACAACCACCCGACCACGAAGGGATGGCACAGCTCTACACCCGTTCCAAATCGGGCTATTACGTTGGCTGCTGGATGATCATGCAAATCGAGAATCGCTTTGGACGTTCGGCATGGCTTTCGCTGCTGGATGAGGCTCCAGAACTTGCGACAATAAAGTTCTTCGATCTTTACGCTAAGACCAACCCTCCGGCCCTTTACCAGCTGTCGTTGCAATAAAAGCTTCGCGCGGAAAATCTGAATTGATATGATTGGTGTTTTTGAAAACGATTAACGGCCGGAGGTTTTAATGCAGTTTGTACAGAAAGCAGTAATATTACTTACCTTCCTATCAATCGGAACTCTCTATGCTCAAACCTCTACTGGTGAAATCACCGGCCGGGTTACGTTCCAGGATGGGAGGGGCGCTGCCCAGGTGCAAGTCCTGGCCTCCGCAAGTGACAGCAAATTTGAAAAAGTCGTTACCACGGATGCTGCGGGTATTTTCCATATTTCGGGACTGGACCCGGGGGTATTTCGAATTCTAGTTACCGCGCCCGGGTTTTTTCCTCAAAGCGCTCAAGTTGAAGTCCAGAGATCCAACCGAAAAGACGTGGACTTGCGTTTGGTTCCCCTGACGCGAGTTGCGGCATTAAGGGCGGCCGAAGAGCGCAATCCCAATATATTCATCAGCAAGATTGACTTGAACGCTTTGCGCGATCCCATCCGCCGCGGCGGGATCAACCCGGTATTTCTGGAGTTTACTTCCAAGGAAAACCTCTATGGCGCAGATTACGGCGCCCCGCTTCGTCAAATCATTGTCGCAAGCCCGGCGCCTCCGCGAGAGCGATTTCGAGGCTCCCTCTATGAAGCTCATCAGAACAGTGTCCTTAACGCCCGCCCATTTTTTAACGTCGGGCCCCTTAAGCCCTCCCGCCGCAATCAGTTTGGATTCACGACCTCAGGACCGATTGTGCAGAAAAAGCTTTTCTTTTCCACCTCCATGGATGTGGTGCGGGAATCGGGTTTCGTCAACGGCAACATTCGCGTGCCGCTCCCCGAGGAGCGTACTCCTTTAACCACCGATCCACTGACCCGGCGGGTGGTGTCGGCATTGTTTGAGGCCTACCCACAAGAGATACCCAACCTTCCTGGTGTGTTGGCCCGTCAGTTAAACACCAATTCAGAACGAAGGATCAAGGAATTTAACTGGACGCTCAAGACGGACTGCCTGATGAGTGAGAACGAAAAACTTGCTTTTCAATATGCGCTCTCCGATTACACAGAAGACCCGTTTGAGCTGGTGCTGGGACAATATCCCGACACCAAATTGCGGCCGCAGAGTTTTTCCTCAACCTACGTTCGCGAGCTTTCCGACCGGACCACCGTACAGGCGTCCTTTTATTTTGACCGGCTTCGGGCATTGCTTTTACCCACCGAAAAGTTCGATTCGCTGCTCAAATCCGTCGGATTGGGAGAAACACCCGACATCAGCTTCGGCGGGGAGTTGGCAGAAGTCACCAGCCTGGGTCCGGGCACTCAGTTCCCGCGCCGACGGTATCAGAATCGTTACGGTGTCAATTTCGATTTCAGCACTCTTCGCGGACAGCACAAGCTTCAAATGGGGGCGCGCACGATTCGCATTCAGCTAAATGATCTGCAGAGCGATAACGGGCGCGGCCGCTTTGTTTTCGGCAACAATTTCGGCAGAACCGCTCTTGAAAACTTCCGCTGGGGAGCTCCCACACGCTTTACCATCACGCTGGGCAATCTGTATAGAGGCTTTAGAAGCTGGGAGCACGCGTTTTATCTGCAGGACTCAATCCGACTTCGGCCCAACCTGAGCCTGACTTTGGGAATGCGCTATGAGCTTTTGACCGTTCCCACCGAGGTCAACAATCTAACAGAGCTGGGCTACCGGGCTGACGCCAATAACTGGGGCCCTCTAGTCGCTTTTGCCTGGAATCCCGGAAAAGGCTCCACCACCATCCGAAGCGGATACATGATTTCTTATGGTCATATCTTCCCAGCCACCTATCAGCAGGCGCGATTCAACCCGCCGTCCGTCCAAACGATTACTGTACAAAATCCGAGCTTCATCAATCCGCTGCGTGGCATCGAGATAAAGCCGGGAGAAGTTCGCCGCAACGAATTAAGCACCGTAAGCCCCGACCTAGTGGCTCCTTATGCTCACCAGTACAACCTGGTGATTGAGAAGAGTCTGGGCGGCAACCTATTGCTGGAGGCAGGTTACGTCGGAATACGATCGATCAAGCTTTTCTTCCCCGTGGTCACCAATCGGGCCGAGCCGGTCCCTGGCATTCCCGCCACCATAGCGACTATTGACCAGCGCAGGCCCGACCCGCGTTACCTCGCGGTGCGAACCATCATCAACAGCGGTATGTCGTACTACGATGCGCTCAAGTTGGGTCTTAGAAAACGTTTTTCCCAAGGCCTCAGCCTGGATCTGGAATATGTATTCAGCAAGGACCTCACCAGCGGTTATGACTTTGCGTCAACGCTCAACCGTGAGACGGCACAGCCGGCGAGCCAATCACAGCATCATTTCCAAGCCGATCTTAAAGGCCCGAGTATTTTTGACTCGCCTCACGCGCTCATCGCAAACTACACATACCGGCTGCCTTTGAAATTGAGCGGTACGAGTTTTTGGGCCACCCTCCTCAACGACTGGCAGCTGTCCGGCTCAACCGTAATCCGTACGGGCACTTTTTTTGACTTCGAGACCAGCTCCGATGCTCCCGGCTTTGGAAACGTGGACGGCGAAGGTTTGGACCGTCCCAACATCACCAATCCCTCCATTCTCGGAAAGTCGATTGACAATCCGGACACTTCAACAAGCATTCTCAGACCGGAGTACTTCAACACTCAAATTCCCCCCGGAGGAAGGGGAAACCTGGGCCTGCGCGTATTTCGAAAGGATTCTCTCAATAATACGAACCTGGGCTTGATCAAGACTTTTCCTTCGTTTCGTGAAGGCCAAACCTTGCAATTCCGGGCCGACTTTTATAACTTTTTTAATCATCCCTTTTTTGAGAGGCCGGGTGATGTTTTTCCATCGCCAACCTTCGGAAAAATCACTGACACTCAAAACAAGGGGCGCGTGATTCAATTTCAGCTGCGATACAGCTTTTAAGGCTTGTCCAGAGTTCCTTTATGAAAACGTGTGTACTAAGACGTTTTCCGCTGGTGGCTATAGGGGTCTCAATTTTTGGGGTTGGCTTTTCGGGATTCGCACAGCAGGCGGATAGCGAAAAAGAAAAGCTGGTGCTTGCCAACCGTATCCTCGCCGTTGA
Organism: Acidobacteriota bacterium; assembly: GCA_016211085.1. Classification (GTDB taxonomy): domain Bacteria; phylum Acidobacteriota; class UBA6911; order RPQK01; family JACQSY01; genus JACQSY01. The sequence continues at coordinate 7,630 of JACQSY010000126.1, read as the reverse complement.
GGGCCTGGTGGGTCCTTACGGACATGTGAGCGTACGTTCCAGCAACCCGGAGAAACTCTGGATTGCGAGTCATAGGTCTCCTGACGAAGTAGATTTGAAAGATCTGGTCGAGGTTGAGCTCAACGTCACGCCGGAAACGGTCCGTGAAAGAAATCTTCCTTCTGAAATCTTTATTCACACCGCAATCTATAAAGAGCTTCGTGAAGTCGGCAGCGTGGTCCATACCCATTCGCCCCAAGCTGTCGCTCTCGGGGTTCTCCGTCACATTGACAATCGCGTTCTTCCCACCACTAATTCCGGTGCCAACCTGGGAAATTTCATACCGGTATTTGCGGAGATTGGCCTCATCCAAGATGTGGAAAGGGGTTCAAAACTAGCCCGCAGTATTCAACAGCAAAGCGGAATCTTGCTACGGGGGCACGGCACCGTTACCTTGGGGAAGGGCTTGGAGCAGGCAGTGTTGCGAGCAATTTATCTAGAGGTTGAAGCGCGCACGCAAATTGCGGCACGCCAGGCTGGTGAACCCATTTTTCTGACGCCGCAAGAATCGGACCTGTTCAAAGAAACTCGAGCCATCGAACACGCTTGGGAGTATTACGTCCATAAAGTGCGTTCGCATTAACTTGTGATCATTGTCATTTCGCTCTTTCCCACCCTTTGCTAGAATGACGTTTCTTCAAAACGTATCTAGAGGAGCGTTTTAAATGCGATTAGCAGCACGAATTTTTTTCGCGATAGTGCTTTTCACGTCTTCGCTGCTTCTTGGGCAATCCTCAGCGGCACGCCTTTCAGGCCGGGTGGCCGACAGCGCCGGGGGAATGGTGCCCAATGTGATACTGGAGGCTCGGCAACAGGAGAGCGGCATGGTTTACCGCGCCACCAGCGACGCGGAAGGTTTTTATGAATTTCTGCGGCTCCCTCCAGGGCACTACGATTTGACGGCAACTTACCAGGGGTTTAAGCCGTTTCAACATCGTTCCTTAATTTTGAGCGCCGGTGAATCCATCGCCCTGGATCTCAGCCTTGAGATCCGTGAGTCGGAGCAAAGTATCACCGTGGTAGGTGAGCCTGCCCCTCTGGATCTCTCCAGCCCCAACTTGAGCCACATCATCAACGAAACTTCATTTAACACTCTTCCTGTGAACGGACGCAGTTTGGAACAGCTGGCGCTTTTGGTTCCCGGCATGGTGCCGGTGCGGGCCTTGGACCGGCGAAGCGTCAACGGATTTACTACCAAGCTGAGTAGCAACGGAGCCCGCGGAGACGCCAACCTATTTCTGCTCGACGGCACGGACATTCATCAGGCGGTTCTGGGCACCACTCCGGGCGGCGTTTCGGGGCTGCTGCTGGGAATGGAATCGGTCCAGGAGTTCGAAATACTCAATGATGCCTATCCGGCATATCTGGGAAGAGCCGGCGGGGCTGTTGTAAATGTAATTACCCGCCGCGGAACTCCGGAGATCCATGGCTCGCTGTTTGAGTACTACCGCGACAGTGCGCTGGATGCTCGTAATTTTTTTGATGGAGAAATCCCTCCCTTCTCGCGCCACCAGTTTGGTGGGTCGGTGGGCGGCCCTTTGCTGGGGAAAGGCCACACTATTTTTGCTTCTTTTGAAGCGCTTAGGGAAAGACTCGGCCTGACGCTGTTCAACACGGTGCCGACTCTGGAGGCACGCCGGGGCGTGCTGCCGTTCAGGACGGTGCGGGTGGCCCGGGAAGTGCAGCCGATCCTGGACTTATATCCACTTCCGAACGGGCAAGATTTCGAAGATGGCAGCGCTGCCTACAGTTACCAGACAGTCCAACCCACCGATGATTATCATGTGAGCGTGCGAACTGATTTCAGCCTCAGCCCGAACGACACATTGTTCGCTCGGTACACGCTCCAGGACAGCACCAAGAAGACGCCACTGGACACCAGCATCCAGGGGTTTAACAGCGATTTAAAGGCGCGCAATCAATACGTCACCATCGAGCAGAGCCATATTTTCTCTTCTCGATTGTTGCACACACTGCAATTTGCTTTTAACCGAAGCTACTATCGCAGTGTCAGTGAGACTGACCCCAGGTTGCAAACAGTTCCACCGCTTATTGCGAACCGGCCCAACTTTGGCAGGATCAACATTCGCGGACTCAGCAGCTTCGGCACGGACACGGCCGATCTCAATTTCCCTATGAATCAGTGGGAAGTCCACAATGCGCTGCACTGGTCTGCAAACACCCATGAAGTACGGGTAGGCTTCGGTTGGAAGCGCTACCAGAGCAACGGCTTTTATAACGCCTTTTTTGACGGCCTCCTCATTTATGAAAACCTGCAATCTTTTCTTACCAACGGGCCGCAGAGATTTCAGGGTGCCGACGCCGGTGCGGATTCACATAAGAATTACCGTCAGCACTTGTTCAATCTCTATGTTCAAGATCAATACCGGGTCCGCCCGGATTTGACATTAAGCGGCGGCCTTCGCTACGAATGGTTTGCCGTACCTACCGAGAAGTCCAATCGAATCTCCAATCTGCGGAATCTAATGGACGCCGCACCTGTGGTGGGCGATCCTCTCTTTAAGAATCCTTCTCTGCTGAACTTTGCGCCCAGAGCAGGTCTGGCGTGGGACATAGGTGGCAGGAACCGGACGGTTTTGCGCAGCGGCTTTGGTATTTTCTACGAGCCCATTCTTGAGAACATTTATGGATACAACGCGCGTATTCAGCCGCCTTTTGCTGTGGTTCGCACCACCATCCGCCCCCCCTATCCCAATCCTCTTGACGCCAGGGTCAAGGGACGGCCGCGCCTGGATCCCGTTGAGTTTGAACCTTCCACTCCTTATGCAATGCGGTACCATGTGACCCTTCAACAACTGTTGCCGGCGGATCTGGTGCTCTCCGTCGGATATTCCGGAGCGCGCGGAGTCCATCTGCCGCGGGTGGGGGACCTCAACAGTGCAGCTCCGATTTCAGTCGAACCGAATGGAACGCTATATTTTGGACCTACCCCGGGTAGCCGCCGTAACCCAGAGTTTGATCTAATCCGATTTACCTCTACGGATGCCAATTCCGTCTACAATTCACTGCAGCTTGGCTTGCAGCGGCGATGGAAATCCGGGCTGCAGCTCCAGTTCGCATATACCTATGGCCGCTCCATTGATGATGCGTCGGGCTACCGGCGTGAATTTACCAACAGCATTGCTGATGTTCCTCCCTCCTACTATTCACGCGGCTTGGAGCGAGGCCTTTCTAATTTCAACATTCAGCATCATGCAGTGTTCCATTACACATGGGATCTGCCATTTCGTATCACGGGAAATCGCCTTTTAGCGGCGCTCCTGAACGATTGGCAAACGGCGGGAATTGTCGCCGTTTCCTCCGGCTTCCCCTTCACGGCGAATGTATCCTTTGACATTGCCAACAACCTGGTGCGTGAAGGGCACCGGCCAAACCTCCGCCCCGGAGCCAGCAATAACCCGGTTCTGGGGGGACCCGACCGTTATTTCGATACAAGCGCTTTCCAATTGCAGACCCCCGGTTACCTGGGGACGTTGGGTCGGAACACGTTGGTGGGCCCGGGCTTTGTCTCCGTCGATCTTGCGCTCTCCCGCAACATCCACATCTCAGAAAGTCAGAAAATCTCTGTGCGCGTGGAAGCCTTTAACCTTTTGAACCGCTCCAACTTTGCACCGCCTCAGAACTCGGGGACGGGAGGAGTTATTGTTTTTAACAGCACCGACGGTCTTCCGGTAGGTAATGCAGGTAAGATTTTCTCAACGGTCGGCTCATCGCGCCAGCTTCAGCTGGGATTGCGCTGGGCTTTTTAGCAGCCTCTTTACCAGTCGGGGTGTTACCGGATCCATCCCCATATGCGAATGATCATGCCGAGTCGGAGTCGATCGCAGCTCTTCCGGAGCCTTCCTAACTTCTTCGTACTCCTGGTGCTGCTTGCGCCAATGGCGGCAGCACAGGGCCCTACGGTCCAGGAAGATCAGGGGGCATCCGGTCTGGGACTCGCCCTGCGCCGGCTCCCCACGGTGGGCTCTCTGCTTTACATCACCGCCCACCCCGATGACGAGAACAACGCTGTCCTGGCCAAAATCTCCCGAGGCCAGGGCATACATACCGGATTGCTGACGCTAACCCGGGGCGACGGAGGCCAGAACGAAATCGGGCCCGAGTTGTTCGAAGCGCTGGGCGTCCTGCGCACAGAAGAACTCCTGGCGATCCACCGTTTTGATTTCGTGGAACAATTTTTCACGCCCGCCTATGAGTTCGGCTATTCCTACAGCGTCGAAGAGACGCTGGAGAAATGGAATGAAAAAGAGACTCTGCGTGACATTGTCAAAGTTATTCGACGTTTCCGACCTCACATCATAGTTACCTTGAATCCCGAGGGAGCCGGAGGCGGGCAGCACCACCAGGCTTCAGCGCAGCTGGCGCAACGTGCCTTCCAGCTGGCTGCAGATCCCTCCCAGTTCCCTGAACAAATCCAACAAGGACTGAGACCTTGGCAGGCTTTGAGGCTGTACCAAGCTGAAAACCCTGGACTCACTACTGAGGGCGCCGACAAGTACAGCAGTGTCACGGGCGCCGCAATTTCCATTGGAGATTATGATCCTCTTCTCGGGGAGTCATATCTCGAGTTTGGCGCGCGTGCCAGAAACAATCACCGCAGTCAGGGAATGAATACCCTGGCACGCCCTGCCCCCGCAGTGGCCTTTTACAGACTGGTGGAGGGCGCCGGCAGGCTAAGCGGCATCACCCCTGATTTTTTTTCCGGTCTCGACCTTTCTTTAAGATCGATCTCGACTCTGGAGCCGGAACTGGGGCCTGAGGTGGAACAGCTGGAGCGTCTGGTGATGAAGGCGCAGGCTGATTACTCAGGTTCCGATTACTCCCAGACCGCTCGAGATCTTATGGCTGGTTTGAGAAAATTGCGTGAACTGTCCCGGGGTGCACGCCATCCGGAGGTCAAGTTCCTCCTGGACAGAAAAGAAAAAGATTTCGAACGGGCCGCAACACGGGCGCATTTCATCCATTTTGACGCCCTCCTCAAGGATTCGCGCGACGGCACAGCCGTACCAGGTCAGGAACTGCAGGTCGAGCTGACCTTTCTCAACCGGCACCCTGACCCTGTAACTGCCGTATTTACCTTGGTCGGAGCGGCAAGCGGATGGGAAGTCAAAATGGAGCGAAATGACAAATCTTCCGCCCTGTTTCGCGCACGAGTTCCCCAGAAGCTTCGCTACACGCAACCGTACTGGTCGAGACAAAGAGGCGCGTCGCGCGAAGACCGTTTCCAGCTGGAGAAAGGCTACGACGGCACTCAACCATTTCCACCACCTGAATTGCGAGCCCAAGTCAAGTTCACCTCTTCAGGTGAATCAGTGCTCCTGGAGATTCCGGTCTATTTTCGCTGGTTTGATGCAGATTCGGCGAAAGAACGGCGGATGGAGCTTCATGCGACCCCTGAGCTCTCGGTCTGGATTCATCCCCCATTTGCAGTCATTGGCGCAGAGTCTTCGAACGACTCCGCCGATGCGCCGGTTCGCAAGCAATTCCAGATCACGGTTCAAAATAATGTTCCCGGGAGTACCACCGCTTTCGTGAGGATGGTCCTGCCCGCAGGATGGAAATCCGACCCGCCCCACCGGGAGTTGACCTTTCGCTACGAAAACGAACAGGCGGCAACTTCTTTCTGGATTGAGGTGCCGCCGGGAACAGGACCGGGTGAGTTCCTGATTGGTGCCGTCGCTGAAAAAGACGGCAAGCGGTACGCGAACGGGCTTCGTCCCATCGCTTACCATCACATTCAGACGCGTTTCATTTACGCTCCGGCGGAAACGACGCTCAAGATCTTTGATGTCAGCATTCCCACAACTTTAAAAGTCGGCTACATCAGCGGTGTGGGGGATGAAGTCGGTCTTGCTACCGAACAGCTGGACGCTGAGGTCACTTATCTTACAAGCCAGGATCTTGCTTCAGCCGATCTTAACCGCTTCGATGTGATCATTACAGGCGTGCGGGCCTACTTGAATCGCACGGATTTAATCGCCAACAATCATCGGCTCTTAAAATACGTAGAAGAGGGCGGCCACCTGGTGGTCCAATACAATAAGTATGAATTTAACCAGGCACAATTTGGACCCTATCCGGCTCAGATCAATAACCCTCACGATCGAGTGACTGCCGAAGACTCCCGGGTCAAGGTATTGCAGCCCGATCATCCCCTATTTAATTGGCCCAATCGTATTAATGAAGAAGATTGGAAGGGCTGGGTTCAGGAGCGCGGTCTTTACTTTCTTGGACAGTGGGATTCCCGCTACCAACCCCTCCTCGAGTTAGAGGATCCCTTTCCCTATAACAATCAGCCTAAACAGGGATCCCTGGTCGTTGCTCAGTATGGAAAAGGAACATACGTGTACACCGGCCTGGGATTCTTCCGGCAGCTTCCTGAAGGCGTAGCGGGAGCTTACCGTCTTTGGGCAAATCTGATCTCACTTGCAAAGTTTGGGAAATAGGCCGGCTGTCTACTTGAGCACCCGAGCTTCCAGCCGCCGTACAAAGTACTCCGTCCACTCCTTCAATTCGGAAGGAAGCGTTTCAGCAGCTTGTGCATTCATGATCTTCCGCAGTTTCTCGATTTCCGTTCTAAATGCTTCCTGCTCTCCTTTCTGAGCTGCATCGCGGCTCTTGAGCAACGGTTCGGCAAGAGTCTTCTGGAGCTCCTGAGAAGGCATTTGCCGGATAGTAAGAGCCAGATCTTCGTAAAGACCCTCGACTGTTCGTATAGCCATCAACAGTGAGCCTAAAGAAGCCATCTCGGAGCAGATCACGTGTTTCTCCCGATCGAGTGTTCGGCTCTCGTCGCTCCAGCCTTCTTTTTCTTTTCGCAGCACGCGCAAATCAGCGCCTTGCTCCGGGAACAGGGAAGGAGAATAGTTGATACAAACGCGAAGCCTGCCTTCGTATTCCGCTGTCGTGGAGAGTTCCAGGTAAATGGGAAGAGTCCCCACCTGATACCCCTTAGGAGCGGTGGGGCCCTCAAAATTGATCCGGCTGGTCACGGTGCCTGACTTTCGTACCTGGGGGAAGCTGATGGTGATTTCCGGAATAGGACGCGCCTCCACGCTTTCTCCTTCAGCCACCTGGACCGTCTTGGGAAGGCGCACCGCCTCTGCTTGCTTTGCGAAATCAGAGGGTCTGGGTATGGTTTCCTGGCCGTATGCAGCGCAAAACATTCTGCCAAGAATCAGCAGGAGAGAGAGCGATAGCAGATCTAAGGTTGAACGCACGCGCCTATTCTAGCCAATTTGCCTTATGTCTCAGAGCATAAACAAGAAATGCACTTTAACACGTACTCATACAGGGGTCGCAATGCTTTTGCACGGGCTTTAGGTTTTATCAAACTGTTCTCCCGGCTTGGGTAAGCCTGAAGGTGGTGCCAATCCTCAGGGGTGGATTTAATTCAGGGTGGACCTGTCAAGCCATCATAAAATGTAACTTTGGGTGGTATCGTCGCGCCATCTAAAATGTAACCCGAGGGGGTCTTAGTTTCCATTTGAAAAACGACTCGTAGTAGGGCCTGTGGGCAAGTGGTAAGCCGCCTGCTTTTTGGGCGGGTTTCTACTTTTCCATCAGGCGG
>JACQSY010000128.1 GCA_016211085.1 Acidobacteriota bacterium | reverse complement strand
GTTTTCTTTGGACAGCACAACGGAGGCCTGGACATGAGACGACCGAAAAACCTGTCCCAAATCCCAATAAATCCGCTATCCCTTGAACCGATTCTCAGTTATTTTGGACAGCAATGGTTAGATCCTAACAGTCGTCCCTCGCTTTTTTCTCCTCAACTCGGGGTCGGCCCTTCGCTTTTCACCCACATCTCACTCATCAACACAGGAACCGAAGCAGCAACGCTGACGCTAAGCGCTTTCGGCGCCGCAGATCCCTCAGCGGAAAGCCGGAGTAATTGGGTCCCGCATCCCCGGGCCGGCCAGCCGCAAGCGACTCGAACTTTGGCAGCCGGCCAAAAGATCACACTCAATGCCGCGGACGTTTTCGGTTTTCCAGCCACTGAGGAAACTTTGGCCGGTTGGATTCAGGTGGAAAGCTCAGGTGCCGGAGTAGTGGGCTTCGTGAGCTTTGGAGATCCTCAGGGGAGATTTCTGGCCACTGTGCCGCTAATGGGAGAGCCATTGACGAGCGCGCTTTTTTCACACGTAGCAGAAGGATTTAGTTTTTTTACTGGGCTCACGGTCTTGAACCCATCTTCTTCGGCTACAGCCAAGGTAACGCTGGAAGTGTTTACGCCGGACGGAGTCAGCAAAGGGGTGGTTCAGTTCGATTTATCTCCGCGAGCACGGACAGCACGCCTGCTCCGGGAATTTTTCTCGGACGCCGGAAAGACGCTGGGGCCTCAGGCGGGAGGATTTATTCAACTGACTTCAAGTTCCGGTGTCTTTGCTTTCGAACTATTTGGCAATGATCGGCTGGACGTTTTGTCGGCTGTTCCTCCACAGCCAATCCAAGAGGAATATGTACCTCCTCCTGAAATCTATTAGCCCATCCCCCAGGTTTCAGGAGGCTGTCTCAACTCCGGAATTCGTAATTCTTTTGATGTGACTCCGCTGGCGCTCCGTGCGCGCCTCTGACTACTCCACGCCGCCACGTCACCAGAGGCACGAATTAATCAGAGGCGCGAGTGGAACGAGCGCTCCTGCACCGCGGGGCGACATATCGCCCACAAAAGCGGCGATACCCGCACTCCACACCATCACTGCCGCCTGATTTAGCGATTTTATCCAGACAGCCGTCCGAGGAAGCCGCTAGAATAAGATTCATGCTTGCGCCCGAGTTGGTTTTGAAGATTGAAAAAATGCTGGGGAAAGAGGGGGTGTTGAGTCATCCGGCGGAACTGATGGTCTACGAGTGTGACGCTTTGACGTTTCACCGCCGCGCCCCGGAACTGGTGGTGTTTCCCAAAAACGCCACGCAGGTCCGCGACCTGGTAAGACTGGCGAATGAGTATGGCGTTCCCTATGTGGCACGTGGTTCCGGCACCGGCTTGAGCGGAGGAGCTTTGCCCCTCGAGGGTGGAATTGTCCTGGAGATGGCTCGTTTCAACCGAATTCAAGAGATTAATGTCCGTGGCCGTTACGCCGTATGCGAACCGGGCGTCTTGAACCTTGAGCTGACGCGACAGGCCCAGCGATACGGACTGCATTTCGCACCGGATCCCTCCAGCCAGGCCTCCTGCACCATCGCCGGCAATATAGCCAACAATGCAGGCGGGCCGCACTGCCTCAAGTACGGGAACACCGTCAATCATGTGCTCGGCCTCGAGGTGGTAACGCCGCAGGGAGAGCTGGTCAGATTCGGGGGTCCTCAGGGATTCAGCACCGGCTTTAACTTGACCGGACTGTTTGTAGGCAGCGAGGGCACCTTGGGAATACTTACCGGGGCCTGGCTACGGCTGCTACCAGAACCGCAAAGCGTACGCACTCTTTTTGCGTCTTTCGACCATATGAAAGACGCCACTCAATCCGTCTCGGAAATTATTGCGTCAGGAATCCTCCCTGCTGCGCTGGAGATGATGGACCAGCTGGCAATCCAGACAGTGGAAAACTCAATATATGCCTCGGGCTATCCAACGGCTGCCGCGGCGGTCCTGCTCATTGAGCTGGACGGTCTGGAAGCGGAGACACATTCTTCTGCTCTGGTCATCCGCCGCATCATCGAAAAAAACCGCGCTGTGGAAATCCGTGAAGCGGCCGATGACGTGGAGCGGGCGCGATTGTGGGCGGGAAGAAAAGGGGCGTTTGGGGCGTTTGGGAGAATTGCAAAGAATCTATATCTACAGGACACGGTGGTACCACGAACTCGCCTCACCGAGGTTTTGGAAAAAGTCTACGAAATTGCTCATCGCTACAACTTGCCTCTGGTAAACGTCTTTCACGCAGGGGACGGCAATCTGCATCCGGTGCTCCCTTATGATGAAGACGATCCGGAAGACGTGAGAAGGGTTCTCGCCGCCAGTGAAGAGATGGTCAAAGCTGCGGTCGACGCGGGAGGCACCATCTGCGGGGAGCACGGGGTTGGATTGGAAAAAAAAGATTTCATGCCGTACATCTTTACCGATTGCGATCTGGAAGTGATGACGCGTATTCGCCGCTTGTTCGATCCCACAGGGTTGTGTAACCCCGGCAAGCTGCTCCCTTCCACGCACATGTGCTCCGAATTTCGTGAGAAAGCTTGATGCGCCGACTTCTGTTGATCATTCTTCTGGCAGCAGAATCCTCGTCGGGCGCCTCGCGTGTCCGGACTGGGGCTGACCGGCTGCTGGAAGAACCCTATTGGAAAATCCTCAGCGGAAAGCGCATCGGCCTGATCACCAACGCTTCGGGAGTTGATTCCAACCTGCAATCTACAGCGGAGATTCTCTGGTCGCATCCGCAGGTTCGTCTTACCGCCCTTTTCGGACCCGAGCACGGCGTGTGGAGCGCTGCTCAGGCAGGCGAAGTGGTCGCCGGCTCTGACCGCACATTCAGCCTGTACGGGGAAACACGGCGGCCCACGCCAGAAATGCTCAAAGATGTGGACATTTTGATCTACGACATCCAGGAGACAGGGACTCGTTTTTATTCATACATTTCCACCCTGTTTGAGAGTCTGAAGGCTGCCGCTGAAAAAGGAATCCCGCTGATAGTCCTGGATCGCCCGAATCCGCTCCGCGGAGACCGAGTTGAAGGCCCCGTGCTTGAAGAGTCGTGGCGTTCTTTCGTAGGGATTTTCCCGATGCCGATTCGCTACGGCATGACGCCGGGCGAACTGGCTTCGTTCTTCAATTCCGAAGCAAAGATTGGCTGCGATCTCACCATCGTTCCCATGAAGGGCTGGAGGCGTTCTCAGTGGTACGATGAAACGGGGCTGACGTGGGTCCTTCCATCTCCCAATATGCCCACTCTGGACACGGCCACCGTTTACCCGGGCATGTGTCTTATCGAGGGGACCAATCTTTCAGAGGGTCGGGGCACGACGCGTCCCTTCGAGCTTTTCGGAGCTCCGTGGCTAGACAGCCAAAAGGTGGTAAAACGGCTCAGCTCGATGAAGATACCAGGAGTACGCTTCCGGGCGCAGGCTTTCACGCCCACCTTCTCAAAGTACTCGGGTGAATTGTGCCACGGCATCCAGGTCCATGTGACTGATCGGAATGTTTTCGAGCCGGTGGTCACCGCATTGCATATTCTTTCTGCGGTCCAGTACATCCACACTTACCGGCTGCTTTTTAATGACTCGAATTTTGACCGTTTAGCAGGCAACAGCTGGATCCGTGAAAGCTTGCGTTCGCGGGTCCCGGTGCAGCAAATTTCCCGCCGCTGGCAGCAGGACCTCGCTGAGTTCAAAAAGAAAAGAGAAAAATATCTTCTTTACCGTTGAGGCTGCAGTTCGCTATCGGAAACGATTGAGAAGCTTCTCAAATTCCTCTGTATAACGAATGTTGTCAAATTCCGAGTGGACGTTTTTCAGATCCTGAAGGAGGAGAGAAACGTATTTTGCGGAATCCATTTCGAGAGCCCGCTGCAGGTGACGCAGCGCCTGCACCCGTTGAGACCGGAGTGAAAAAAAAGCAGCCAGCCTGAAATGCGCCTGGGCATCCTCCAGACCCAAGTCGAGTGCTTTCTGATAGTGTACCTGAGCCTGTTGATAGAGCTTCTGCCGGTCGCGGACGATACCCAGGTAAAGATGAGCCTGCGGAGAGGCAGAGACCCGAACGGCTTCTTCAAAATAGCGAGCAGCCGCGTCAAGCTGATTCAGATTCGCATGGGCGCTTCCCAGTCCGTACAGCAGCTCAAAGTTCTGGGGGGAAAGCACCAGACCCTTTTCAAAAGCTTCAATTGCTTGGGGGTCCCGGCCGGCTTGAAACCGGACTTCTCCCAGAAATCTCCAGTAAACGGGATTGGAAGATTCTTTTTCCAGTGCTTGCTCAAAATACTTTTCTGCTTCCGCCAACCGTCCTGCTTTGTAGAAAGCAACTCCCAGATTGGCAAGATTCAGCGGCGATGGCCGTGCCGCCATCAGTCTTTGGCTGGCCTCCAGAGGACGATTCAAATCCAGAAGAAGGTTGCCCAACGCTTCATTGAGATCGGGATCAGAGGGATTCCGGTGCTCTGCCTGCAGGAAGTGTTCCAGGGCGGAGTCGCGGTTTCCGGCCTGTACACTAAGGACTCCGGCTACGTAGTGCGCCTGAAAGTCATCTGGCTTCACCGCCAGATGCTGCTCCAGATGCGCCAGGGCCTCCTGATACCGCCCCATCGCGTAATAAGTCATCCCCAGCTCAAAATGGCCAGTGGTTGAGGAGGGCCTCAGTTTCAGCATGCGGTCAAACGCTTCCAGCGCTTCATCAAGACGTTCCTGCTGACGGTATACGTTCCCCAGGTACTCCCAGGCGTCCACGTTTTCAGGGTCGATTTCAATGACGTGCTGGAGGTGCTGGAGCGCTGGCTCAAACTGACCCCTCTCAATAAGAACGCCCGCCCGCAGCAAGTAACCATGAGGGTCCTGAGGGGACAGCTGGTTCAGCTTCTCCAGGTGGAACAAGGCACGATCGAGATTTTTCTGGCGGATGTATATGAGCGCCAGGTTGTAACGTGCTGCAGCCAGCTTCGGGTCCAGCTCGGCTGCCTTTTCAAAAAAGTCAACCTGCTCTTGAGAATACTCCTGAGGTGTCCCGATCAGCTCTTCCCCCTTGCGAAACCACTCCATCGCTGCTGGGTTTTGCATGAGGAAATAGCCGATTACCAGAAGGCTCCACATAGCTCACCTTCGCGGATCTTGTAACGATGAGCACGAAACGCTCGCCAATCCGCAAGAGCTCATCTTATTCTTATAAACCAGCCCCATCAGCGATATCTTCAAACGAGGTCATCTCGCGAAGCTGACGATAGCGCATGCCAATTTCGGTAAAGGTCAAGTTCTTCAACCGCTCCAGTGAGAATTGCTCGACATTAAAGCTGGCTATCACTGTACCAAAAATAATCGCTTGGCGAATGGCTTGGGTATCGGTGCGCCCCAGTCCGGCAAGGTAGCCCATAAAACCGCCGGCAAAACTATCGCCAGCTCCGGTCGGATCAAAAATGGATTCTAGAGGAAAGGCAGGAGCCCCGAAAATAGAAAGACCGTGACCCGCGGCATCTTTTTGAAACATCAGCGCACCGAATTCTCCTCGTTTCACAACCAAGGCCTTGGGTCCCCAATCCAGAATTCGACGTGCCGCTCTTACCAGATTGGGCTCTTGGGCCAGTTGTCGCGTTTCTGCATCGTTGACGATCAGGATATTGACTCGCTTTAGGGTTTCCAACAGCGATTCAAAATGTCCTTCGATCCAGTAATTCATGGTGTCACATGCAATCAACACCGGCTGCTTTACCTGAGCCAATACTTTTCTCTGGATAAGCGGATCGATATTGGCCAGGAAAATGTGGCTGATTTCACGATAACGGTGAGGAATCTTTGGGCTGAAGTTCGCAAACACATTCAACTGGGTGTCCAGTGTTTGGGCGTCGTTGAGATCGTGACCGTACTTGCCCCGCCAGCGGAAAGTGTGCCCCTCCACGATTTCGAGGCCTTCAAGATCCACGTTGTGCCGTTCCAGCACCTGGAGATCCTGGCGACGAAAGTCTCTCCCAACGCAAGCAACCAGACACACCTTGGTAAAAAAACTTGCTGCAACGCTGAAATAGGTAGCGGAGCCTCCCAGGACCTCCTCTACCGTCCCGTAGGGGGTCTGAACGGAGTCATAAGCAACCGAGCCGACGACGAGAACAGGTGGCATTTTTGTCCCTCAAAACTACAGAAGCTCATTCATTTTAGATTGAAAACAGGAGATTAATGGATGAACGACTGCTGGTCAACCCACGTACTCTGGTTCATAGATCCCGTATGTTTTCGAGCAGGCTCCGGAAGCGAGTTTAGAAGCAGACACTATCAAAGGCACATTGCCGACAACGATCTTTATAAACGGGAGTGGATCAGCGCTCAACCTTTCAAATACTTACCAACGACGGGTTCCAATTTCTCCAGGGTTGCCGGAGAAACCACCTTAAGATTAGTAATGATGGCGCTTTTAAGCGCATGCTGGCAGCCACAGTCAAAATCAACCGGCAGGCGTCGCACTGCTTCACGAATCAGTCTCTGAGCGCTCTCACTGTTTTTTGCTAGATAGCCCAGGATGGTCTCTGCCGTAACCTCTTCTTCCTCTTCGTGCCAACAATCGTAATCGGTAACCATGGCAATGGTCACGTAGCAAATCTCCGCTTCGCGGGCAAGCTTGGCCTCCTGCAAATTGGTCATGCCTATCAGGTCCATTCCCCAACTCCGATAAAGATGGGATTCGGCTCGGGTGGAAAATGCCGGGCCTTCCATACACACGTAGGTCCCGCCGGTCTTGATTGGGAACTGGATGCCGCCTGCGGCCTGGGCTACGTGGTCGACCAGGCGCAAACACACCGGGTCTGCAAAGCTAATATGAGCCGCGAGACCCTCACCAAAAAAGGTGGAAGGGCGAAGCCGGGTCCGGTCGAGAAACTGGGTGGGGAGAACAAAATCCATCGGCTTATGCTCAAGTTTTAACGATCCGACGGCGCTTGCGGAAAGAATTTGGCACACCCCCAGTTTTTTAAAGCCATAAATATTAGCGCGGAAATTGAGCTCACTCGGAAGGAGGCGATGTCCGCGTGCATGACGTGCAAGAAACGCCACTTTTTTCCCTTCCAGCACGCCCACCATGTAAGCGTCGCTTGGATCTCCGAAGGGAGTCTTGATGGCAACTTCCCGTTTTTCATCAAAGCCGGGCATTTCATATAGCCCACTCCCGCCAATAATTCCAATATCTACCGGTTGAGTCATTCGTTCTCCTTAAATGCCCTGGGTGGGTCATCGGTTCCGGATGCCGTTCCGCAGAGCTGTGCACTTTAGATTTCCATCTAGGGAGTCCAAGCCTGCGGCTGCAGAAAGTAGCGACCGGATTCCCACCGCAAGTAACCGGCGTGCACCGTGGGGTCGTGTTCAAAAAAGACCATCCACTCCTTTTCCATGGCCTCGCGGTAAATTTTGCGCCGTACTTCGAGAGTGGTCAGCGGGTAGACATCAAAGCCCATGATCCACGGTAGTGGAACGTGAGCGGTGGTTGGACATAAATCACCCAGATAGAACAGGGTCTTGCCGCCCGATTCGATTTTTACCGATTGATGGCCGGCGGTATGCCCCGGGGTGGGGACCAGGGTTATTCCGGGAGCGATGATTTTATCTTCGTCAGAATCGATTACGCGCAGCCTTCCTTCCTCCAGAAGAGGCTGCCAGTTGTGTGAGAAATAAGAAGCTGACGTACGCTCGTTCGGAGCGCTCGCATCCTCCAGCTCGCGGCGGCGCACCGCATAAGTGGCTTTTGGAAACGTTGGGACGGCCCTGCCGTTTCTGATAACCGTGTTGCCGCCACAATGGTCGAAGTGGAAATGGGTATTGATGACCAGATCGATCCGGTCGGTCCCGAGACCCAGCCGCCCCAACTCGGTGGGAACATCGGTGAAGTGGTCGATATTGTAAATTTCCATTTCCTTTTCGGAATACTTATGTCCGCAGCCGGTATCAATCAGGATGTTCTGAGCGCCGGTACGCACCAGGAGGCAATTCATAGCCAGGCAAATGCGGTGACGGTCATCGGGGCGGGTCTTCTTCTCCCAGAGAACACGCGGCACCACACCGAACATGGCGCCTCCATCCAACCACAAGTGCCCATCCGAAATGAGATGCAGCTCAAAATCTCCCCATTTCATTCATGTTCTCCCGCCTGCGCCTGGCACAGTTCCACCAGGACACCGCCCGTGGAATCAGGGTGGACGAAGGCGATGAGCTTGCCTTCGGCCCCCAGGCGTGGCTTGGAATCAATCAGCTGCACGTTCTTTTCCTTGAGCTGCTTCAGTTGCTCTTCCAGGTTGTCCACCTCAAGCGAGATGTGATGGATTCCTTCACCTCTTTTTTCAAGAAACTTTGAAATGGGGGAATCCTCTTCCGTAGGCTCGATCAGCTCAATAGCTGAATCCCCCACTTTGATGATGGCGACGCGCACCTTTTGATCTTTCACTGTTTCCAGCGAATTCACCTGAAGTCCCAGGGTCTTGTAAAACTCGGAAGTTACTGCGATGGATTGAGTAGCGATGCCAATATGTCCGATTTTCTTGATCATTCACGATCTTCCTCCACGGATGTCTTCTTCCAGAGACGATCCGCAATGGTGTAAGGGTCCAGCCGCCTGTTCACGATTTCCTCTGCGTTCTTCTTCAGTTCTTCGTTGGAAATCCGGCCGGCTACGAATCTCGTAATACGTTCCCGCAATATCTCCCGCAGGCGATCTTGAAAGAACTCGAGCTGGCGATTCTTGCGCCGCTGCGGTTCTTCTTGAAAGACACGGTATTCATTCAAGGAAGCGATCAACTCCGCAATCCCGTGGCCCTTGATAGCCTCTGTTTGCACAACCGGAGGCTTCCAGCCGTCCTTTCTTCTGGAGGTGGCGAACAAAGCCTCCAACTCATGTTCCATACGGATGGCGCCATCGCGATCGGCTTTGTTGATGACGAACACGTCTCCGATCTCCATGATGCCCGCTTTAATGGTTTGAATTTCATCCCCCATTCCTGGAACCAGGACCACCACGGTGACATCAGCGGTGCGAACGATGTCGATTTCGTCCTGGCCCACACCCACCGTTTCCACCAGGAGGATTTCAAATCCGGCGGCGTCCAGAACCAGCAAAGCCTCTCCAGCTGCCGCTGAGAGGCCACCCATCTGTCCTCGAGTCGCCATGCTGCGGATAAACACCTTAGGGTCAGTCGAGATCGATTGCATACGGATGCGGTCCCCCAGGATGGCGCCACCAGAAAATGCGGAACTCGGATCTACGGCGATGATCCCGATTTTTTTGCCGGCATCTCTGTAGGCGCGCGCCAGCTGATCTACCAGCGTGCTCTTACCTGCGCCGGGGCTTCCCGTAATTCCAACGACAAACGACCGGCCGGTATGGGGAAAGAGTTCCTTGAGCAGCTCAGTGATTTCATGATCGGCGCCATTTTCGACGAGCGACAAGGCACGGGCAATGCTGCGCGCATCTCCCTGCAAGATTTTTTGAACTTGTTGAGAAGTAATTTCCTTGGGAATGGCTTTTTTCTTGGTTATCGGCTGGTTTTTTCAACAGCGGGGATGCGTCTCATTTCAAGAGTTCACGAGCCACCACCAGCCGCTGGATCTCGCTGGTTCCTTCACCAATTGTACAAAGCTTCGCATCCCGCCAATACTTCTCGGGCAAATAATCCGTGGTGTAGCCGTAGCCTCCATGGATTTGCACCGCCTGTTCCGCCACCCAAACCGCTGCTTCTCCGGCAAAGAGCTTTGCCATGGAGGAGGATTTGGGCACATGTCCTTTCAGCTGTTTCTCCGCGGCCGCCCGATAAGTCAGCAGGCGCGCCGCATCCAACCGCGTAGCCATATCAGCCAGCTTGAACTGGATGGCCTGAAATTGGGCGATGGGCTGCCCAAACTGCTCCCGCTGTTTGGCATAGACCAGGCTGCAATCGAGAGCTCCTTGCGCGATCCCCACCGCCATGGCAGCGATGGAAATGCGCCCCCCATCAAGAACTCTCAGTGCCTCTCCAAAAGCCCCATCCTCGCTCCCCAGCAGGTTTTCTTCCGGTATTGCACAATCCTCGAGAATCACTGAAGAAGTGTCGCAGGAGCGACAACCGAGCTTATTTTCCTTTTTGCCTGGAATCAAGCCCGTAGTTCCCTGCTCCACGATAAAGGCGGACATCCGATTTCGAGGTTCCTCGTGCCGCGTGACTGCCAAAATCACATAAACATCTGCGTGGGACCCGTGTGTACAAAAGCTCTTGGTTCCGTTCAGCACCCAGCAGCGTCCCTTTTTTTCCGCCTGCGTCACGGCGCTCGCGGCATCGCTCCCTGAACCTGGTTCGGTGAGGGCCCATGCCCCCAAGGCGGAGCCAGAAGTCAGACGCGGAAGGTAACGTCCCTTCTGTTCGTCATTGCCAAAAAGAAAAATGTGATTGGTACACAGAGAATTATGGGCTGCAACAGAAAGTCCGATTGAACCGTCCACCCGGGAGAGTTCTTCGATCACCAGCACATATTCAGGGTAACCGAGACCTGTGCCCCCATACTCAGAACTGACCAGCACTCCGGTAATTCCCAGCTCACCCAGCTTAGAAATAATCTCACGGGGAAAGCTGTGTTCGTCATCCCATTTTCGAGCGTATGGAGCAATTTCTTTTCGTGCGAACTCTCGGACCGTATCGCGAAGGATTTCTTGTTCCGGAGTGAGCTGGAAATCCACATTCTCATCTTACAGGGAAAGAGGGGTGAGAAAAAGGCGGCTACCGGTGATGGTTCCACGTCCGGCGGCCTTCAGCAACGCGGGCCTAAGATTTCCCGCAACGTTTGCAGTGTGGCCTGCACATCCTCAGCGGTGATGTCACGATGTGTGACAAAGCGGATTTGCTGTGGGCCCGTAGCTCCAGCCAGGATTCGTCTCTTTCTAAGCTCGGATAAAACCTCGGCGTTATTTTTTTCTCTTAGATCTGCGATGACGATGTTGGTCTTGAAGCGTTCCAGGTCGAGGTCGGCCAGGTTCAGTTCCTGCAGCCCCTGCGCCAGGAGCCAGGCTTTCTCGTGGTCTTCGCGAAGGCGGGCGGGCATCTTTTCAAGGGCAATCAGCCCGGCGGCCGCAAGGATGCCGATCTGTCGCATTCCACCTCCAAAAAGCTTACGAACTCTCCATGCTTCCTGGATAAAAGACTTGCTGCCTAGCAGCAGCGATCCGGCGGGAGCACAGAGACCTTTAGAGAGACAGAACATGACAGAATCGCATTCGCGGCAGAGTTTTTCCGGAGTGGTCTCCAGCGCCGCCGCGGCGTTGAATATGCGGGCGCCATCCAGATGGACGGGAATCCTCCTCGCATGTGATTCCCCGGCAATTCTGGAAGTTTCATCCGCATCCAGCAGCGAGCCCCCGGCCATGTTGTGCGTGTTTTCAAGAACGATGAGCCCGGTCCTGGCGCGGTAGTAAATATCCGGACTGATCAGCGGCTCAACCAGCGGCCATGAGGCCTTTCCATTCTCTGCATGAAAGGCCTTGGGAATACAGCCGGACAGCGCTGCCATTCCCGCCATTTCATACATCACCACGTGCGACCGCTCCTCAGCTATGACTTCCTGGCCGGGACGAGTGTGCAGATGAATCGCGATTTGATTTCCCATGGTGCCGGTTGGAACAAAGAGCGCCGCTTCTTTTCCAAAAACGGCAGCGGCACGCTCCTGGAGCAAATTCACCGTGGGATCTTCACCATAGACATCGTCCCCGACTTCCGCCTGGGCCATTGCCCGGCGCATCTCTTCTGTGGGCTGGGTGACCGTATCGCTGCGCAAATCGATCCACCGTCTCATTGATGACCCCGAAAGTTTTCCAAAGCGTTCAAGACCTCGGGCAATGCCGGAATGCCCCCACGAGCGCCAAGCTTTTTGCAGGATAGCGCGGCCGCAGTGTTGGCAAATCGGAGACACTGCCCGACACTCCAGCGTTGAAACAGCGAATAACTGAACGCACCGTGAAAGACATCTCCTGCACCGGTTGTGTCCTTCGCTTCGACTTTTATCGTGGGGATCTCATGGATTTGTCCGTCCCAGACCGCAGCACATCCGTCTTTGCCGAGCGTGACCGCTACAAAAGCCGTGGTGGCCTTTGCCAGGTCATGCAATCCGTTACGCCAATTTTCGGCGCCGGTCAAATCGCGTATGAAGTTAACCGAAGGAATAAGAAAATCCGTCACGCGAAGCAATTCTTCCACTCCTGCTCGGACCTTGTCGACATCCAGCACGACTTTCATGCCTGCTTCACGAGCCCAAACAGCCGCTTGGATGGCAGCAGCCTGATCATGCCCGTCCAGGTGCAAAAGAGAGCCGTTTATAATCTGCTGTCTTTGGAGATCTTCAGGACGGTAGGCAAGGCGCGGATCGCGGTGCCAGAGGATTGTCCGCTCTCCGCTTTTCTCATCTACGAGAATCACTGCCATTTGGCTGGAAGCACCGGCAAGCGTTGTCACTAGAGAAGTGTCCATTGCTTCCTGCTGAAGATCTCTCAAGGAAAAGCGTCCCAGGTCATCATCACCGACCCTGCCGATATAGCTCACCCGCAGGCCATAGCGTGCGCACAAAGTACAAGCGGTAGCCGTTTGCCCGCCGCCCAGCTGATACAAGCGCGAAATCTCCAATTTACTGTCAAACGTGGGAAAGCTTGGCAAAACGCAGATCCAGTCCACCGCATTCAGGCCAAAACCGATCACGTGGAACTTGCGATCCAAGCGCGGGGTAAACTTAAAGTACGCTTGGTCCAGAGCACCCATAAGTGGCAAAATCCGAGCAAGCGTCCCGTTTACATTTGATCCAACTGCCCGGGCCGGGCCAAGGCTGTTTCAAAAGCTCCCACCCCCGCACTAGTACAGCTATAGAACTCCGCGATCGGCAAAACTAAAGTAGTCGCGGGCCCCGATAATAACATGGTCCAGGGCGCGGATCCCGATGATGCGCCCCGTTTCAACCAGACGCCTGGTAATCTCAATATCTTCCTGGCTGGGAGCCGGATCGCCGCTGGGATGATTGTGGACGAACAACACTCCCGCAGCTGCTTCCCGAATGGCGGGGCGAAACACTTCTCGGGGATGCACCAGTGAACAGGTCAAAGAGCCTTCCGAGATACGGACCAGACTGATGAGGCGGTTTTTCCCGTCCAGCAGCACGCTCCAGAAGCATTCTTTCTTCAGGGGCTCAAGCTGCGGCTGAAAATATTCAAAAATGTCAACACTGGATCGAAACACTTGCCCGGGATTCAGGCCCGACTGCCGGATCCTTTGAAATAAATGGACGGAAGCCTGGAGGGCCAAGGCCTGTCTGTGGTTGAGACCTTCCTTTCTGAGCTGGTGATAGGTGGCCTGGGTCGCCGCTCGAGCGGATTGAAAACGATCGAGCAGGCGCTGTGCCTCCTGCAGCGCTTTACGCGGCGAGACTCCTGGACCGATCAGCAGCGCCAGAAGTTCCAACTCCGAAAGAGAATCCCAGCCCGCGTGACGGACACGGTATTCCGGCAAATAAGAGGCAATGCAGCAACTCATCACCCCAATAACGACGCCTGGCCAAAAAATACGAGGCGGCTCTCTCAGAAATGTCTAGAAACGTTTGATGCTGACTGAGATGCCATCCCTTACCGGGATGATGCTTGAATAAAAATCGGGGCTGCTGAAAATCAAGTGTGTATACTCCAGAATCCCGTTGGTCTTCTCATCTCCGTCGCTTTCAACGACCAGGCCTTTCCATAGCACGTTATCGGAGATGAGCAATCCTCCAGGACGCAGGCGCGACGGCGCCTTCCGGAATATCTCCGGATACTGCGGCTTGTTCACATCATTGAAGATGATGTCATAAGGACCCGGCAGGTTCTCCAGCAGTTCGAGGGCATCGCCGTGGTAAAAGTGTACCGGCGTCTCTACTTTTCCTTTCTTAAAGAAATCCCTTGCCGCGCGGATGTTCTCTTCAGAAAACTCGGTCAATGTGATCTCACCGCTTTTGCCAAGCGCCTGGGAAAACCAGTAGCCGGAGTATCCGAAGCCCGATCCGAGCTCCAAAACCCGCCGCGCGCCGCTAATCTTGACAAGCTGGTACAGGATGCGGCCCACCAGCGGACCCACGATGGGAAACCCTTCCTTTTTCGCTCGCTCCTCCATCTCGACCAGAATAGGATCCTCCTGACCGTAAAGGCGCGTCAGGTACTGCTCGATAGCTTGACTCGTGATTTCCATGAGACTTATGGTCGATGCGGACGCCTTTGAAAGTCAACTCAAGAGGCGGCCGCACACGATGAAAAGCCTGGTTCTGAAACCTAAAGAGGAACGGCGAGTGGAGCAGGGGCACCTTTGGGTTTTTTCCAACGAGATAGAACGCGTGGAGGAAGGCTTAAAGCCTGGCGATCTGGTTGAAGTTAAGACCCACCGCGGAACTTCCCTGGGCATCGCTTTCTACCATCCTCATTCGCTCATTGCCGCCCGGCTGATCGGCAGCGTGGAGCAACTGGCGAGAGACGGAACCCTGGATCGGGACTTTTTTGTCGACCGGATTGCCCGTGCCGCCGCCCTGCGTGAGCGGCTGTTTTCAGCAGACACCTGTTACCGGCTAGTGCACGGAGAAAGTGATTTCCTGCCCGGTCTCATCGTCGACCGTTTTGCGGAAGTGTTCTCGGTGCAAACTGTGACCTCGGGAATGGACCAACGTCTGGAGCTGATTTGTGACGCGCTCGAGCATCTCTTCAAGCCGGCCGCGATCATTGAGCGGAATGACTCCGTGCTCAGACGTTATGAAGAGCTCGAAAAACGCATTTCGGTTCTGCGCGGCAACAATCCGGGAACCGTTGAAATCCTGGAGAACCAGGTGCGCTACAGGGTCCGTCTTCTGGAAGGCCAGAAAACAGGATTTTTCCTGGACCAGAAACTGAACCGCAGAGCAGCCGCTCGCTACAGCGCGGGCCAACGGGTCCTCGATTGTTTCTGCAACTCAGGAGGCTTTGCTTTAAACACAGCGCTGGCTGGAGCCCGTGAAGCCGTGGGTGTCGATTCTGCAGCTGCGGCTATTGCTGAAGCCCAAGAAAATGCGCATTTGAATCAACTGACGGAGAAGTCAGGTTTCGAAAGAGCGGATGTTTTTGAGTTCCTGGCGGAAAAATCTCGCCGCGGAGAACGTTTTGGCGTTGTCATTTTGGACCCGCCTGCATTTGCCCGCAGCAAGAAGGATGTAGCGGCTGCCAAACGCGCCTATCGGCGTTTGAACGAGTTGGCGCTCAGTGTAGTGGAAGATGGCGGCTTCCTGATTACCGCCTCCTGTTCGTTTCATATTTTCGAAGACGTTTTCTATGACTTGGTGCGTGAAGCCGCCCGGCGAACACGCCGGCAGATTCGTCTGCTGGAGCGACGTTACCAGTCGCCGGATCATCCCGTCCTCCCCTCCATGCCCGAGACACAATATTTAAAGCTGGGCATCTTTCAGATTGTGTGAGGATTCGCAAGCGAGTTTACTTTCGGAACACTTGCTTCAAAGATCGCGGGACCTCACGGACGCACTCTTGAGCAGGGTAATCTGGGTCTATACCCAGAAACACGGGAGCCCGGAGCTTGCCGTCGCGAGTCCACTCCGTAAATCGAGCACGGCATACCAGCTGAGGCTTCACCCATCTCGCTCCCTGCAACCGAGGGAGCCGGGCAAAAGGGCTTGTATCAGTTTCCAGATTTTTCAGTCTTTTGTGGATTAATGCCGGCGTCCCCAACGAAAAGCCGCTGCCGATTTTCCCCACGTAAGTCAGCTCACTGTCCTCGTAGATACCCACCAGCAGGGCGCCAAAATATTTTCTGCCTCTCTCCGGCCGGGTGTAGCCGCCGACTACGAAACAGTCCTGTTGAAGGCACTTTGCTTTAAGCCAATGCGGGCTTCTTCGACCCTCATAAGGACTGTTGAGATCTTTCGCGACAATTCCTTCGATCTCGTTTTGACAAGCCAGCTCGAAGAACTCGGCGCCTCTCCCGGTGATGCCTTCGCTGATCCGCACAACATCCCCGGAGCCCAACAGGGCTTGCAATACCACTCTCCGCTGGCGAAGGGGCAGCTTTCGCAGGTCGTAACCTTCACACTGGGTCACGTCGAAAACAAAGTAGAAAGTGGGAATTTGTTTAGTCAGCCAGCTTATGGTTGATTCGTTTCCCCTGTTGAGACGTGGCTGAAGCAACTGGAAACGCGATCTGCCCTTCTCATCCAGAACCACAATCTCTCCATCCAGACAAAAGGAGTTCGAGTGAATTTTTTCCAATTCGGACACCAGGTCCGGGAATTGGGTTTCCAGCTTTTTCTGTCCGCGGGAATAAAGTTCCAGTCTTCCACTTTTCTTTAGCGTGAGGGCACGGACGCCATCATGCTTCAACTCATAAAGCCAGCGTTCTCCTTTGGGAACCGAGTTAACCAGGGTTGCCCGCATCGGGCGGGGCGGGCCGTTGAGTTCCATGCGAGGCGGTCGGAACTCTTCCAGCAGTTTTAGAAGACGAGCATTCCATTGGGCCGACGTCGCCTCTTCCACCTCGTCCACTTTGCGCCCGGTGAGGACCGACTCCGGATGGTCAGCGGTGATGTCGGTTCCCGGCTTGGCAAATTCATCCTTTTTTTTGAACAGCAACCACTGCTTGCCGCCGGCTCGATCGGTTCTTACCAACAACCAGACGCCGTTTAATTTCTTTCCGAAGAGCCGGAATTCGAGCTTGCCTTTCTCCCAGGCGTCTACGGCATTACGTTCCGTGCCGACATATTGGTAATGGCCGCGGTCCCAGACAATGACCCGGCCTCCTCCATACTGCCCCTCGGGAATCACGCCTTCGAAGCTGCTGTATTCCAGAGGGTGGTCTTCCACCTGCACTGCGAGCCGCTTTTGCGCCGGGTCCAGCGACGGTCCTTTAGGCACAGCCCAAGACCGCAGAACACCTTCCATTTCCAGCCTGAGATCGTAGTGAAGACGGGTGGCCTTGTGTTTTTGAATGACGAACAGCGGTTGGCCCCGGCCGCTTTTCTTGGTTGTGCCGGGGGGCTCCGGAGTCTTCGTCAGATCGCGCTTTCGGCGATACTCTTTAAGACCCACAGCTTTGATAATAATGGAAAAAATGGGACGCGAACAGGTTGGTAGCTAGAATTCTCCAGCATCGTTTTTCAGAAAATAAGCCAGTGCCAGAAAGACGAAAGTTCCTAACGCATCCGCCGCCACATCTCCAAAGGAGGCTTCACGCCCGGGTATATAAGACTGATGGAACTCGTCGCTGATCGCATAAATTATGGACAGGAAGCCCACCGATAACTTGCGGCCCGCTGAAAAGGTTCGGGAGTAACCGGTGGTGGCGCTCCAGGACAGCGTCGCCGCAAAAAATCCGTATTCCAGAAAATGCCAGACATACGCCGGGAGAACACGCGCCGGTTCGGGTATTTCGCTTTGGTGCGAAAGATAAAAAATCGCCGCTGCATAGAGAAAGGAAGGCAACCAGTAGAGACAGGCCCTTTGAAGCGGACTAGCGGAGAGCGTCACGATTGTGGGCCGGTTCCGGAACGGCTTTCCAGAAGAGGTTTCTGACTACCACGGAATAGGATACATGAACCAGGCAGCCACCAATGAGCCCACAACCATGTAGGCCAGCAAGACGAAGAAGTAACGGATTTGTTCCTGGCGTGTATCTTTCATGATGGCCGCAAACACCGCAGAAATAATCACCGCCAGGACGATCAGGCCCACATAATGGTTCATGTTCTTCTGCCTGCCACAATATCAAAGCTGTCCAGCACCAGCAGCATGTTCAGCAGCCCAGCCGTGTAAAGATAGGTGTTGCCGTACTCATAACTGTAAGCATGAATGTTGCCGACTCCCCAACCCATAGCGGTACCCAAAAAATAAAGAAGTCCTAGGCTCAGGTTGGCGAAAAATTTCAGGAAGCCGAAAAAGCCGGGTGTCCAGCCAAACAGCTGGCCTTGCATGGACACCCCCATGAAGAAAAGAACGCAGATGGCAACCAAAAAAAGAAAACCTCTTCCCCATTTCTTTAGAAGAAAATGCCCTCCTCCAGGAACCAGCCAGGCCAGCAGGCACACCATCAATGCTTTTCTGAACATAAGGAGTGGGGATTTTAACAAAATACCCTGGCGCCATCCAGCAGCCGGCCGGTCTTGGTGCCGGCGTATTGGCACTGACATATCCCGTCCCGTGCCAGGCCGGAGATTTTTTGACGGATGGTGTATTATTCCCGGATGCGAAAAACGAGAATTTTTACTCCAGGACCCACGCCGCTGATGCCGGAGGCACAGCTGGCAATGGCACGACCTATCATTCATCACCGCACTCAGGAATTTCGCGATCTCATGACTGAGACGCGTCAAAATCTTCAGCGCATTTTCAAGACCAGAAATGAAATCATCCTGCTGGCGGCCTCAGGAACAGGCGCCATGGAAAGCGCTGTATGCAATCTTCTTTCGCCTTCGGAACGCGCTCTAGCCGTTGTTGCCGGTAAATTCGGGGAACGCTGGGTTGAAATTTGCCAGGCGTACCACATTCCCTGCTCTGTTCTGGAAAAGAATGCAGGCGAGGCTGCGTCGGCCGAAGAGATCTGCCGGAAACTCGATGAAGAGAGAGAAATTCGCGCGGTCCTGCTTCAAGGATGCGAGACCTCGACTGCGACCTCGCACGACCTCGAAAGCATTGGCCGAAGAATTCATCAAGAATTTCCTGATGTCCTGGTCGTCGTGGATGCGATCACAGCCCTGGCCACGGAGCCACTCGAAACCGACCTTTGGG
The DNA here is from genome assembly GCA_016211085.1 of Acidobacteriota bacterium. GTDB lineage: Bacteria > Acidobacteriota > UBA6911 > RPQK01 > JACQSY01 > JACQSY01. The sequence continues at coordinate 76,217 of JACQSY010000128.1, read as the reverse complement.
GCCTGGACGTGGTGCTGTGCGGCTCTCAAAAGTCTTTTGCGATCTCCCCCGGCCTGGCCTTTCTTTCCTTAAGCCCTCGGGCCATTGGGAAGATGGAGAGCGTTACTTCTCCCCGTTACTATTTCGATTTGCGCAAAGAGCTCAAATCCCAGCAGAAGGGACAAACGGCTTATACCCCTGCGGTTTCACTGGTGGCCGCTTTAAATGAAACCACCAAAGAAATTCTTCGCCAGGGGCTCGATCAGGTGCTGGCAGAAGCCGACCTCATGGCCCGATGCACTCGAAGCGCTTTGTTCGCTTTGGGTTTCAAGCTCCTTTCCAAATCTCCAGCTCGAGCGGCAACCGCGGCTCTTCCTCCAGCCGGAGTTTCCGCTTCAGAGCTCACCAAGAAACTCGAAACCCGCTTCGGGATGAAAATCGCCGGCGGACAGGGAGATTTAAAAGGAAAGATCATCCGCATCGCTCATCTCGGCTATTTTGATCTTCCGGACATGCTGGCGCTTATTTCCGCGATTGAACTGTGTTTAACGGAGATGAACGTGGAGATAGAGATAGGTTCCGGAGTCCGTTCTGCACTGCTGGAAGCTGCGCGGATTAAAGCTCCAGCTCTTTCGGACAGATCCGCAGCGGCGCGCTAACTCGGTAAGCACTATGAAAGTCCTTGTGACCGATCCACTTTCACCTGAAGGCATTCAATACCTCAAAGAACAGGCCCAGCTGACTACCCTTTATGAGACGAAGTTGTCTCCGGAGGAATTGCTCAAGCAGGTTGGCGACGCCGATGCGCTGATCGTCCGGAGCAAAACGCAAGTCACACGATCCGTGATCGAGGCTGCCGAGCGGCTACGCGTCGTTGGAAGAGCCGGGGCGGGAGTCGACAACATCGACCTCGATGCTGCGACACGAAGAGGCGTGCTGGTGATGAACACCCCCGGCGGCAACAGCATCAGTGTTGCCGAACATACCCTGGCCCTCTTGCTGGCGCTGGCACGAAAAATCCCGGCGGCGGATGCTTCTCTTCGAAAAGGAAAATGGGACAAAAGCTCATTTCAGGGAATGGAACTGCAGGGTAAGACACTTGGGATATTGGGCCTGGGCAAAATCGGTTCGGTGTTGGCCCAAAGGGCCGCCAGTTTCGAAATGAGAGTCGTCGCTTACGATCCATTCGTCAGCGAAAAATATGCGGCTGACCTTGGCGTGGAACTCCTGCCGCTGGACGAGGTGTTTAAGCGTTCCGACTTCCTCAGCCTACATCTGCCTTTGAATGAAAAGACTCAAAACCTTGTAAATAAGACGACCCTTTCAAAAATGAAGCCGGGCGGCTTTCTACTGAATACTTCCAGAGGAGGGTTGATTTGCGAGGATGATCTCGCAGACGCTTTGGAGCAGGGTCGTATGGCGGGAGCAGCACTGGACGTTTTTCAAAACGAACCCGAGATCCATCCTCGCCTTCTCAACTCGCCCAAGGTGGTCCTCACACCACATATCGCCGGTTCAACAGTGGAAGCGCAACAAAAAGTTGGTTATGACATTGCGGTGCAGGTTGCTGATTATCTGCAACGGGAAATTATCACCAACGCGGTTAATTTCCCTTCCGTCAGTCCCAAGGAGCTTCCCCACATTCTTCCCTACGTTCAGCTGGGCGAGAAGTTGGGATCTTTCCTTAGCCAGATCACCCGGATACGGGTCACCGAGATTGGAATCCGTTATTATGGCGAACTGACGGAGTTTAATTACAAGCCGGTCAGCAATTACATTCTCAAGGCAATACTCAGGCCGATTCTTTCCGAAGAAATCAATGCCGTGAACGCCCGCAACTATGCGAAGGAACGCGGCATCTTGGTGGTTGAAACCGTGAGCAGCCGCGAGCGCAGCTATTCCAACCTGATCAGCATTCAGCTCCGCTCGCCGGACAAGACCGAATGGATCGAGGGTGCCATCCTGCGCCAGGGGAACCTGCGCTTGGTTTCCATCGACGGCATCCCGGTGGAAGCCCAGCTCGGCCATTCCATTCTCTTTATCCGCAACGAAGACACCCCTGGGGTTATAGGTCATGTGGGCACCATCCTGGGCAACGAACGTATCAATATTGCTTCATTTGTACTGGGACGCGACGGTGAGCGACCTTACGCGATCGGCGTCGTGAATACTGACAGCGATATTCCCGCGCCGGTTCTGGAAAAAATTCGCAACGTCCCCGGCATGCAATTTGCCCAGATAATCCATCTGTAGCGTTCGATACATTTCCGTATCAATCCCATCTATACTGGTAGCGATGCGATGCTTCACGTGCGCGGTTGCCTGATCCAAAAGCATCCTCAGCAAAGGCCTGTATGATTCCGTTCCGGGACAATATTCCTTCTCGCAGCTATCCCATCATGACCGTCTCGCTTATTCTGGCCAACATTGCAGCTTTTCTGTATGAGCTTTCGCTGCCGCCGCGGGCTCTCGAATCGTTTGTATTTCTCTACGGTGTGGTGCCGGCGCGATTTCAGTTTCTTTCCGAATATCCTCTGGAAGTGATGCAGACGACCAGCATCAATGTTTTTGCAGCAATGTTTCTCCACGGTGGATGGGTCCACCTCCTGGGCAACATGTGGTATCTCTGGATTTTTGGGGACAACGTGGAAGACAGGATGGGGCACTTCCGCTTTTTAATCTTTTACCTGGTCTGCGGCATAGCAGCCAGCCTGGCTCACATTTTTTTCAATATCAGCAGTGAAATCCCCAGCATCGGCGCCAGCGGGGCCGTGGCAGGGGTTCTGGGCGCATATCTCCTCAGTTACCCTTTTGCCCGGATTCTGACCGTACTCCCGTTTTTTTTGTTCTGGCCTGTAGTCGAGCTTCCTGCCTTACTGGTCCTGGGTTTCTGGTTTTTTGTGCAGCTCATGAACGGGACAGCTGCGGTCACTATTGCCGCGCAAACTACAGGAGGAGTGGCTTGGTGGGCCCACGTGGGAGGATTTGTGGCCGGAATGATACTCATTGGAGCCTTTGCACGGGTCACGCCTCGCCGCAGCGTCTTCTCTTAGGAGAAACAACTATGCGCATGTATCTACTCTTTATTTTCTTAATGCCTGCCGTGTCTTTGGCGCAGACTCTGGACGATGTGATTGTCCCCTCCAAAACGGAAATGTTTGTCGAGATTGAACGAGCCATCAATACACGAACGGCCAAGAGCGGGGACAAGTTTTATGCGCGCCTGGCGGTACCCTTGACCATCAACGACAAGATCATACTGCCTGTGGGAACTTTTCTGCTGGGTTATGTCGGTGAAGCCAAACGAGCAGGATATCTCAAAGGCAAAGCCAGCCTGGACCTGAAATTCGATACGGTTATTCTCCCGGACGGCATCACGCGCCGGATGGAGGCCATCATCCAATCGGCGGAAGGCGCTGAGAAGAGTGCGGACGAGAAAGGTTCACTGGAAGGTTCCGGCAGCCAAGGCAAAGAAACAGCCGCCGGGGCGGCTGGAGGGGCCGTCACCGGAGGCATTGTAGGAGCGGTCTCAGGCCGCAGCTGGAAAGGTTTGGGGGCTGGTACGGCCATAGGAGCAGCAGGTGGCGCCATCATTGGCATCTTCAAAAGGGGCAAGGACGTCTCGCTGCCCCGGGGAGCGTCGGTTACCATCCAACTTACCGACGATGTGCGCTTTTCGAAACCGGAGTCTCCACCCGCCGGGACCCGTCTGGATTATTAGGCCAGCGGCTGCTCACCGCTGAAAGCCGGCCACTGTCCAGCTCGAAACAAACGTACGTTTATTCATGCCATCAACGGCCTGCTTCGTTCTCGGGGAACAACGAGTCGATGAAGGCTTCTGCGGAAAACGGCACCAGATCTTCCAGCTTTTCGCCGACGCCGATGTAAGCAATAGGCAACTTCAAGTCTCTGGCAATTGAAACCACAATCCCGCCCTTTGCTGTGCCGTCCAGCTTGGTGACAATAAGACCGGTAATGCCGATCGTGTTGAGAAACTGCTGTGCCTGAACCTGTCCATTTTGCCCCGTGGTGGCGTCCAGCACCAAATAAACCTGATGCGGGGCTCCTTCCACTTCACGAGCGGCCACACGCTTCATCTTTTGCAGCTCCTGCATCAGATTGCTTTTGGTGTGCAAGCGGCCGGCGGTATCGACAATCAACATTTCTTTATTTCGAGCTCGAGAAGCCGCAATGGCATCAAACAGGACCGCAGCCGGATCCGATCCTGTACTCTGCCTTATGACGTCCGTGTTGATCCGGTCGGCCCAAACCATGAGCTGGTCAACCGCAGCCGCTCGGAATGTATCAGAGGCGCAAATCAACAGATCTTTTCCTTGCGACCGGTAACGATGCGCCAGCTTGGCGATGGTAGTGGTCTTTCCCACTCCGTTCACACCCACCACGAAGATGATGTAAGGGGTTTTCGTGAGGCTCCCAGGTTCCTCCCATTCCTGTGTCCCTTTGAAAATCCGCACCAGCTCTTCGCGGATCAGCCGTTTTACTTTGAAGGAAGTCATGATGCGCTGGCCGCGTGTCTCTTCCCGGATTCTCCCAATGATCTCCATCGTCATGTTGACGCCAATATCGGAGCCGATGAGGACGTTTTCCAGCTCTTCGAGCTGGTTTTCCGTAATGGGGCTCTCCTGCTTGCCGACAATTTGGTCGATTTTCTTACCGATCTCCTCTTGGGTCAGGGTCAGCGCATTCTTTAAGCGCGCAAAGTAACCGGGTTGTTCCTTGTAATTAAAAATGCTCATATCACGTATCTGCTAAACTCCTCCGCCACTTGTTCCCATTCTCCCGCCTGCAGCCGATGATGATATTCCTCGAAATTCTGAGTCAGGCGCACGCAGCACTCGCGGGCCGTGACGCCGGAAATTCCCTCCAACGCAAACGACGTCGCCTGGGTCCTGAGTTCGCGCGGAAACTCGTGCTGAAAAAGATTGATGCCGATACCCACGATCGCCCAACGGATGCGATCCGCCAGTGTACTGAGCTCCGTCAAAATGCCGCACACTTTGCGTTCTCCAATCAGTATGTCGTTGGGGAGCTTGATCTGCAGGCGAAGGGGCTTTCTGCTGAGGGACTTGACGGTGTCTACTACTGCCAAGGCAGCGATGGAATTCAAGAACGAAACTCGAGATCCCGGCCATCCTGGATAAATCAAGTATGAAACGTAAAGTCCCACTCCGGGCGGAGAGATCCAGGAACGCCCGAACTGCCCTTTTCCAGCCGTCTGCTCTCCAGCCATGACCGCCCGAGGCAAGTCGTTTTCTGCAAACTGCTTTAAATAGTCGTTGGTGGACGGAAGACTCTCGACGTACTCGATTTCACGAAACAACGACTTGGGCACGTAGTCTGACGAACAAGGCTTGAGGTGCAAAAGCGACTCCCTCACGAACCTGAAAGGGCCGCCAATTTCTCTTGAAGCCCGCGCAACTGCTCCAGCCCATCTTCATAGCGCTGTCGCGTAGCCTGGACCACCTCAGCCGGAGCGCGATTCAGAAAATCAGCGCTTTGAAGCTTTTGGCCTAGTTTTTCAACATCTTTTTGCAGACGGGCGATCTCGCGTCTCAATCGATCGCGATCGGCTTCGAAGTCCAGGGATTCATCCAGAATGAGAGCAAACTCTACCGTCTTGGTCATTCCCTGTATTCGTAAACCCTTGCCATGGGGTTCCGCATTAAAAGAAACCGAGCTGAGCTGAGCCAGGCTCCTCAAATGATGTTCCTGAGACTTGAGAAATGCAGCAGCCTCTTCAGAGCAAGAAATGTGCGACTCGATCTTTTTCCTAGGATCCACACTGGTCTCGGCGCGGGCAGTGCGAATCGCAGTAATTACTTCCTGAAGCTCCTCCATCTGCTCGATGCTTTCGCCATCAATCCATTGGGGCTTAGGTCTGGGATAGCTGGAAAGCATTACCGATGGACCGGAGTGCGGGAGCCTCTGCCAAAGCTCTTCGGTTATAAAAGGAATAAAGGGGTGCAAGAGGCGTAGCGAGACCTCCATGACATAGCAGGCGACTTTGGAGGTCAGCACAGCGGTTGCCTTATCTTTGGCGGCAAGATTAGCCTTGATCAGCTCCAGGTACCAATCACACAACTCATGCCAAAAGAAGTGGTAAAGCTGATTGCTGGCCTCATGGAATCTGAATTTTTCTAGATTTTCGTTCGTGTCACGAATCGCATGTTGAAGGCGACCCAATATCCATCGCTCTTCCAGACGGAGCTGCCCTGAACTATAAAGCCGGTCCATCTCCTCAGCGTCCGGCAAGGGGACAGCTGAGAGATTTAAAAGCAAGAATCTACCTGCATTCCAGATCTTGTTGCAAAAAGCCCGGTAGCCCGCCATACGGCTGACTGAAAAAGGAATGTCGGTTCCGGGAACTGCCATGACAGCCAGCGTAAATCGGATCGCATCCGTACCATACTCCTCAACAATCTGCAGAGGATCGATGACGTTTCCCCTGGATTTTGACATCTTCTGACCTTGCTCGTCACGGATCAGCCCATTGATGTAAACCGTGCGGAACGGGACGTCATTCATGAAGCGCAGGCCCATCATCATCATCCGCGCTACCCAGAAAAAAATAATGTCAAAGCCGGTGATCAGGGTTTGCGTGGGGTAGTAAACTTTGAGGTCTGCTGTGGCTTCAGGCCAACCCATGGTCGAGAACGGCCATAGAGCGGAGCTGAACCACGTGTCCAGGACGTCGGATTCCTGCTCCATCCGATCGCTCTTGCACCGGGAACAGTGTGATGGCTCGATGCGGGCTACAATCATCTCACCACATTTCTTGCAGTACCAGGCAGGAATTCGGTGTCCCCACCAGAGCTGCCTGCTGATACACCAGTCATGGATGTTACGCATCCATTCGAAGTACACTCGCGAGTAGTTTTCGGGAATAAACACCGTGCGCCCGTGCGCGACAGCGGCAATGGCGGGTTCCGCCAGGTCCTTCACTCTGACAAACCACTGCTTGGAAACCAGCGGCTCCACCACGGTTTCACAACGCTGGCAGGTGCCGACGTTATGGGAGTGGGATTCCACTTTTGCCAACAGACCTTTTGACTCCAGGTCCTGGACCACCCGATTACGGGCCGCGTAACGATCGAGCCCTGAATAGGGGCCGGCCTCAACCGTCATCTTCCCGTCTTCGCCGATCACTCGTACCACGGGCAGGTGGTGGCGTTGCCCGGCCTCGAAATCATTGGGATCGTGCCCCGGGGTAACTTTCACCACGCCGGTGCCGAAGTCTTTCTCTACAAAAGGGTCAGTGATGATGGGGATATCTCTCTCCATCAGCGGCAGCACAATTTTTCGGCCATGCAGGTGGAAATAACGTTCGTCATCCGGGTGCACCGCGACCGCGGTATCTCCCAGCATGGTTTCAGGACGTGTGGTAGCGACCACCACAAGGTCGTTGCTGCCCTTGAGTGGATATCGAATATGCCAGAGCTTGCCGTCAATAGGTCTGTAGTCGACTTCAAGATCTGAGATTGCCGTGGTGCATCGCGGACACCAGTTCACGAGGTATTCACCGCGGTAAATAAGTCCTGCCTCGTAAAGACGAACGAACACTTCTCTTACCGCTCCGGAAAGGCCCTGGTCCAATGTAAAGCGGGTGCGGCTCCAGTCGCACGAACTCCCCAGTTTTCTGATTTGAGAGAGAATATTTGCTTCTGCTTTCTCTTTCCATTCCCATACCAGGGCTTCGAATCTTTCCCTCCCCAGATCCAGCCGGTGCAAATTCTGCTCGGCGAGCTGCCGCTCTACGACATTCTGAGTGGCGATGCCGGCATGATCTGTCCCCGGCAGCCAAAGCACGTTGAGGCCTTGCATGCGCCGCCAGCGAATTACGATGTCCTGCAATGTGATGTTGAGAGCATGCCCCATATGCAAGGAGCCGGTCACGTTCGGAGGAGGCATGACAATGGAGTAAGGAACGCCGGAGCGGCTTGGGTCCGCCTTAAAGTAGCCACTCTCCTCCCACGTTCGATACCACTTCTGCTCCACCAGAGCCGGTTCATACGCCTTGGGAATGTCCAATAAAGCCTTAGCCCGATCTTCCATTTTGGTTCTAAAAGCACACCATTCTAACATTCTGCGCGCGAACAGGGTTCGTCCAAGAACTCGTGCCGGACTGGAAACGCAGGCAGAATAACTCCTCCTGTTCACTCACAAGGGCAATGGATCGGGTTCATACGGCGAGGGGAAGATAACCGCAGGCGTTTCACTCTGGGAAATGATGAGCTGCGTCCGACCTTAGGGATCTCCAGAAGGATGCGACAATTCTGCGCAGGAAGGGTTCCAGGTGAAAACCAAGAAAGGCAAGCGTGTCGAATCTAGTGAAGCCCCGAAGTGGATGTCGGCAGATGTTCTTTCAGTATTTCGCGAGCCAGCTTGGGAACAAGCCGGCGAATCTCCTCATCCAGCCTTTGGACAACCTGCAAAATGATTCTTGAGAGCTCCTCTTCTGAAACAAGGGAATCGCCGGTGGGTTCCGGCGTGACAGCAGCCTTCTGGACTCGAGGCGGAATTTCACAGCACGGAGAGACCTCACGCGCCAAAAGTTCAAAGGTGGGTTCACACTGGCGCGGTGTTAACTCGAAAGCTGCAAAATCAGCCGCAGGGGTCAAAGGGACTTCAAACACAATGCGCTGTCGTTTCAGTTCTCTTTCAAAGCGATAAGAGCCAAGCACACCATGAACAAGACTGATTAATTGAGCGGTGGGAAACGGTTTGGCAAGATGCCCGTGATAACCGGCTGCACGAGCCTGCTCCGCGTCGAACTGGTCCAGAGATCCGGTCATCAGAATCACCGGCACTTCTCTCGTACTGGAAAGGCTTTTCAGCCGCCGGCACAATTCGTAGCCATCGAGCAACGGCAGTCTTACATTGGCCAGCACGAGATCGGGCGCTTGCTGCAGAGCATGCTCGAGGGCCGTCCTTCCGTCCGCGCACGACAAGACCCTAATATTGCTCTCCTTTAGAGAAAGTTCCACGATCTTTTGCGTGGTAATGCTGTCATCGGCGAGGAGCAGAAGGGACATGACCTGAGAATATTGGGAATCCTTCAGTTCTTCTTTCCTTCTTTGTTTCCTTCTTTGCCGGACGGCGGGACTTTAGCCATGGCCTCAGCCTGTTTCTTCTCCTCCGCCCGGCGGCGGGCTATTTCGTAGATATCTTCAGCTCCCGTAAAAACAGTCCAGATACTGCGAACCGGGTTCAGCAGCGAGAATCCCTCTTCCACCCGGTTGGCCTGGTTTCTTGCGGCCAGGGACTCATTCACTGGAGGGACCGGCTTTTCAAGAAGTGTCAGGCGCTCTTTGGCCGCGCCGAAGAAGCCGCTGAACGGATACTCGGCGGCTACACGGCTGTAATAGACCGACGCCTCCTCAGTTCGACCCATCCTCTCCAGCGATTCACCAAGCTTGTAGAGTGTCGAATCCAGAGAACTGTATTCAGGATATTTTTCCAGCACTTCTTTAAAGCGGCTTTCGGAGGCGTTGTAGGACTTTCGGCTGAAGTAAAACTCCCCGACGTCGTGGATGCCTTTGGCCAAGTTTTCCTGAACCATCTTCAGGAATTCCTGCGCTGTCGGGGCCAGCTCACTATCATGGTAGTCCGTGATGAATTTTTTCAATTCCGTTTCCGCTTTCCTTGCATAAGTGGGATCGCGGTCAGAGGGTTTCATCAGCTTGACGTTGATAGCGGCAATCTTCATCTGGGCGTGGGCCGTCATTTCATGTGTCGGATAGAAAACGACAAAATCTTTATACTGAGCTTCCGCCTGTAAGAGATTCTCCGTCCCTCCTTCCTCGTAATAAGAGTCAGCCACACCCATGAAGGCAGCAGGAGCAAATTCGCTGTCAGGGTAGGTATTGATGAGCGTTTGCAAAGCAAGACGTGCCTTCAAAAACTGGTTCTTTTCTAAATACTTCATGCCGTTTTCAAAAAGCACCTTGTCGGGTGGCGCCGCACCCTCCTGCAAATTGGCGCTCTTTTGGCCACAGGCGCCAAGCACCCCTGCCATCACCAGGAGTGAAACAAGCCGAAATAATAAAGGCATTCCAATTATTCTACTTTCTTTCGTATATTCAGTAAGAACAGCTTAGATTTCTCTGCTGCCGATCGATCGTGATCTTATAGACTTCAGAAGCTTCTCTTCTTCAATCTCCGCAGTTTGTTGCATCTGCTCAAATGTTGCTCGAGGATCGGCGGAATCAAAAATAGCCGAACCGGCAACGATAATATCCACGCCGGATCGTACCGCTTCTGTCGTATTCAGCGGACCCAGCCCCCCGTCGATCTCAATGCGAACATCCAACTTTCGCGACGTTAGGAGATCCTTTAATTTTCTCACTTTTTCAAAACTCGTGGAAATGAATTTTTGCCCGCCAAACCCCGGGTTTACCGACATTATGAGCACGTGATGGCATTTATGGATGATTTCCTCCAATACTGCCACAGGAGTCTGAGGATTTAAAACCACCCCGGGTTGGACACCGCGACTCCGTATACGGTCCAGGAGGTTGTCCAAGTGAAAAGAAGATTCATAGTGAACGCTGAGGTAGTCAGCCCCGGCATCGATAAAGGCATCAATCATGTGATCAGGATTGGAAATCATCAAGTGAACATCCAGGATCAGCCGGGTCTTCTTCCTTACAGCGCCGACCACCGGCGTGCCGAGGCTCAGGTTGGGGACGAAATGACCGTCCATCACATCCAGATGCAGTATGCGAGCTCCGGCCTCTTCCATGCTCTCAATATCCCTCCCCAAATTACAGAAATCTGCAGAGAGCAGGGAGGGGGCAATCCACACCATTAACGCGCTACCTCCAGGTTGATCTCCTTCTTCTCCTCTAAAGGATGGCCAGGCTCGGGAAACTGCCTGACCACAGTCCCTTTGGCAATATTCTGATATGCCCGGTACTGAATCTTACCTACTTTGAGTCCCTTCTGCTGAAGAAAGGGAAGCACCCGGTTTAAATCCTGTCCCACCAATTCCGGCATCACATACTGCACTGTAGGGTTGCGAGCCACCAATATATCAATTTTGCGGCTGGCCGGGCTCTTCGAGTCGGGCAATGGGAATTGCTGAATCACTTCACCCGCCGGTTTTTCGAACTGCATCTCGGCGATACTTCCTACCTCATAGCCGTATTGCATCACCATCAGCCGGGCAGCACGCAAACTGCTCCCTCTCAATTCCGGCACCGGATTTTGTCTTCTACCCAGGCTCATGATCACCTGGACCTTGCGGTTAGCTTTCATATGAACACCAGCGCCGGGATGTTGAGTCACGATCGCTCCCTGCGGAATTTTATCGTCATAGCGCTCGACTGTTACTTCCAGACCCAGGCCTGACTTTTTTAGAACGTTTCGGGCTTCCTCCACCGGCTTTTCCAGGACCGAAGGAACCTTCACCTCTGTACCCCGTACCGCCATCCGCATCGCAACAAAGGCGCTGAGCAGTGCGACTGCAACCAGGATCCCTGTCAGCAACAAAAACTTACCCAGCGTCAGGAATTTTTCTTGAAGACTTGAAGGCAGCTCTGAGGCCATAAAAGAACGGAAGGATTGTACTCTAACATACCGTCTTTAGGAGTGTCTAATGCGCGCCGCAAAGAATCCGTCACACCACTGCTTGAGCCAGGAAAGCTGCGAAAATACCCGTCTTGCAGCTCAGCACGCGGGTCTTCTGAAAGGAATTGTTCCACCACCTGCTCGTTCTCTTCAGGTTCCGTCGAACAGGTGGAATAAATTAACTCTCCACCTTTCCCCACGGCATCAAATCCATTGCGCAATAACCTGAGCTGTTTTGTCTTGAGATTCTGCAGGTCTTCCTCTTGAATTTTCCAGCGGATGTCTGGATTGCTGCGCAGTGTACCCAGGCCGCTGCAAGGGACGTCCAGGAGCGCGAATTCAAAGCTGCAGCGAAAAGGAGCGGACTGTTGCAGGTCAGCTTGGACGAAGCTCAATCCGGGAACAGCCGCCTGCTGCGAGCGAGCCTTCATGGACCAGAGCCTTCGCGCACTTACCTCACAGCAGACCAGGGTGGAACCGGCAACCTTCCTCGCTGCGATAATAAAAGATTTGCCTCCCGGGGCTGCGCAAAAATCCGCCAGCAGCTTCTTTCCTTCCAAATCCGGAAGATAAGCAATCTTCTGACTGGATACGTCCATAAAAAAACAAAAGCCCTTACGATACAGGCGGTGTTGCGTGAAGGCTGGGGAGGAAACTAGTACGCAATCGGGCAGGGCCGGGTACAGTTCATAGGAGATCTGTTCCTTCTCCAACTGCGCGCAAAAATCAAGCAACGAGATTTGGAAAGGGTTCACCCATAGCGAGGGTTCGGGAGGCCGATTGTTGCGTTCCATCAGCGCGAGCGCCTGGGACCGACCGTACCGGCTGATATAGCGTCTCACCAGCCATACAGGGTGGCTGAACCGAATCGAAAGCTCCTCTGCGGAATCTCCTGCGGGGAGTGGGGGTTTTTGCCGGATAAATTGCCGCAGGACCGCATTCACAAAGCCTTTCGCAAAAGGCTTGTCAAAGTCTTCACAAAGCTGCACCGCTTCGTGCACAGCCGCCCGTTCGGGAACGCGCAAAAACTCAATTTGGTAGAGAGCGAGCCATACGACCAGGCTCACCACGGAATCCACTTTCCTGGACGGTTCCTGCGCAAGCGACTTCAGGTAAAACCGCAGGAGCTCCCTATTGCTCAACACGCCGTAGACAAGCTGAAGCACCAGGCGCCTGTCCCGTGGCTCTAACTGCTCAAAATCCGCATCTTCGCTGATTTCACCCAGGTGTTTTCGGGACAAAACTTCCTGGAGCAGCCGCACCGCCAGGACGCGTGGAGACGGCTGCTTCAACTGAAAAACTCCCCCGTTTTCAGATCCACACCGTTGGCAAAATCGTGCGCCCCGATTCTGGAGCGGCTGGGCATTTGCAATTCTTTCAACATCAATGAGCCGGATCCACACTGGACAAGAATTCCCTTTGGAGAAATGTCCAGGACTTTTCCAGGAGTTCCGGAGGATCCGGAATGATCGCTTAATTTTTCACTCCGCCAGATTTTCACCGTAATGGATCGAAAGCTTGTAAAAGCACCGGGCCAGGGATTGTAGGCGCGAACATGATTGTGGACTTCCTGGGCAGATCGCCTCCAGTCGATTTGAGCATCTTCTTTTTTAACACGGGGGGCATAGCTGGCCCGGTGGGAATCCTGAGGCACCGGTGAAATTTCTCCTGACGCATAATGCGGTATGGTCTCCACCAACAGCTGGGCCCCTTCTTCAGAAAGAATTACCTCCAACTCGCCCGCGGTCATGTTCTCCCCTATAGGAACATGCCGCTGCGCCAGGATGTCTCCCGTATCCATCCCTTCGTCTATTCGCATGATGGTGACTCCAGTCTCCGTTTCACCGCGCAGGATCGTGTGCGTCACCGGATCGGCGCCGCGGTAAAACGGCAACAACGAGGCATGCACGTTCAAAGTGCCCAGGGGAGGAAAGGCAAAGAACTCGCGAGGGAGGATTTGACCAAAAGCGACCACCACGTTCAGATCGGGTTGGACGCGTTGCAGAAGCTGGAGCGCCTCAGGATTGCCACGAATTTTTTCCGGCTGAAAAACGGGGACTTTATATGCTGCGGCAAGGCGTTTAACGGGAGGAGTGGCCAGTTGCTGCCCGCGGCCGGCGGGCCGGTCCGGCTGGGTGATCACGGCGGCAATGTGGTAGTGGCTTTCCAACAAACCTTTCAGAGAAGGTACGGCAAAATCCGGCGTGCCCAGAAACACTATTTTCATTACCACTCGCCCGCCTTCATCAATTTCTTAATTTTCCTCTTGATCATCTCCCGTTTCAGAGGCGAGATCCTCTCCAGGTAAAGAATGCCGTCGATGTGATCAATCTCGTGGCAAAAAGCACGTGACAACAATCCCTCGGCATCTATTTGCATCCGCCGGCCTTCCAGATCCTGTCCCTCAACGCGGACTTTCAAAGGGCGCTCGACGATTGCGGTAAAACTCGGAATGCTCAAGCATCCTTCTTCTCCTTTCTGAATGCCCTCCTGGTGGAGAATCTGCGGGTTCGCCATGACGATTTGGCTTCCTTTTTCCTCGCCGCTGCTGAGGTCAATGACAATCAAACGTAAGTTGATACCAATCTGAGGAGCAGCCAGACCGATGCCGGGTGCCGCGTACATGGTCTCGAGCATGTCCTGGGCCAGCTGTCTTAATTGATCGTTGAAGTCGGTTACAGGTAGGCTCTCTTTCTCAAGCTCCGGCGCCCCATACTTTAGAATGGGTCGTATCATTGTTTCTTCTTACATCCCTCTAGTGAGGCGACGATAATTCTCAAGATTACATTTCATCTCGTCCAGAGTGTCCCCTCCAAATTTCTCCTGTAATGCGCCAACCAGCACTATAGCGAGCATGGCTTCACCAATAACGCCGGCAGCCGGAACCACGCAGGTATCCGAGCGTTCATACTGCGCTTCGAAAGGCTGCTTGGTTTCCGTGTCCACAGACATCAACGGTTTTTTCAAGGTGGCAATTGGCTTAACGAAGCCTCGCGCGATGATTTCCTCGCCATTCGATATGCCGCCTTCGATTCCTCCGGCGCGATTGGTCATTCGATAAAACTCGCGCTTCTCCTGATCGTAAAAGATCTCGTCGTGAAATTCGCTGCCGTAAGGGCCCGCGTCAAGACCACTGCCCACCTCCACGGCTTTCACCGCATTGATGGACATAAGAGCTTGAGCAATGCGTCCGTCCAGACGTCGGTCCCAATGAACGTGGCTGCCCACACCGGCGGGAAGCCCCGCCGCGCGCACCTCGAAAGCGCCGCCGATGGTGTCACCTCGCTCAATTGCCCCATCCACGGTGGCTTTCATCGCTTCATCCAGCGACGGATCGCTGCAGCGCATTTCTGAAGATTCAATGACTGGAATAAGTGCGGGTGAAACTTGTTGAAGCTGTTCCTCGGAAATGTGAACATCTTTTACGGAAACCACGTGACTATAAATCTGGATGCCGAACTGGCGCAGTAGCAGCTTACAAAAAGCGCCCACCGCCACACGGGAGGCCGTTTCCCTGGCGCTGGAGCGCTCCAGGATGTTGCGCATATCGGTAAACTGATATTTCAAACCACCGACCAAGTCTGCATGGCCGGGACGAGGACGAGTGACCTTGCGCCGTTGGGCCCCCTCCTCCTCAACTTCAGCGGACATAATGTCGGTCCAGTTGATCCAATCGCGATTACGTATCCAGAAAGAGATGGGTGACCCCAGCGTGTACCCGTGACGCACTCCGGCCAAAAGCTCCACTTCATCGCTTTCAATCTTCATCCGGCCGCCACGACCATAACCGCCCATGCGGCGCTTCAGTTCGGAATTGATAAAGCCGACGTCCACTGGAACCTTGGCCGGAAAGCCCTCAATCACCGAAACCAGGCCCTTCCCGTGCGATTCTCCAGAGGTCAAAAAACGGAGCATGGTAAACACCCTAAACCCTTTAGTAAGACAGCCATATTCTGCTAAAGTGTAACATTAAAGGTTAGCAGAATTGGGTGTTTTCGGTGGAGGAAAGAGCAGCAGCGGCACGAAAACATGAGCTTTATTTACCAGTCGGTCTATGAAGTCCAGGAATTCACACTACTTTCATTCCGGGCGGTCACAAACCTTTTTCGAAAGCCGAGATACCTGCAGGACACTCTGCAGCAGATGGATATTATCGGCGTCGGATCGTTGGTCATTATCGTTTTGACCGGGTTCTTCACTGGCGCCGTTCTGGCCCTTCAGTCGGCAAACTCCCTCAAGGCCTTTGGAGCCGTGAACTTGACGGGACAGCTGGTGTCTCTTTCCCTGATCAAAGAGTTGGGACCCGTTCTTACAGCACTGATGCTGGCAGGTCGGGTGGGTTCCGGGATCGCCTCCGAACTGGGATCGATGGTTGTAACGGAACAAATCAGCGCCATGCGAGCCCTGGGAACCGACCCCACTAAGAAGCTGGTAACACCCCGGATGATTGCCACCACGACCATGGCGCCTCTGCTCACGGTAATGGCCGATCTGTTCGGTCTTGTCGGCGGCTGGATCGTTTCCTTCTACGCTTTGCGTCTGAACACGGAACTGTTCTGGACCACGGCTATCCGTTCATTGGATTACAACTACGCTCTTGAGGGTTTGATCAAACCCATTGTTTTCGGCTTCATCGTCGGGATGGTCGGCTGCTATTTCGGATTGCGCACCACCGGCGGCACCCAGGGCGTGGGCCGCAGCACCACCCAGGCCGTCGTGACCGCCTCCATCCTGGTCATTGTGGCGGATTTTTTCCTCACCAAAATCGTCTTGGAACTCAGGCCATGAGCGCCATCCGCTTTGAAAACGTGAGCAAGTCCTATGATGGGCAAATCGTGCTCCAGAACTTCAGCATGGTTGTACAAACGGCTGAGACCAAGGTAATTCTTGGAGGCACAGGGTCCGGAAAATCGACCGTGCTCAAGATGGTGGCAGGTCTCGTCAAACCTGATTCAGGACAAGTCCTCGTGGAAGACGAGGACATCACCGATCTTACTGAAAACGAGCTTCAGCCTATCCGTCGCAAGATCGGATTTGTTTTCCAGGAAGGCGCGCTTTTTGACTCGCTGAGCGTCAAGGAAAACGTGGCATACCGTCTTCGGGAGAACGGGGTTCGCAACGAGAAGGAAATCGATGAGATCGTTCGCGAAGTGCTGGGCTTTGTTGGGCTGGAAGACGCCATCGCAAAAATGCCCGCAGAGCTTTCAGGAGGCATGAAAAGACGGGTCGCGATTGCCCGCGCACTCGTGGGCCATCCCCGTATCCTGCTCTACGATGAACCCACCGCCGGTCTCGATCCGATTACAAGCCGCGCTATTTGTGAATTGATAATTAAATTGAGGGACCTCGAACGGGTGAGCTCCATTTTCGTCACACATGATCTGAAGTCGGCTTATACAATGGCCAGCGAATTTGCAGTCTTGGGTCCTCACGGAGAGGCAACGTTTGTCAGTGAAAACGATCGATTCTGCCTGATCAACACACGCTTTCTGATGCTCAAGGAGGGTAAGGTCTTGTTCGAAGGTCCTGATGAAACGTTGAGAAGCGTAAAAGAGGAATATATTCAGGAATTCCTGAGCTAATTTTGAATGAGGAAATATCTCTAAGGAGTCGTCATGGAAAGAAAACGCCAGCTTAGCCTGTCCGAGCTGAAGGTGGGCATCTTCGTCCTCATTGCCTGCACGGTTTTAGCGGCTGCTATTTTTACCATCGGGACACAGGTGGGGCTTTTTGAAAGCACTTTCGCTGCCAAGACCTACTTGAATAACGTTTCCGGGTTGAAACCAGGCGATATCGTGCTGCTGGCCGGGGTCGAAGCGGGAAACGTGACTGAGGTCCGGGTTTCAAAGCCTGTTGAAACCGTCTCAACCCAGCAGAACCAGCGCAACATCGAGCTGATCTCATTGCTTAGCGAAAAAACACGCCAGCTGGAGGGCCGGGTGGCTGCGGCGCAAGCGACCGTGACTCACCTTACCCGGCAACAGGTGGCTGCGGCCCAGCAATACGGCGTGGAGTCCCGCCAGGCAAAACAGGAGGACGCCGAACTGCGCCGGGCGCAGTTAGAGTTGGACAATATGATCAGCGCGCTCGATGAAGCCCAAGAGGCCATAGAAAATGCCGAGGCCAACCTTCAGAACATCGTTGTCTATATGGAAGTGAAAGACGAATACCGGGGTTGGATCAAACGCGACAGCAATATTTCCCTCGGTTCCATTGGTCTGCTGGGCGACCGTTACATTGATCTGTCGCTCGGCCGCAGTAATTTGCCCCCCATCACCATCAAGGAAGAATTCGATACTTTCTTTGGCAAACAGTCTCGCGATGTCGTAGTAATAACGGGTACCCGCCAGGCCGATTTCCAGGAACTGATCACCGGGGCGGACGACGTCATTGCCAATTTCGAAGTCCTCACCCGCAAACTCCAGAACATCATGGATCGTTTTGAGCAAGGCGAGGGATCCGTGGGAAAATTTTTTACCGATCCCAGCTTTTATAACAACCTGAATGACGCCGTTATCGGGGCACGAAGCTCCATCGATCAGGCATCCAGTTTGATTCAAAGCATTGCACAGGGAGAAGGGACGGTCCCCAAGCTGATTCAGGAACGAGAACTTTATGATAAACTCAACGACGCCATGGGGGGGCTGGCAACGGTGATTGCCGCCATTGAAAAAGGAGAAGGCGCACTCGGAAAATTCGTCACCGATCCTTCGCTCTATCAAAAGAGCAACGAGGTAATGGCCAATCTGGGCGGAATTACACAGCGGATCCATGCCGGCCAGGGCACCCTCGGTAAGCTTTCAACTGACGAGAAACTGTATCAGGACATGACCCGCTCGCTGGATCAGTTGGCTCGCTTCATGGCCGACATCGACCAGGGAAAAGGTACTCTGGGTCGGCTTGCCAAAGACGAAAAGCTTTATCAAAATCTCAACCAGCTTTCTTCCGAAGTCATGAAGCTTTTGTACGATTTTAGACAGGATCCCAAGAAGTTCCTTACGATTAAGTTCGAAATTTTCTAACGGCTCATGATAAGCAACAAGATCGGGCAAGGCGGCAGGTTTTTGCTGAAAGGCGTCGTGAAGGCCCTGATTACCTTGCGCATCCACCCCAATCATCTCACCTTCTTCGGCTTTCTCATGAGCATTGTGACCGCGTGGACTTTCTCGGAGGGGAGATTTGGATTGGCCGGCGTGATTCTGATTATTGCCGGCATGTTCGACATGGTAGATGGGATGGTGGCCCGTGCTCTGAAGGCGGAAACGCCTTTCGGGGCCTTCTTCGATTCGGTGATGGATCGGTACTCCGATTTGATTATGTTTTTGGGGCTGATTATTTGGTACGGAAAACAGGGGCGCCTGGCTTACGTGGTCCTGGTGGGTGTGGTCATGATGGGATCGGTACTTACCAGTTACGCGCGCGCGCGCGCCGAATGCCTCATCCCGCACTGTAAGGTCGGATTTCTGGAGCGGCCCGAACGCATCGTTCTTCTGATCATCGGTTCCTTCTATCGCATGGAACCTGTCTTATGGGTGATCGCAGTTCTCTCGAACTGGACGGTTCTGCACCGCATCGTGTATACGCAGGCCGCCATTCGAGGAACCCAGGAAAATACGGTTCCCCGTAAAGAACGGACCTTAACCAGTCCCAAGAATCCATCCAAGCACCGCGATAGAACTCCGCCATTGCCTCTCGAAGCTGATTGACCTCTGGATATCAGCTTCCGACGATTTTCACGTCCTTGGGAATTTTCAACTGGAATAGTGAAGGAGAGATCGGGTCGTTGATCCGAATATCCTCAAAATCAATCAACAGATAGTCCTGGTTAGGCTCCGTCAACTGTTGACGGATGGGTAGCCACAATTTACTGTCGACCCAAATGGTGATGCGAGAAAAAAAAGCAGAGACTTGGTTGGATTTGGGAGTCAGTTCCAGAGCGTAGGTTTCCCGCCCTCTGACGTCCTCTTTCTTGAGAAGTACGATCTTATAGGCATCCTGAAGCGCTTTCTTGTCGGAACCAAAGCCCAGCAGTAGAAACTCGGCCTTGTCGCGATTGCTTCCCAACTTGTACCTCTGCGCCTGTTTAATCCGCGGCTGATAGAACAGCACGTTCCCACGATCGATGACGAGAACGTTTTCAAAAGGCTCCACCATATGCTTCCGGATAGAGACACCGTCTTTGGTCTTTAAGAAAGAAAGGCGCCCTTTTTCACCCTGGTCGAATTCTTCCAGGATATCGGTCCACTTTTTCTGCGTGATGGCAGCGCTCATCGACTGAAGGCGGCTGCCGGCGCGATCCATTTCACCAAGAATTCGATCCAGCGTGAGTGATTGCGCGGATGCTGATTCCGTAGAGGCAAAGGAAGTCAGAGCGACTGTAAGCAGTGACAAAAACTGAGATAAACTGTGGCGCATGCGATAGATTCCGCTGAGAGCTACCGAATTAAAAACGGCTGCAACTGCGTCCTCTCTTGCTGCGGAACGTCTTCAAGCTGCTCAGAAGGCTTTTCAGACTTTGTAAACAGTGATCCGTCAAAAACGGTCTTAGGGGTGAGGAAAATAAAGCAGAGAATCAACCCGCACAAAATGTCGTATTGCCAGGAACCTCTCTCGAAATTCCAAAAGAATACACGGCTCAAAGCACGTGTAAGAATACCGGACATTCTTAGAAAAGCCCCTGTTCCCTCGCGTAAACGAGATTCTGGACACGATTGAGGATACGCCCATCGCGCATTTCCACAATGCGGCTTGCCGTAGAGGCTGCTTCAAGATCGTGGGTGATCATGATGATGGTCTGACCGTAGCGGATGTTGAGCTCTTGGAGCATCTGCAAGACCAGCAGCGAGTTATCAGAGTCCAGGCTCCCCGTGGGCTCGTCAGCCAACAGCAAAGCGGGCTTGTTGATCACTGCACGGGCAATGGAAAGGCGCTGTTGTTCCCCTCCTGAAAGCTCGGCCGGTTTGTGCCTCATCTTATCTTCGAGACGAAGCAGACGCAGGACCTCATCCACCGCCAGGCCGCTGCCATTACGGTAGCCGTTGCCATGAATCCTGCGCGCCAACTCGATATTGTCGCGGGCGTTTAAAGTGGGGAGCAGATTAAAGCGTTGAAAAACAAAACCAATCTTTTCCCTTCGAATGCGAGTCCGTTCGGTGTCATTAACGGCGCTGATTTCAATGCCATCTACAAAAATGCGGCCACTGGTAGGCCTGAGCAGTCCCCCGAGAAGATGCAACAACGTTGATTTGCCGCAGCCGCTGGGGCCCATGACCGCAACAAATTCCCCTTGTTTGACGGTAATTTCAACGCCCCGGAGAGCCGGCACATCCACTTTGCCGACCCGGTACACCATCTGGAGGTTCTCCACGACCACCGCGTCTTTTCTCTGGGCCAGCTCAATGCGGTTATTCATAACCAAGGGCTTTTACCGGATCTTGACCGGCCGCTTTCAAGGCAGGATACAGAGCTCCCATGACACCGCCCCCAATACCCAACACCGCTGCGGCCACCTTCCAGAACAGCGTGATGCTTACCGGCATAGTGGGAAAGTTTGCCAGAATCAGCTGGAGGGCCAGGTAATTCAAAATAAAACCCACGGTCACTCCAGCCGCGCAAATAAGAACCGATTCCTTCAATATGAGTTGCACAATGTAGCTTCGTGAAGCTCCGAGTGATTTCAAAATTCCAATTTCGCGCGTTCGTTCGGTAATGGTGCTGTACATGGCCAACAGGATCACCAAAAAGCTGATCACCACCGATAAGAACACCACGGCTGCAACAAATTGGCGGAAGACAGGCGTACTGGAAGCCATGATCTCCTGCAAATCTGCCGTTCGCGTTATTTTATAATGCTTGAAGCGATCCCTCAACCGTTTGTAAACCTGTTCTTCCGGAACTCCTTGCCGGCCCTTAATAAAGAACATGGTTGCCTTTTCCGGAGTGCCGTTAATTTCCTGAAGCGTGGCCAGCGGAACCATGACCCTGGACGCCGTGCCCTGTACAAAAACACCGCGCACCTTAAAGCGATGTCCCAAGATTTCAATCTCGTCTCCGACCCTAACCTGGTTGGAGGTGGAATAAACCGTATCCACTACCGCTTCAAAGGGCTGGGTAAAAAGGGCCCCGTCCACAAAACGAAGCGAGCTGTTGACCTCTTCGAAACTTTCATGATCGATCCCGAAAACTAGATGAAAGCGATCCGCCAAAAACTTGGCCAGGATGGGTGTAGCCGCCTCCACTCCTTCTACTTTTTCCAGGACCTCCTTGATTCTTACGGGCAGGGTTCCGCTGTTCAGAGCAAAAAGTAGGGAGGCATCTGAGGGTTGAAACAGGAAGTCACCCCCAATACGGCGTGTCCGCTCCGCAGTATCGGTCAATTGGCCGTAGCAGAGTCCCACGCTGACCAGCACCAGCACCACCCCCAGCGCCACGGCCATAATGCTGACAAAAGTGCGTGTGGGCCGTTGAAGAAAATTGCTTAAGATCAGTTTCATCATTCCGCGTCTGCCAACCCTACTTTACCAGCACCATTTCTGCGCCTGGAGGTTGGCGAATTTCAAAAGCTCCTTCTTTAATTGCGGGATTGGTTTGAAGCTCTTGTTCGTTAAAATCGAGCTGAAGTGAATAGCCATCCTGGGGTCGCTCTATCGCGAGACTGGTGAACAGGTTTCTCCCATCTTTCTTTGCGGCCTGCAAATAACGAATATCCATCATCAACTCCCCATCTTCAAAATATTGTTTGCGCACCAACTCCAAATCACTCCGCTCCACCCACAGCTTTCGCTCCAACTGGGCCGATACGGCTCCCTCCACCAGTCTCACTACCGCCACAATATAGTATTTGAACTGTTCGTCCTGAATTTCTTCCAAAAAGAATCGGCGCGTGCCGTCTGCTACCGGGACCGGCTCTGTCCTTAGAGCATCCAGGATATGCTGCGGCCGCACACTGTAAAGGGGGTTCTTCTCCCGAAGCTTTACAGTGGTTTTGCCCACGAAAAACTTGTTTTCCCCCGGCACCCAGATTTGGAAATCTTCCCCCCGCGACGCCATCGCAGCCACCGTGGAGTTCGAGAGCGGATTGAGGATGTTAACAAAAATCGAATCAGGAAAGCGAACCACCAGATAACCTTTCCCGCGTGGGTATTGCTCCAGATAGCCCCGTTCCAAGGAGCCGCCGGTAAATTCCACTTCGAATTGAGAGACTGAAAGCGCCTCCAATCCGGTATATTCGCGGTTTATGATTCCCACCAGCTCTTCTAAAGTTGCTGTTCTTGCTGAGGTATAGGCAGGAGGAATTTCAATTTTTTTCTTCGACTTGGCGAGACGGGCGCACCCCCCACCTATCAGTAGCAGAGCCAGGACCCAGAAAATCATAAAACGCCGGGATCTCATGCGGCTTCCTGTGGGAGTGACCTCTTCATTTTAAACAGAACTGCAATGAGAAGGGCGAGAAGGAGAATGACCAGCAAGCCGTTGGCTTTAAACTTCTCCTGCAAAAAAACCCGGGCAGCTTCTCCATAGATGACCGCCAGGATTCCCCAGGTTAAATAACGAACGCTGCGTCCCAAAAGAACGGCGGCAATAAACTTCTTAAAGGACACCCCGGTCAATCCGGCAGTAAAAACGAAAATCTTGAAAGGAGTGGGAGGAGGTAGCAAACAGGGAATAATGATGGCCCACACTCCCCAGCGCTGGAAAAGCTGCCCGGCACGGTCAATCTTAGCCGCCCCCAGGCGCCGCCCTATGAAGCTACCGCCACTTCTCCCCACGCTATAAAGGAGCGTGCATCCCAGTGCGGAGCCCAGCACCGTCATGGCAACAAAATAAATCATGCTGCCCCAGCTTTCACCTTTCGAAAGCAGTACAATCAATAAATCATTGGCCTCGGGCAGAGAAAGAAAAGACGAGTCGGCGACCGCCAGAAAAAAGAGACCTGGCCCTCCCAGGTTTAATGCAAAACTATGTAGATAAGTTAGAGCGATGCGACCGTAGCCGAGCCAGACCGACAAGATAATCGACCTCCATCAACAAAAAAGTCAGATAATACCATAAATGTGTCATTCTCCTCGCCTGTGGGACCCCACCCCCGGGGTAGTGGGGTCGCTCCTTACAGACGAGGAAAGCGGAAATTCGATTCAAACTTTTTGATTCAGTACCCCCATTCATATCCACAATACGGTAACTTCTGTTGCGTGCGCGACGGCGGCCAGAGTGGGGTGCTTAGGATCCTTTCAGGGCTTTCAACAAGGCATCGATGCCCGCCTGGGCCACTTCGGTGTCTTGATCGACACTGCCGCTGCTGCATCCAATTCCGCCGATGGCTTGATTGTCGACGACAATGGGCAGCCCTCCGCCAAAAATCATGAAGCGACCCTGATTGCTGACATGGATGCCAAAAGCCTGCCCCCCGGGCCCAGCGACCTTGGCGTATTTGGAAGTAGGAAGGCGGGTAGCTGCGGAAGTAAAAGCTTTGTTAATAGCGATATCGATGCTGGTGACTTTGGCCCCGTCCATGCGATGAAAACAAAGCAGATTGCCTCCGGAGTCGCAAACGGCAATGTCCATGTCCACGCCGATTTCACGGGCCTTCTGTTCTGCCGCCTCCACCATAAGCCGCGCTCCTTCCAGTGAAAGAAAGATGCGATCCTTGAGAATCAAAGATACTGTTTTGGTGCGTTTCATATCTTCACCCGGCCTTCGCGCGCCCGCACTTCAACTTGCGAAGCGATCTTCTCGCGAAAATGCCTGCGCCGTAATGTCTCTTCCTCACCGCCGCCGATACGTATGCCCGTCTTAAGGAATACCTCGCCCTCCTCACGGCTGGGGAAGTCCTCCCAGACCGACTCCACAGCAAACTGGAATACCGACTGGGATTCAAAGTCACCCACCCATCTAACATGCCCCTTGATGTAATACACAAAATCACTGTGGACAAACATTAAGGTGCATCGAGGACGCTCCTTCAAAAATTTGGTGGAACGGCTGAAGCAGTTGAGAAAAAAATGGAGCGAATCACCGTGCAGAAAAAGCTCAAAATAGGAAAGAAGAGCCACGTGAGAGAAACCTTCCCGATCGAGGGTTACAAGGGGAACTGCGTTAAAGCGCGGCACTTCCTTGCTGACCTCTGCCAGCACATCCCCCGGTAATCTAGCGCCAAGTTCTTGAGACACCAATCGCATTGTACAGCCGTCACGACCAGAAGGAAGGAAAAAGATCGTGAAAACCACGTCTGCCCGCAGAGAATCCGTGCGGGCGCGGTGAGCACTCTCCTAGCATCAGTGCATAAATACGGTAACGTTTGTGAGTGGGTCTTGCTACCTCGGCGATGGACATGACATCGCCGCGTCCTGGCTCTGTCCGCCGTCACGCTCGCAATTAACGAACTGGGATACGAAGATTCTGGCGTGTCTGTTCTTTCAGACCCTAGAGATGGGGATGGCCGATATTTTCGTCGGTGAATCCAGCAACAGCGCGGCACCAATGAAGACCATAAAGGAGAGAGCCAACGCGCAGGCTGAAGGCAGAATTGCCAAGTCATAAAGCCCCGCCCGTGAAAGCAGCTCAAAAAGGAGGTTCGCTATCAATCCGGTGAGAATGCTCAAACGAGCTGCCCAAGGCCCGGCTTCGGGCCAGTTCAAGCCAAGCGCTAGCGTCGGCGTGAGCGCCGCCGCGAAGGTGCTGAAACCAAAGATCCCCAAGTAAGCCACCAACCCGCCCCAGTACCGGGCGAACAAATATGCCGCACAAAATAAACTGAAGGTAGCTAAACGCCCCCACAACAACCGCTTTGGCAAAGGCCTCCGCAGAGCTCTCGGGAAATCCCGCACCATTGCACCTGCTCCCACGTTGGCAAAACTATCCACAGTAGACATGATCGCCGCCAGCACGCCCGTGTAAGCCAAGGCCTGAAGCCACGCTGGCGCGGCGAATCTCAGAAATTCAGTGATGGCAAAGTCAGGTGCCCTCAGCGGAGCAATTTCGCCGCGCAGGACCAGGGATTTGATCGCCAGCCCTCCGCCCAGCCAGACGGCGCCGCAAAGCACCATCGCGAGGGCGAGTATCAACGGGAAATAGCGAAGCACGCGGAGATCACGCACCATCATCATCTTGTGAACCACATGCGGCTGTCCAAGAGACCCGATTGAAAAAACAAAAAACCAGCTTAATGCGCCAAACGCTCCCACCGTTCCCCAGGGATGCATCAATCCGGCATCGGACTCTACCAGCGTGTAACTCATGGCCGAAAGTCCCCCGCCTGTTTTCAAAGCTACAAAGAACACCGCCAGACTGGTAAAAAGAATTAAAGCGCCTTGAAGGATGTCGGTGTAGACGCACGCTATCATTCCGCCTGCAACGGTGTAGAAGACTAGGACGGCCATCGCAATTAGCGCAGCCCATCCGGGCGAAACCGGGAATTGCGATTGGATAATAAAGCCTACTGCCTCCAACTGTGTGGCCAGATATCCAACGACACCCAGCATGATGCCGACGGTAGCCATCGCGCTCGAAAAACGGCATCGGTAGCGTTGAAAAACAATGTCGGGAATGGTTAAACATCCCTCGCGTTCCGCCATCTGTTGCAGCGGACGCGCCAGCAGCCAGCACATCATGGCTCCGGTAAAAGAGCTTGAGATGGTTATCCAAAAAGAACTCAGACCCACGCTGTAGAACAGTCCCGGCCCTCCAACAAACACGAAACCACTCATAATGGATGACATGGTGGCGGCGGAAACGGGAAGCAGACCCAGACGGCTGCCAGCCAGATAAAAGTCCCTGTCATTTCTGGTGCGACTGATACTCCACAATCCGATGCCCACAAGCGCCAACAGGTAAAGCAACGCGACGATGAGGGTCATTGGTCGAACCAACGTCGAAAGGCCAGAAGGAAACCCAGAGGCCAGATTAAAATCGGAATAATCCAGATTCCTGCAAGCATGGCAAAAGCGGGAGCTGGCAATCCCAAAATTCCATCAGTTTGATCTCCCACCCAATGCAAAAACGTAAACACCCCGACTAGCCAGCAGCCGAAAACCATCAGCAAGGGCTTTGAAGGAAATGCCAACGCAGTCAGGAACACCAGTATTCCCGTGATTGAAAGCGCAAACCAGAATGGGTTTTTAAACAATACAGCCCCCACGAACATTACGAAGGTGGCGGCTAAGAAATAAATTTTCTTAATGGGAAGTTTGGCCACTGCTCAACTAGGATAACAACCGGGAACGTGAACGTCCTGGCCTGGGGCAAAGCTGTGATGTCTCAGGCGCGGACCTCGCCGATGACAAGCGACGCAGAAATCGCCCGCGAGCCCCGCTGCCTGGAGGGTTGCGGCGAGACGTCGGCCATCTTTTTGTTGCTCCTGCTCGCTGATAAAACAACATCGACTCGTGGTCCCAACTCTGAGCCCCGTCGCGATCGCAAGAAACATATACGCTTATTTACGCCCCGAGACACACGGAGGATTCTTCTAAGTGTTCCTTGATGGTTGTCGCCATGGAGCGGATGAATAAAGGTGTTGTATTCAGCGAACCGGGTCTCTCCAGCCTGATACCCAGTGAGGCGGCCAGCCGTTTGAAAGCAATATCCACATCGTACAAAATCTCGACGTGGTCGGAAACAAATCCAACCGGTGCTATAACCACATTCCGGGTCCCGCCTTTTGCGAGTGCTTGCAGGATCTCTTCCACTGAAGGACCCAGCCATTTTCCGTTCCCGTAACCTTGGCTCTGATAAGCAAACACCCAGCAGGGGAGCGCCAGCTTGCGAGCAACCTCTGCTGATGTTGTCTTGACTTGGATGTCATAGGGATCATTTAACTGAAGGATTTTCTCAGGAAGACTATGGGCCGTGAAAACCACCATCACCTGAGATCGCGCATCCGCCGGAAACGTGTTTAAAGCAGTTTTGAGCTTTGAGGCGTAAGCCTCTACCAGCTGAGGTTGTGTGTGCCAGCTGTTCACGTAAATAGTCTCCCACTGTGCAGAATGTTCTTTTAAGGCAACCCGGTATTGTTCAAAATAAGCTCCCACGCTGAGCGCGGAGTACTGCGGCGTCAGACAAAGGGCTACGACTTTCTTGAATTTTTCTTTTCTCATCTCAGCCACTGCTTCAGTGATTCGCGGGTGCCAGTGGCGCATCCCCACAAAAGTGCGATTCGGCAGGCCCCGTCTGAGCAATTCTCGTTGAAGACTTCGCGCCTGTGCGCTGGTGATTTCTAGAAGCGGAGACTTTCCGCCAATGCTCGAGTAGCGATTCTTGATCTCAGTGAGGGCGGCGGCAGGCAATGTTTTTCCACCGCGTACATCCAGGACGTACGGCTCGACCTCGTCCAGTGAACCAGGGCCGCCGTAAGCCATCAGCAACACGGCTATCTTTTCTTTTTTCACGCTCCGCCAGCTTATCTTTTCTTCCTTCTGGCTCCAACCGCTGAGACGGCCTTGGCGGCCCTGCTTTTGACGGAATGCGTCCTCTTGCTTTTCTGCTTGACCCACTCAATCACCGCTTCCACATTTTCGACCGGAGTCTCAGGAAGAATTCCATGGCCAAGATTGAAAATGTGACCCACTTTCCCTTCAGCCTGCTCCAGGACTTGCTCGACCTTTTCTTTGAGTTTGTCGCGTGGTCCGAGCATTGCGACCGGATCAAGATTTCCTTGAATTCCGACTTTGCCCCCCAGCCGTCTCCACGCCTCTTTCAATCCAATACGCCAATCTACTCCAACTATATCGCTGCCCGCCCGTCTCATTAATTCCAGCAAGGCTGCGGTGCCGGTGCCGAAATGGATTGTAGGGATGCCAAGCGGCCGCAGCCGCTCGAAAATGCTCTTGGAGTAAGGAAGTACGAAACTTGTATAGTCGGCCGGACAAAGGCATCCAATCCAGCTGTCGAACAACTGGACCGCCTGGGCGCCAGCCTTTACCTGACCTTGAAGGTACTGAATCGTCATCGTCGTGAGTTTCTTCATGAGATCGTGCCACGATTCAGGATGGTAGTACATGATCATTTTGGTATTAACGAAGCGGCGCGAATAGCCGCCCTCGATTAAATAGCTGGCCACCGTAAAAGGAGCTCCCGCAAATCCGATCAACGGAATCTTGGAATCCAGTTCTCGCCGAACCAGCCGGATGGCCTCAAAAACACTTACCGGGCCCTCTTCAGGGTGCGGCACCTCGAGATTCCGGATATCGTTAGGCGTGCGCAGCGTGTTGTGAATGACGGGTCCTTCCCCCTTGGAAAAATCAAAATCAATTCCCATGCTTTGCAGAGGGAGCAGGATGTCTGCAAAGATGATCGCGGCATCCAGGTCGAGCCTCCGAATCGGCTGAAGCGTCACCCTGGCAGCCAATTCAGGGGTTCGGCAAATCTCGAGAAGTGAATACCGTTCGCGAACGCGACGATACTCCTCCATGTAACGACCTGCCTGGCGCATAAACCAGACCGGCGTACAGTCGACGGGTTCTCGCCGGCACGCTCTCAGAAAGCGGGAGTCATTCACGCCCTTCATATTACATCAATCTCTTCGTCCTTTTAGCCGCCTGTCTCTGCCCTGAGCCCGTTTTCCATCGGTTCACGCTTTTGCTTGCTTGGTCGTTATGGGAAGGCAAAGACGACGAAGCGGCTGAATCGATAAAGGTACGCGCCAAGTCTCGAATTCGTTTCCAACTTTTGTCGCCGTACTTCCACAGGGAGGTAACTTGCTACTGAAAATACACAGTGCGTCAGTACTGGGCATTCAGGCCCAAATCATTGATATCGAGGTAGATATTTCGATCCGCCACGGACCCAAATATAACGTCGTCGGGCTGCCCGACCCGGCAATAAAAGAAAGTGGAGAACGGGTGCGGGCAGCGATTCGCAATTGCGGCTATCAATTTCCGGAAACGTGTCATTTGACCGTTAACCTGGCGCCTGCCGACCTAAAAAAGGAGGGGAGTTGTTACGACTTGCCGATTGCGCTGGCAATCCTTGGCCTGGGCGGAGATTTGCAGCCTCAGGCAGTTCGGGATTGGCTGGTTTTGGGAGAGCTTTCGCTCGACGGGCGTGTAAGGCCGATTCGAGGCGCCCTGCCGGTGGCTTTAAATGCGGAGAAAAAAAATTTCCGGCGCCTGCTGCTTCCTTCCGACAATGCCCTGGAAGCAGCGGTGGTGGATGGCGTCGATGTTTACCCGGCGGTCACGCTGCCCCAGGTGCTTCAGCTGCTGAACGGGGGATGTGAGCAGTACACGCCTACAAAAGTGGATCGCGAGGAGTTGCTGAGAGGCCAGGTTCAGGGGCTTCCAAATTTTGCGGATGTAAAAGGCCAGGCCGGCGCCAAGCGCGCTTTGGAAGTGGCAACGGCGGGTGGTCACAACATCCTGATGTTGCGGACAATTTCACCTCTTCTCCGACCGAGACAGCGGAGGCTATTTCTGCGTGCGCAACAACGCCATCAATAACCGCCCGCGACGGTGCCGCATACAGATTGATGACGGCTTCGGAATCCTTTACCGTGATGGAGTGAAGCATCCGGTCGAGAAGCCGCGACGTGTCGCCTTCGTCTAACTCGACCGTATCAAGAAATGCCGCTACTTCATCCACCTCGACATGTCGTGAACCAGCTAGGGCATTCATCTGAAAAAGCCTCTCGCGCCGCTTTTCCAACTCCACCAAGCTCACCTTTTCCGCCTCGAACAATTTTTCCAATTCCGGCGTCATTTCGCCCTGAAAGAGCCTTTCAAGCTTCCGGCTTTGATCGACAATCCGCTTATCAAGAATCGACAGTTCAGGCATTGCCGTCTGAAGTTCCGCGTTGATGCCGTCCACAACTCGCTTCAGGCTTGCAGGAGTTTTCATGTGCTTCAGGAGATCGTTTGTGAGCGTCGTGAAAACCTCCATCAGGCTGTTGCCATCGAGATCATTTCTAGAATTGCATATCCCCAGATAGCGCTTGCCAGAACACACGTAAACAGGACCGTTTGCATAGCGGCGGCCCACGTAAAACCCACCACAAACAGCGCAGATTATTTTCTTGGAAAAGGGATAGGAACTCGGGCGGCCAGCGATGGAGGCCCCGGATGAAGTCCTCTTCGAGGCGGCCAGTGCCTGCACCCGCTCAAAGACGTCCCTGGGAATTATGGCAAGAGACGGGTCGTAAACCGTGACGACCTTGTACTCCGGCACTTTCTTGGGGTCCATGTTCTTGAAAGTTTTCCCCACTGTTCGCCTATTGAACATGAATTGCCCAGTGTACATCCTGTTCTGGAGAACATGCCGAACCGACCTCTTCGACCAACATTTGGCGACAGGGGGAGCGACGGATGGATGGTGCTTTTTGGGAGCGTTTAGCTCACTGTTGCCTTCGAGCGTGTTCTGCTTTTCTAGTTTCTCAGCCTCATCGAGATCGCGATTGAGCAGGCCGGCAATGCGCAATGCCCCTTTCCCTTCTGATGCCAGCGCGAAAACCCGTTTCACAACGTCTGCTTCTGGTGGGAACACGACGTAACGGGATTTGAGATGCGGATTTACGTTCCAGAACTTTCTCTTGAGAACGACAGGCTCCGCAACTTCGTCTCCTCCGATGTCTATGAATTTTCCATTCTCATCGCACAGGCTGCGCCTGAACCCAAACGGGTCGCGCCCGCCTGGGGAGAAGCAGATATGTCTTTCCTCGCCCTTCTCCATGGTCCTTGTCTTGCCGCGCTTGACTGATGTCGCCAGCGTCTCTGAGAACTGCCGACTTGAATCGAACTTTATTGTGCGAAAAAAATTGCCTGTGATGCCTTCCTCGCTGGCTTCAGGGTCAATGACAAACTTCACTTGGATTCTGCGTTGTTTGCATTCCCAGATGAAGTGTGCGCCTTCGTCAGGATCGATACGCCCCAAGCGGTCGACGGACCAAAAAATGGCAACCAGGCTGCCGTACTGTCCCGCAAGAGAGAATAGCAGCTCCTTGGACTGCTCAAACTCTCGCCTGAACCGCCGCGACTCCCCGGCGGAGTATCCTGTTTCCTCGAGGGCAATGACGCGGACGATTTCATAGTGATTTTTTCTTGCGTACTCCCGGATATCGCGCAACTGGCTCTCGATGGACTGTTGTTGGCGATCCGTGCTCGACTTCCTCGCAAAAGCGATGGCAGGTTTCATGGTCTGGGCCTCCTATTGGAGGAGACATTATACGTCTTCGATTTCTTCCTGCTAAGGTTCCGCGCACGCTTTTCAGCCAGGAATTTTTCGACCAGCAGCCGCACCACTTCATCCTCAAGACTCGTGTTCATCAGCTCGAGCGTAAACCTGATGTAGAAGTCGCTGATTTTTCTCGCTGCCACATTCTCCGCCCTTGCCTGGAAGAGCAAATGTTTGTCACCAAAGCCTGCCCTGAGAGTCAATAAGCCTCACGACGTACTGGCCTGATCTCGTTTGCAGGAAGATGATGTCAAGGAGAAAACGGGCCGGGAGCGCAAATCCGAGGGCCAGACCCGCGACCACTCCGACCACGGCCGCGACCGGCATCACCGGGTACTTGGGGAATGCGCGCGACTGCTGGGCCCAGTAACGGAAAACAACGTGTGTGGCAACCGGCCACAGGACATAGATCGCGAGGAACAGCAGGAAGCACGCGAAACCCTCGAACGCCCTGGTCATTTCAAACAGAAGAAATAGCATTGAGACCACCGCAGCAAGCGGCACCAGGAACTCCCTGAGCTCATGATCTATCTTTTTGTCCAGAAAGAAGGCCGCCTCGACTGCCAGGAACAGTCCTACCCAGAAACGCATGAACACCCACGGTATTCCTGCCAAGAAATAATTGGCGCCGTAGAAGTGAAAATCGATGTGGCGCTCGAAGCAGACAACCGCGAAGGCACACAGCGCCACCCAGGAAAAGGTGGCGCAGTTCCGGACGTGCCGGGCTTTCCAGCCCTTGGGCCGCCAGTCCGCGCCCGCTACTTCGTAGTATCGCTGGCCTTCGTAGACCGCCATGTTTTTGTGCTCGAAAGCCTGCGCAAGCGCTGGGACATCTTCTCGGGCGCAGGCAGGTCGAACTTGTAAATGCTAAGCAAGTGTCCCCATTCACCGACGCATACAAGAATGAGTGGGCACGTGGTCGCGACCATCAAAAGTGAGCTTGCCGCTGAGCTGAGGACCGCGCCAGCGAAAGCCGCCACAGCGACCGTGCCGTTCATCATGCCGCCGACCTGGTCAGCGGTCTCCTTGATGACCTGGCCGAGAGACTTCTCCCGGCGAAGCGGCAGAAGCGTAATCTCCTCGGCGACGTATACAGCGGGGATCGGATACCCACTCTGCCGGCGCACGCGGTCGAGGATTTCAAGACCCTCGTCCGGCGGCAGGATTTTGCTGTCCTCGAGTCGGGTAACGAGCCAGCCGTCATCGCCATGGCTGTAAACGACCTGCGGCTCGCGCGAGCCCGGAAATACCGGCACACGAGCGAACTGGGCCGCTGGGATTCCTGCGATGTTCAGGTCCTCTACAACGCAGTTGGCGACATGGGCAGACTGCAGGATCTCGATCTGCTCCTCGTGCCAGCGAATACCCTCCTCATCCCACTTCCGCACGAGGCGCTGGATTGCTTCCTCGTGCAGCCTCAGCCCTGCACGGAGCTCGGGATGCTTGGGCCTGTCAAGAGGCGGCAATAGCTGGAGCCACGAAACTGGCTGTTGAATGGATTCAGTTTTGAGCATTGTCATATCTCCTTTCGTTGCTGAAATAGCGATTCACCCAAAAAGTATGGCCGTGCCGTTCCGCCTCCCCAGGGCCCCGCGCGATCTTGGCGCCGAAGAGCCTTTGATTTGGGATTTGGATAAGTGCCACTGGTTTACTGATCATATTGTTTCCAGGGGAACCGTCCTCCTACTCACTTCTTGTCTTTGGCGGCTGGCGAGTGCCCTTATGAGTTGTCGGATCTCTTTATTGTTCTCAGATAGTCTCTCTGGCGACGGCTCATCATGGACCCGGAGGAACAATTCCACTGGAACACTGACAAGTCTCCCATCGGGGTATTCAGCAACAAACCTCGTGCGCTTCGCCTCAAGGAAAAAGACAAGCTCGTCACGATTGTAATTCTTGATAGCCACAGGGGTTCCTGACGGCACTTCATGGAGTCGGCGCGATGTCTCTCTTGTTCTGGCCCGTCGTGCCGCCTTTTCTGATTCCCTGTATTGGTCTATCTCGACAAAGATGGGTCGCAATTTATCCAGAGCTGCCTCGATATTCGGCGAGAGGGTTTGACACAGCACTCGAATGGCCGTTTCACGACCTCCTCGCCTCCCTACACCGATACTCGCACCCACCGCCGCGTAGTATTGAAGGTAGTCAGCGAGCATTTGCGCCTTGTCAGCAACTACCGCGCTGGGATCGAGCAGACATGTGACGCATTCTTCTTCCCTTGATTCCATGGTTACCCCCTTCTCGAACTAGGACCTTCGACGTCCGAAACTGATGTGTATCCTCAGTCGATTTGCCCTTTTCTAAAATCAGCGCCGTCGGCTGCTCTTGCCGTCGTCCGCCAGGCATGCCGACGGCTTTTGAATATTCCGGCCTGCTCATCGCGCCCCCTTTGTGCGGTCCAAAATCGCCAGAACCGTGCAGAGTATCGCAATGGGGAGCCATGCCACCGCTACCATGGGAAGGACCAGCATCGCGAATAGGTAGACCCCGACGAACCAGAGCCCGATCGGAACAACGTGCCTGAAAAAGAACGCGAGAGCCGGAAGAATCCGGAGCCTGAATATGTACCAGAAAGTTTGCATCGAATTTGCCTCCTAAATCTGGGGCTCCGTCCCCGGAGCCGCGAAACGTTGACAGCCGGCAGCGGCAGCCAGGACGCGCCGGCGACTGTTCCCCCTCAATCAGTCGGTCGTGATGACCCGATTCCGCGCCGACAGCGCCTTGCGCTCAGCTTCCCGGATAGCCTGCTCAAACGCATCTGGGTCAAAGCGGACCGTGCCCTGAACCGACAATTCACGGTCGATTTTCCGGAGCTGTGCGATGTGGAAGCGCAACCCCTGTGGACCGATTTCGGCGATGACGAAACTCCGACCCGGCAGAACGCCGACTTCATTGATCGCCATCTCTGCCAGTTGGCGAGGCTCCGCCCACCCACCACCGCTGTCATGGACCACCATCGGATTCATCGACCGGCCGTCCCGCGTGATTTCCATCGGGTACGACTCAGGCTCAAGACCCGCAAGAATCCGCGACAGATTGTCCTGAAGATGTCTGCCGAAAACCTGGCGATAGGCTGGTTCCATGGTCCTGTACTGGGACGGAGCATTTTCTCCCCAGAAATCCCGAGCCCTGCTGCGCGCCGTAACGCGCTGCACAGCGTCAAAGAAAGCTGTGGGCTTGTGGCGGTTCGGTTCGTCACCCACTCCACCGATGGCAGCTACGCCGAAAAGCAAACCGTCTGGCATTCCCAAAAGCAGATAAGCAACCACAGGCTTTGCCAGGAGCATCCGGAAACCATCCGCTATTGTGGCCGCGTTGTCCGGGGTGAAAACGACGGCATCGTACTGGTCCACGAGGTCTACGGGTGCACGTTCGGTAAACACCGAGTCATAGCCGCGGGACTCCAGGCCCGCAGAGGCCGCCATCACAGCCAGCTGCGATGCCCGGCCGGGAACAGCGTCCAGATAATCGACTCGGCGGACGAGGCTCCCAGGCGCGACGGGCAGCTCAAGAAGATGCCGCAGGTTTTCCCGTGCGGCACGGTTTGAACCGATGGTGAGGACTCTTGCAGCCCCCACAGAGGCGGGTTTGTGGTCTGGAACTGTTAATTCCCTGCTCATGTTGTTAATCCTCCATTGGTTGTTATTTGTTCCTACGGACCGCTTCACACCATGCGCGAAGCCACGCCGCCTTCATGTCCCACTCCTCGGGGGCTGACGCAGCAGACAT
Organism: Acidobacteriota bacterium; assembly: GCA_016211085.1. Classification (GTDB taxonomy): domain Bacteria; phylum Acidobacteriota; class UBA6911; order RPQK01; family JACQSY01; genus JACQSY01. The sequence goes on along the minus strand of JACQSY010000128.1, from coordinate 40,763 downwards.
GGCGCTGGAATCCGCTTTTGAAACCTCGTTCTCGTGCCCGCGCAGCTCGCACTCGATCGCCTTCTTCTTCCGCGACAGCTCCACCGACTCGTGAAGCCGCCGCATCGCGGCTTCCGCCAAAGCAGCCGGGCCAACTGAAAGAGCAACGCCGATCACCAGCAACGCTATGGCAACGGCCGGCGACTCGTCCTCCTGAATGATTTCATTTGCGCGAACCGCGCCGAGCGCGACGATGATGAGGCCACACGCCGTGAGCGCGACGAGACGGTGGATACGTGCGCGGGCAGCCCACTGAACAAGAGCAAAAACGATGCAGGCCAACATGAAGGCCGGAACTGCTCGTGTAGCCTCTTCAATGCCAATGGCCGGCATTATCAGAAGGGCTCCGGCAAATTCCCCTGCCAGCAGGAAGGGAAGGACAAACCTCAACAGCCACGGGCTGATGTACCGGTGGCTGCTCATCTTGGCCACCACTTCCCGCAGATCCTCCCGAAGGTTCTCAACGATGGGCAAGCGCTCGTTGACAACATCCCTCCAGCGGCCGTGGCGGTAGTTTTCTACCGGGTTAAGGGGCTCTGGGCGTTTCCCAATGACGACCGGAATCGCAGCTTCCGGGTTGCCGCCGTTTCGGATGAACTTCCGGATACGCCATAGTCGGAACGATTCAGACAACGTCAAAATATCGCTCATTGGTTTCTTGCCTCCCGCCTTTCGGGAACAGCCAGGTCGTCCCGCGTGATGGCCCCGCCCTTGAAGCGCACGGACTGCCTGCCAGCGGCTTTCAGGACAGCTTCCCAGAGCCGGCGAATCTGGACACCGTGACCGAAAACGAACGGGCACCGCTGGCGTGGGACTTCGTCAAAGACACCGGAAGCGTAGGTGAGAATTACATGCGCCTCGCTAAGCGACCCAGGAGTGAGTATCTGCGCAGAATGGAGTCTCTTGAGGAACTGCTCCGGCTGCGGCAAGCGGTTGCACTCCCAGTCACCTCCCAGCTCACTGACCTCCCTGAGGTCGGATATCACGATGAGAAACCGCCGCACGTTCTCCGGCACCGCGGAGTAGGCAGCAACCTTGGCTATGGACTCCAGAATGGGACTGCGGGAGCGGTCCCGATGGGGATCGCTTAACAGCGGCGCGGTGCTCTTGAGAAATGCAGCCTCAGCAAGGCTTATAAATCTTTCCACCTGCGCCCGGCGCGCTGCGGTCGTCAGACGCTTTGGTCGCTCAGAGCGCAGTTCTTCAAGAATACGCGTCTCGCCCGCCGAGGCGGCCATGGCCCACAGCCTGACATCGCTGCCAAAGCGCTCGCCCGCTATTGGGAGCACGACGTTGAGGGCGGATTTCAGGCTGGCCTCGTTTGCGCCTGGAGAACCATCCGACGGGTCAAGAACGATATCCACCTGGATGGGACCGGGAACGTCCTTGGAGAGTCCGATGGATTTCAGCGCCGGAGCAAGGCCATCATACCCGCAGGCCGACATCAAGACTGAAGAGAGAATAAGGAGAGCCGCAAGCCGACGTTCCGTTGCGGACGTTCCCGACCCGCGGCAGCCGGTAGCCTCAAGCAACTGTCGAATCAGACCGATATCTGAAGTCATGGTTTTCAACACTTTCTCTTTTCTGCAATTCCGTTGATGTCCTTCCCTACGACCGGCGAGGGCGGCGCCGAAAGCAGTCTCCGTGCGAGGTCGATCTGCTTTCTGGTGGCCCATACAAAATCTTCGGAGGTATCGCATCCTGGCCTTGGACCCACACTAGGTAGATCTCGGCCTGAATATTTTTGGCGACCGTCCACATGGATCTAAACCCGCACGCCGCGCTCCCCGTTTCGGGATACGCCGAAAGCGGTAGGCTCCGTTTTGCTTGACCATTTCGACCAGCTGCCGAAGTAGCTGTTCTTTCTCCTCGGCGCCGCAGGGGATGTCTCGAATTTTCTTGCAGCCTTGCAGCCGGAATCCATGGAACAGCTGTCGAACTTCCGGGCAGCGCGACACCAGCTTACGAATGCCCGCCTCCACGCTGAGCCAGAGGCACGGCGAGGTTTGGGATTTGGCCATAAGATTTTTCTCCTGATTACATTGGTTGACGGATTGCATGGGTCCGAAGCATGGCGTATAAATAGAAAAGCCCATCACTGGTCTGCGATTTCGTTGCTCCTGGCCGGGGCGCGATCTCGGGGCTGGCGGTGGGCCATCTTTTCTCACGTTCCCATTTCGTCACTGCTCCTGTAAACAAAGTTCGAATAAGCGGCGCACCGCGTCGCGGTACCCTTCCTCCCACGTAGCTCCCTCCTCATTAGGAGAAGCTGGTGGGTTCGGTGCAGCTGATCTAGGGTTCAGATTTCTGCCGTGGGATGTTGGGTTTTCAGCTTGGACGAACGTTTTTTCTTTCATAACCGTCATTTCGCTTCCACTCCTCTCTCAGTATCTCTGCCGGCCTGCGGCCCGGCGAATCTCCACGCGCCCCCCGAGAGGGAAAGCCACAGGTTACAAGGGCATGCTCCGGCAGTGGCGTCAGACCGAAATCCGCGCGAATTCGCTTCCAGAGGTCATCGAGCCACATTGAGCGTATGGCGTTGTCCTCCATCTTTCTTGTGCTCTCTTCGGTGGGTTTAGCCCCCCGTGTAAACGGCGGAAATCAGTCATGGCCGGCAGTTTTTCTTGTGATCGTCGGGTCAACAATATTTTTAATTCCTTCCCGCCCCCTGCACCTGGGAAGCCGACGATTTCGTTACCCCGGCCCGGTCCGCCGCACCTTGACTGAGCCCAAAGGTTGATACCCTTAAATTAAACCCCGCCCTCTTCTGTTATTCTCCAGCAGCACGCCTCACATAAAAGATGGCCGCGCCATGGTTCCGCTTTTCGTTCACGAAGCTAACGAGCGTTGGCACACTCTGCGGGAACTGGCAGATTCCGTTCTCGATGACTTGGCACGGCCCGTTGTCCGCGGCAGCGATCTCGTGGTTGCCGAGATTCGTCCCCTGGCGATCCAGTTTCACCGCCTGCACCTGAGAAAGCTGGACGGAAAGATGGCCGCTGCAAAGGTAGAAGTTTTGGTCTGAATTCGTCTTTGGTTTGTGGCAACCGTAACATCTCTGGGCCGTGGTTGCCTCCGCGCTCCTCCTTTGCTGCACAGCCTCTCTGACCGATGGAGAGGGATGATGTTCCATGGTGGCGATTTTAGAGGGGTCACTGGGGATGGCAAGAGTGACTTTTGGACGTACGAGTCGGTCTCATACTGAGATCCCAGAAAAGGAGCAAAAATGTCTGCGTAATTTAAAGAGGGCAATCCCTTGCTTTTGATTTCACTTGCAAAATATTCGTTTGTTTTTTTGACCACATTTTTTGCAGCCAAAAGTCCGAATCGCCTTGTTTCAAACTGTCCAGTAAAATTTCTAGAGAAAAAACCGAAAAAGACCGACGGAGGTGTAAGGTAATGGAAAATCTAACGCGCAGTAACGAAACCCACAGTCCCACAAATCCTCAGCTAGTTCTTGCACTCTTGCCTCTAGGGATTGCGCTCAATCTCTCCCTTGGCACCTTGGTGCACACGATCAAGGCTCCAATTTATGTTGACGCAGTAGGCACTATCCTGGTCACTTTACTGGCTGGGATGCGGGCGGGGATCATAGTCGGGGTTGTTAGTTTCATAGTCGGGGGAATTTTCGTAAATCCCGTCCTTCCTTGGTTCTCAGGTACTCAGGCTGCTATCGCCATTTACACTTACTTTGCTGCAAAAAAAGGGGCGTTTCGAACATATAAACTTGTCATAGTAACGGGAGTCGGTTTGGGGATTGTTGCCGGAGTTGTCAGCGCTCCGGTTATCACGGCGCTCTTTGCAGGCATAACAGGAAGTGGTGCTTCTCTCATCGTGGCCTTTCTACTTGCGAGCGGCAAGAGTGTCCTCCAATCCGTCGTGTTATCCGGCTTGGCGGCTGAACCCTTAGACAAGACTATTCAATGCTTGCTGGCAGTGTGGCTGCTCCGCGGAATTCCCCAGACGCTGTTAGACCGATTCCATAATGAAGCCCTCTTTCGAAATGGTTTTCTCCGGGGTGCAAATGAGACGGTATGAACCAAGTCCCCGTGCCCGCGGCGCGGCGGCGGCGGCGGCAATTGTAGGGACGCTGATTTCGAACGACCTACACCTGCTTCTGTTGGCGTGGTTAGGTATTCTCCTCCCTCTGACAATCGCTGGTGGAATTGCGCGACAGCACATGAAGTTTGTCACGGTATTCCTCGGACCTGTGACGGCTGCTCTATTGCTAGTCTGGGGCTGGATGGTGGCGGCGCCACCAGGAATGCCGGTCGGGAGTAGTCCAGAAGAAGGCCTGAGCTTTGGGTGCATGGTTGCGCTTCGATTAACGGTACTCGGAGGAGTGATCCAACTCTGCTTTCTCACCATCTCACCAGAGCAGCTCATAGCTACTGTCAGGTGTTGGGGTTTGAGAGGAGAAGGTCTTGTGATTGTGGCGGGTACCCTCGCACTCGGCCCAGAACTGAGGCTTCGTTCTGACCAGGTTCTCACGGCCAGGTACGCGAGGGGCCTCGTGCCAAATCGGTCTTTTTCGAACCGCCTTCGCCAACTGCCCTTCCTGTTGCGCCCCCTGCTGGCATGGGTGCTTCGGTCTGCGATTCAGCGGTCCGAGATTTGGCACCAGCGTGGCTTGCTCGCCCGTCTTCAGACTCTTCCAGTTGAACCCTGCGCCGGGTCAAGCACCGGCAGTGCTTTTTTCGTGTTTCTTGCGTTCAGTTGGCTCGTTTATAACATCGCCACGAGGGTTAGTGGATGACCGCTGAAAAACGGGAAGGGTTGACAGGCGAGTGGCTAGGAAATCTGGAGTCATCTCGAGTGGCTGTCCTGGAGGGCAACAATTTCAGCGGCCGAACAGAGCTGCTCCGTGAGTTGACCGGTTTGGTGAACCAGGGTCAAGCTAGGCCACAAGCATGGGCCGCAGTGCCTCGGTTGGCTTATGTTGGGCCGGAGCTTTACAACTCGATCTCGGGACTAGCTCCAACGGTGCGGCATGAGCTGCAACTCCACCTGGTTGAGGAACTGAAATATTCACCTTTGGCAGAGGTGATCGATAGTCTTGGAATCAGCCCACTCTTCGGGCGTAATCCGTTCACTCTTTCTGGAGGAGAACAAGCGTGCCTGGCAATAACGTGTGCTCTATCGATCAAGCCGTTTATTCTGGCTATTGACTGCGCGTTGGAGCAAATTGCGCCCTCATTGAAAATGAAACTGCTAGATTATTTAGGTGATGACCGGTTTTCCAAAACGTCAACTTTGATTGCCGATAACCGGCTGAGGGAATGGGCGAAATCCGATAGCCGCACAAAGCTGTCAGTGAACAATCAGAGGTTTCCCAAGCGGCGACTACGATTTGACCCGATCGACTCTAGTGTAGACCTAGGGATTCAGCACTTCTCCCCTTACTGCCTTAGACTTGATTCGCTGTCCTTCCGTTATCCACAAGGTCCGACAGTTCTTCGCAACGTTGCAGCCGACCTCGAACCGGGTACCCTTTATTTTTTGGAAGGCCGCAACGGGGCGGGGAAAAGCACCCTTGCAAAGCTGCTCTGCGGAGCACTTAGGCCAGACTCTGGACTGATTCTTGCCAATGGTAACCAATCACATCCATGGAAACAGCCTGGTCAGGTGGTTGGGTACCATTTTCAAAATCCCGACCTTCAGTTATTCTCAACATCGGTTGAGCAAGAAGTCAAAGCTGGGCCAGTTGCCCTCGGACTGAGAGGGCAGGAATGCGTTGCACGCTGCCGGAGTGTAATGGCTGCCTTCGGCATTTCTCACATTAGCTCCGAGCACCCTCTCGACCTGCCGTTCGTGATTCGAAAACGTGTGGCGCTTGCCGCTACAGTGGCAATGGGACGACCCTGGCTAATCCTTGACGAGCCAATGCTCGGGCAAGACAACGCTTCGGCTGAAGCAATCGCCCGCATTATTACCCAGCTTGTCGATTCAGGGACCGGAGTCATTGCGATTTCTCACTCAACATGGCTGCATCAGAGGTTTCCCGCTAAGATCATCCGTTTGGAAGACGGCCTCTTAAGCCAGTGACAAAGGAGGCGGGCAATGAGGGGTGAGCACGTTTCCAAAGTCCGATGGGAGGAAGTGGCCAAAGACGTAAGCAAAGTAAACTCACACTTTGCTGGTGCCGCTGATAAGGTCGCAGCCTCGCTAGGCTCATCTGCAAAGAATCTATTTCTTTTTCGCGCAACTTATTCTTACGGTCAGCTTTTGGCAGACAGAGGCAAATTTTTGTCCCCATGCGCCGCCGAGAAGACAGACCGATGTGACTCTTGTAAAGAACTCGAGGCCTCTCTAAACGATCGCTTAATCCCCTTGACCTTAGTTCTCCAAAACTGCGTGGAGGTTTTCGTAAAGCGGGGGCACCCAAATCTCCCGTCTCCCCGTCGTTTGCTCAGCCAAGGTGAAATCTTTGGAGTCTTTGAAGCAGTCGATAGACTGGACAAGCAGACAATCGCGTATCCTTGGAGTATATCTTCAGGGGCGAGATCGGTTGTAATAGGAATGCCTACCAAAGACTCGAAACTAAGGAATCAGTTCGAGAAGGCCGTGTGCCAGCAAATAAGCCGTGAGGAGTGGGATAAGCTTGAGAAGGATAACTGGGAATTAATCAAGTTTGCGGCTCAAGTAGGGACGTTGGATTGGGCTGCTTGTGTCTTGATATTCCCGGGTGAATGGTATATGGGAAGCCGGCCTGGGTTCAGTGAGATGGACAACTATCTACGCAGGATATTCAGCTTGCAGGCCCGTCCTTTCACCCACGAAGCCACTGTCTACGACTCTGAGCATGCCAACAAACCAAAATTAAAGTGGCTTCCTGTTGAGGCCGTTTTCTACTACGAGACAATTAAGCACCTCTTTCAAATCACCAGAGGTGATGTACCGGCTTTTCAACCGGTCGTCAAAACGAAACAACCTGCCGGACCGTTCAGTCAATTCCAAGAACTTATCGTCAGTAACAGAATCGGCAGATTTTTCCCCGTGATATTCCAGCCTTGTCATTTGACCGATTCTGGCATGACCGGCTTTTATTCCTTACGTCGTCCATCTGTTTTAGCGTATATTCCCCCCAAGGCTAGAAGCTGGAAGTTGTTCCTCGACGAGATTGCTTTAGATCTTAAGAAGTTTGCGGCGGGAGATCAGTACATAGATTTAGGCAGGACTGAATTCTTCTGCCGGTCGTTAGCAAGGAAGGGCGAGAAGAGCAGCCCCCGACTCCGGCAAACAAGAGATGACCGAACTGCCTATTCCGGTGAGTCTGGACTCCTTAAGGATGTGAGCGAGATCCCTACAAAGGACTGGGCTCCAAAAGATAGCAAGATCTCATTGGACGTTGAGTTCTATCATGCCTTGATCAAACTTACTCGAAAATAGACGACGATAACGAACGTGGTCATGATCGTCCAAGGGATCTCAACATTGCAACGTATCCAAATCAGGAAGCCGGATCATCGTTTCGTGTATGTCATCCGAGTCTGGGGACAACGCACTGCTTTGCAGGCGGGTTGAGGCTAAATAGTTTTCGTTACTCTTATATTTATAGAGCTTTTCAGATGGTGGCACGCGTGGATGCGGAAATCCAGAACACTTTTCCGACACTTCCAATTCTAGAAGAGATGTACCAGCAGCTGTTTCCTATGGCACACGTGCGAATAGGGGACGTGGCGTTTGTTTGCGTGCAGCACTTGCTCGAAACTACCGGAAGTCTGTTCAGGACTTTGATCCGGCTCGGCGCGCGGCCGCAAAACATCTACTTGCTCGGAAAATTCTACTCTACCAACCAGGAGGTCAAGCGCAAACTGCGCAACTTAGGGGTTCAAGTTCAAGAAGATACGGTGCCAAGAGGGTGGGGCGGCTTTGGCGATGTCCTGAAGAGGGATATTGCAAAGATGTGGAAAATGCTTCAGGAAAGAGCATCAGAAGCCGGATTCAAGACCATAGTGGTGCTTGACGACGGCGGACACTGCCTAGCTGGGGTTCCGAGGTGGGTGCTGAAGAATTACACAGTTGTCGGCATCGAACAGACAACAAGCGGACTTCAACAATTGCCATTCAGGCTGCCGGTCATACAGGTAGCAAGCTCGGCAGCTAAAAAGAAAATCGAGCCTCCGATGATCGGCAAAACCGTAATAGATAAGATCGGATTGGCGATTCCACGGAATGGCAAAATGGGGAAGTGCGGCGTAATAGGCCTAGGTAACATCGGACGAGCGGTAGCACGGGAACTCCGAAGTAGAGGGTATGGGGTCTTTGCCCATGACAGTGACCCCTCCGCCGTCGGATGTGCTCCCGATGTTAACTGGTGTGAGGACATCCAAGATGTTTTCAAGCAAGCGGATTATATCTTCGGCTGCACAGGGAAAGATATTCTGTGGCTTGCAAAATGGCTGGAGAAGGTGGAGGGCTGCAAGACCTTTATAAGTTGTTCCTCAGAGGATAGCGAGTTTCTCTCGCTGCTGAGGTCTTTCAACAGACTGTGGCAAAGTCTGCCGGCACCCAACGCTTTGGACGACGTTTCTTATGAACTTCCCCGTGGTTATCTGAGAATCCTCCGGGGTGGATTCCCCATTAATTTCGATGGAAGTCCTGAATCTGTGCAGGCAAAAGACATCCAGATGACGCGCGCACTCCTGCTCGGGGCCATAATGCAGGCTGTCTTATCCGAGGAACAGGGGAAACGTGGATCGAACGGTTTGGAAATGCTTGACCCTGTGGTGCAGCGATTTGCTGTAAAGGGATGGCTCAAGCTGCAGCCTCGTCGGGCCCAGTGGTACCCACAGGATACGCTGAAGGGCTTTAACCAGATCGACTGGATACGGGAAAACTCCGGCGGCTCTGAGGTGAACTGCAAAATCTTGGAACAGGTACTACTACCTCCGGGCGCATGATTGCTTCATCCGCCTATTATTAATAGTGTGGCTTCTGATATTTAGGATTACAGGTTATTGGCTTTGCCCTCACCAGCCTGTTCCATGAGACCGCCACGGCAGTCATAACACTCCCCATCAAAGTAACGACGAGGAGGACCTTCGAATCGATTCATAGAACCTTCCTGAATTTCGCCCTGCTGTCGATCATTAACCTGAACCCGCCCTTAAACTCTACAATCGCACCGGGCGGGATTGAGCCCGACACAACGTCCAAAAACGCGCCGTCAAGCAGCTGGACAACTTTCCCCTTCCTTCCCGGGGCCACGAGGATTCCGTTCGGTCCGGGCAGAGCCTCGTCCTGCCATTCGATCACGTCGCCGATCTTCAGGCCCAGGGATTCCTTACTCCACTCCTGCATTATGTATGCACTCCCGGTGAACGCGGTATCCGGCCTTGATTGCTTGCTCTACGGATGTGAAAACAGCCGTGCAATTCTTACAGTCGTAATATCGACAGGTTGGCGCATGGAGGACGCGGCTCCTCACGTTGCCGTGAAAAACTGCAGCGATCATCTGTGGAGGTGAGGCGCTTGGAGCCGCCACTCGTCCTCCCCTTTCCCCGCGTCGATATGCCCGTGGCGAAATGGGGTTCGGCATCGACCAGATACCGATTTGCTGGGCTCTGGCCATCGTCTCGGCTTCCGCCAGCTCCGGATCTGATGAATACTGCTTGTAGTGCCAGGCAAGGCCGGCTTTAACAAGCTCAAATGAGATATCTTTTCCGTCCGCCAGCACACGAGCCACGATCCTGCCGTACCTGTCATACTCTTTGGGCATCACCGTGACCTGCTTGCCGAAAGCCATCGAGGAGGTAAACTGTTTGGCTCGGGAGCCGAAATCCTGACCAGCCTCAGGACAGTCAATGCCATCCAACCTGACCCTGACTGCCCGCGCAGAGCGCATGACCTCAATCGTGTCTCCATCCTGGACGCCCACGCATTTGCCGGAGAAGGGCTCGATGGCGAGGGCGTAGAGAGTGACCGCAAGTGTAAGGAGAACAAAAAGAGCTACCGGATGAAATCTCTTAGTGTCGGTCATTTTCGCTGCTGCCCGATGCTGTCGCCTATTTTCACTCGGTTTTTCCTCGCAGGTCGAGATAAATGCGGAGATTGTGTTCAAACTCCCGCGGGTTATTCTTGTAATCCGAAAGCACTCTGTCGACCGCAAACTCGTAAAATTTGGAAATATTCAGCCCTTCAATGTTGAGCTCCTTGACTACCTGCGCCACCTCATCCACCTGCTTGGTCTTGGGCTTGAAGATGTAGGAGATAGGTCATCACCTTTTTAGCATCACAGAAAACAGCCGCAGCCTCCCCAATCGTTGCCGGTGTTCAGGCCTGCTTTTACCCGGCCACGGAATTCCCGCAGTGTCAACGGCGTCGTCTTCCCGCCGCTCCTATCCTTGAGAATGGCCACATTTTTCCGGAGATGGCGGCGCAATTCCTGCTCTCTGGCTTCGTGGTAGTGATAGCGCTCCGGCATCTTTTCCAGTAGCAACCGGAATTGCGCCTGGCCTGCCTTCACGCAGAATCCCCCGCAGTTGTTGTGAGGAAAGCCCATCTTGTAGAGGCGGGGCGGCTCGATTCCTGCCCTTTCCAAAAGCTGAAACATGTCCGGCTTTGAAAGGTACGGCTTTTCGCAGAGCGGCACCGCCACCTTCCAGGGATGCCAGTAACGCTTCGCCCTCTCGAATCTATGGATTTCAGTCCAGTCGATTCCCAGATATACGGTTGTCGATTCGGGCTTGCAATTTTGCTCCAGCCAACGCCGGAGCAGCTCTCTCTTCAGGATTCTGGAGCACGGGTCCACGCGGCTGTTGCCCAGAAACCGGCAATTAATGAACACCTGCCAGGGATCTCTGCCGTCAGCAATCTTTACAAGCTCACCGCCGATGTTTGCAGCAGCCTCGTGAAGGAAACGATAGAGGTCTTCGTCCTCCATCTGGGTGTCCGCAAAGAGTAACAGCAGATCTTTCGTGCCGTGTTGCTCGGCCACTCGCTTCGCAGCTGCCCAGCTTCCAATCCCGCCGGAAAACATGACGATGTGCTGCGTAAGACCACCGCTTCTTTTGTTCCCATCGGAGTGGAGAAAAACTGATGTCGTGCCGCATGCGGAATTTGCGGTTTAATGATTCATTCCAAAGGCGGCTCACCGTAAAAAGGCAGGATTTTGTCTTCCATGAAGGTATCGGTCATGCCGTGCTTGCACCGCTCGCAATAGACCTTTTGCGGGTAAATCTGCGTCCCAGTCAATCTTGCTGGCGCTGTGGTCCCCGTCGTGCGAGTTGTACCACTGTCGATATCCAACCAATCCTTCGATGACGAACTCGTAAGATTGGCAGGCCGGGCAGATGGGATACCTTTTGATTTCTTCCATGATGAACAGCTTCCTCAGATGTTAATGCCGCGCCTTTTTGGTCAATGGGCGCCAAATGTGATCCCTTCACAACGCCCCTTCAAGCGCCAAGTCGATCAGCGTCTTTGCTGTGCTGTAATCTTCCTTTTTGTGGCAGTGCCGGTTGCGAATGGCCACGCGGACAGCGGCAATCGCATCGCCCTCGTATTTGTATTCAATCCATTCGTGCTCGCAGTGGTAGCCGTGCCTCGCATCTCTGAGAACCAGGGCTGCTTCCGCGGGACTGAGCTGGTACACATCCCGCTCGCACATCAGGTGGGCGGCGAGACATGGATATCGACGGAGAAACTCATCCTCGAACCACATCAAAACCAACTCGCAAGCAGCGGCTCCTTCCCCAGTCTCGATTGCCCGGTCAACCAACGCTGGCAATCCTATAATCTGCCATAAAACCGCAGTGCGAATGCCTCCCGCGGATCGCTGCCTGAACCGCTGGCGGCGGGTCGCAGTTGTAGCAGCTGTTAAATCCACTTGCACCAGTCAAACCAGTCCTCCTGCCGAAACTTTTTAAAACCGCAGGCCCCAAAATATGTGGCTACTCCCTCACCCTCCACCTCCTCACATTCCCACGGATGCCCGCCCGCTCTGCCATGACCAGGGAGAGATACTGAAGTTTTTTCAGGTAGAGCAAAAACGTTCGGTTGGCGACAGGCTGCTTGCTCTCCTGGTAACAAAAATCAGTGTACGCTTTCCAGAGGTGGCCGGACATGATGCCCTCAGGGCTGTTTTTTTGGACGATCTCGTAAATTATCCGGTAATGCTCGTTCTGACTGAGCAAATAGTCGCGCTTGCTCCCGTTTGCCGCGAGCGAAGCCAGCTTGAGGTGCTTTACGCTGAGCCTTTGTTTCCCGTCCTGCTCCGCAAAGGAAGCCGCCTTCCGCAGAATCTCCAATGCAATGCGAATATTGCCTTCTGACTGCGCGGCTATGAAATCGATGTGCTTTTGCTCAACTGCTCCTTCGGCCAGGGCTGCCGTGCATCTGTCCCGGATTATTTGCGCCATGTCCTGGTGCTCGTATGGCTGAAACTCGATGTGGGTTGGGTAGAGCCTCGACTTTGCCTCCTCTTCCAGGGAGTGGAGAAAGTGCGCGTCCTCGCAAATGCACACCAGGCCGATATTGCCGATGCCCGTTAGATTGTAGAGCACGCTGTTCCGCTCCTTTGGCGTGAGGGTGTCGATCTCGTTGAGCACGATGACCGCGGGCCTTCCTTCCAGGTACTCCTCCACAGCTTTGATTTTGAATCCGGTGTCGATTTTCTCTGCCCGAAGGATTCCGAGTTGCGCGACCACCTGGTCGAGAATCGCGTAGAAGCTGTTGTTCAGGCGGCAGTTCACGAACGCGATCGGGACCTTGCTTTCCCTGAGCATGCTCAATGCCGCTTTACCGACAGCGGTCTTGCCTGACCCTGTCGGCCCGGTCAGAAGGGCGTGTAGAGGCTTTCTTCCCTTGAGGGCCGGAGCCAGGCAGTTTCTCAGCTGCGCCAGATGCTCGCTTCTCCCGTGAATCGTTTCCGGCACAAAGCCTTCAGAAAGAATCTCGGGCTTCACGATGATTTTATCCGCGCTCATCCTGTAATTGATTCGTGATGTTCTCACTTAAAGGAGTGCGGCGATTTGCAGAGCTTGCGGGTAAGAATTACGCAAGGCTCGCCCGCGCCTCTCCTTACCTTCTCAGCAACCCCTGGTCCAGCGCGGACAGGTAGGACTCATAGCCGACAATAAGGAAATCCAGGAAGGTCAGGCCGAGCAGCCGGGCGCCGTCACTGACACGCGTCATCATGGAAAGGTCCTCCTGGCTCGGCTCCACAATTCCGGACGGGTGATTGTGGGCCAGGGCAAAGGCCGGGCTGTTTGCGACAAGCACGGACTTGAAGACCTCCTTGGGATCGACCATGCAGCAGGTGCAGCTGCCCTTGCCGACCAGGTAGACGCCGGTGACGCGGTTCTTGCCGTCGAAATTCAAGCTGTACATGAACTCGCTGCTCTCGTCAGCCAGCGGCTGCATGAAGTCGTAGATGTCGCGGCTGTTCCTGACCTGGTACGGCTCGTACCCGTTGCCCACGCGCTCCACGCGAAGCCGGACCTCATAGCCGTGATACGAGCCGTTGGCGAAGCAACTTGAACGAACGGCTGAGGAACGCGGCGGCATCGATTCTGCCTGTCACTCCAGCCTCTTAAACCTGACTCACGGAGCCTGCAAGCCGTGCGGATAAACCATTGAGGCCGGGTCAGGGCTGCCTGGAGAAGGTGTCGCTTTTCGATTGCGTCGAGGTTTCGGGAGTGTTGCTTCGACAGGTTGACCCGTTCTTAGTCTCGCGCCGGCGCCTGCGGATTGGTTCTGGTTCTCCGTCGCTGGCCGGCTGGGCTGCCCACGATGACGAGTGCGCTTTAGATTAGAGGGCTTCGACTGTCTTGCTGGAGCTTATCGGCGTTTTTCGTTGAGGAGAGGTGAGTTGTTTCATCTGCTGAATTTGCAAAGCCCTGAGAGGATGTCAATCAGACTCAGCCATTCAAAAGAACTTTCCTGAACGTCAGCGAAATGCGGCGGCCTCTTGCAATTTTCCGAGCATTGTAGTCATCGGTTTTGCGGGCTGGTATGCCGTGCTTCCACTGGTAACGAGCCTCACCTTTTAAGACGACCAAACTCCTGGGCTCCAGGAGCACAGGTTCCTGTACCCCTGTACGCCGATGTGTAAAGACCATTACACAGGATGAACCCAGACTGATGGACACGATCGTGTCGGAGAAACAGGGAATGCAGTCGACATGGCCCAGGATGCCCTGGCCGGGAAGATATTCATTGATGATGAGCTGGTCAGGCCTCTCAGTGACCCAGCCGTCACCTACGAGCCCGGCAGCCAATTCAGCGGCCCATTCAGGGAGGGGACCGAGATACATCGACCGATCCACTGACCGGCGCTTATAGTCGTACCGGTAACCGTAATGCTGGACGCGGCGCTTGAGGTCGCTGAGCCACGGCTGGACATCGATCACCGAGAGGAGTTCCTGCTCTTCTTCTGTTGTCAGATAATCCGACACGTAGCCGAGGCCTGGAATCGGTGGGTTCGTTGCCATGTCAGAAAGTATACGACCCTGTTGCGACTTCCCCCTTACTAAAAGGGAAGCTTGGACGTTGCGTGCCCGGCTTTCCAAAATCAGGAAGAAGATCGGAAATTCCAGCGGGAGCTCCGGTGGTTCATCAACCTATCCTTCCGTTGGAATCTGTTCAAGTTGCCGTATGTATTCGGCGGGCAGGCACCAGTGCCGCGCTCCTTCGACTATCAGCCGTTTGTATTCGGCGTTCGGTAGAGGTGGTTTGTTCTGTCGGTTGGCGAAATAAACCCACACGTTCAGCGGCTTGTCCGTCTTACCGTCTTCAAGGATGTCCCACTGCTTTCTCACATAGGCACATTTCTCAGGCCTCCTGTCAGGACAAAAGCCCGGTCTCGCTTCCAGCATCAAACCGCCAAAAAAAGTCACCGGCAATCCGTATAATAGTGAAGGAGAGATTTGTCTTTCAAGGAGTTATGATTATGCCGCACAGAAAGGCGCCGCCGGTCAAGAGTGACGCTCCGGATATGAAAGGCCCGCGTTCCCGGAACCAGGACGGCCAGCTCCGCGAGAAGCGGGGAGACACCCATGTGAAGACGATTGAGGAGCAGTACCACAGGGACTTCGGCGTCCGGGACGACATGCACCTCGATACGCTCCTGGAGCGCGAGGGCGTGGATTCCCTGAACGACCTTCTGCAGAAGAAGGGCACGTAATAAGCGGAGCGCCGGTTTTACGGTGTTGGTGAAGCGTGTCCTTTGCGTCTCTCAGGATCATGGCTGCGGTACCCTCGACGCAAAGTTGTTCTTGGTGGTAAATTCGGGACAACGCTTTGCAACAGAAGAAGGCGTGCCAGGAGTTATCTGACCTCCTTGACCGGCAACGTGGTCAGGGAATTCCCCCTCAGCCGCAGAGCAACAGCGCCAATTGGAAACGTAGCCGAAGCTGTGATACTGCCGACAAATTCATTCGTTTGCGCCTCGGGGAATATTTCGTTTAGAAACTTGGCGCTTTGTCCGTTTGGCGGAAGCGTGATCTCTTTGCTTAGAACCACGCTTCCCGATGGGCTTCGTAATTCCAGAATCACTTTGTTGCTCGCTGCCGAATAGTTTGCTACAGCAAGGCCGGAATTCGCGTTCTTCGTTTCACTTCTCTCAACCGGAACGATGAATTTTCTCAAGGCTGTGCTTTCCCCGACTCCAACCTCGCCGAATCTCGGAAGGTCGTAAATTAGCGTTGCGGCCAAATCGACGTTCGAGCTTATTCTGACGGATCCGACCCTGATGTCCGGCCCAGTCCCAGCAGTCGACACCACTCTTGATCCCAGGGGTTCAAGGGTCAAGCCTTCGCTTGGCGTGACGGGTGCCGGCTGCAACACTAAGCCGTTTGAGTCATGAAATGTAAACCCAAAAGTGGCCGTCTTTACTTCAGACGGATTCGCAACATGGAATACCGATCTCACGTTCTGTCCGTCCACAGAGTGGGCGAAATTCAGGTCGAAGCCAATCGGCAATTCCAGTAGTGTAATCGATTTCGAGTCAGGCCGACTGATCACCGCTAAACTCTCAGATGAATCTACATCTAAAGAGCGCACTAAAGGTGAAAAACCCGCTAGTTCGTCAGCCCGGAAAGAAAGCTTGAGCTTCCGGGCAATGGACCGTGATGCTATCTCCCAGACAATGAGTTCAGCTGATTCGCTATCTTCTGGTTCCGCAAGAAGATAGAGGAGGCCCCTGGAGTCATCAAGTGCCGAGCCACGGAGGAGACGGATATTATCTAACTTCGTTTTGAATGTCTCCGTCCTTTTGGCCAAATCGATTATGGAGAGCTCACCCTTTGGACCAAGGCCAATCAGGAGCCATGGCTCTCCCAGCACATGGGATACACTGTAATCCCCTGTGACAGCCACCTCCGCTTCCTTCTCAAGAGTCCTTTGATTGAGAATGTCGATCTTCGGCTGACGGCCTTGGAAAGCAAGGAGAGCACTCCTCCCGTCACTAACAATACGCCCATACTGAAGTTCTTTTATTAGCTCGATTTTCCCGGAGTTAAGAGACACTATCGCGTGACGTCTAACAAAGCCAACATCCGGGCCACGAAATATGCCCTCATCAGCGACTGCGAGAAGCGTATTGAAGTTCGGAGCGACCCAGCTTATGTAATTGGAGAATTCAAAGGGCAGAACGATATCTGTTGTGCTTACTTGGAGGGACTCCAGATTAAGGACTCCGAGGGTATTCCTCCGCAAGATCGCTACTGTGGTGCTGTCAACGGGGTTCAGAAGAGTCTGCCGGACCGTATCTCCAGCCTTGGCAACGGCGACGGTAGCCAGCGTGCGTCGTTCCTTCAAATCGAATAAAGCGATGGACTCATCACCAACTTGGAGGACTGCGATGTGGCGTGCGGTATCTATCTCAACGGAGTAAGGCGGCTGGTCGAACTGGTACTTTTCTTCAATTGCCCCGTGAACAGGGAGGCTGCACAAGGTCAGAACTGGTAAAAACAACCACTTCTTCATCGGAATCCCTCCGGCAGGCGAATTGTCGCTGATATCGTTGCACTCTTTTGGTTGGGCCCACGCGAGGAACAGAAGAGATCGGATGGGTTTCCCAATATTTGATCACTCTTAAGCCCAAGGACCGTCACGTCACCGGTCCCTGACCTGGACCGAGAAGACCGGACCGCTGAATCGGGGCTTGATGGCGTCGCTCCCTCCCTTGTCATGGAGATCGGCGTCCAGGATCATGTAGCCGGCCTGGAAAGTGAAGTGAGACCCGATGCTGAAACCGGCATTGAATGTTGCTTGTATGATGCGGCCGTAACTCCCAAAAGACATTCCTCGGACTTCCCCGTTGATGTTGAACAGCTCGTTGTGAGACGGGAAGCCCCGGAACCCGACTCCGACAACAGGGAACGGGACGGACTGCTCCTGGCTGCCCGTGACGCCGCTCTCGCTTGCGGCCCTGGCCTTCGCGTCCATGTAGGCTGCCCCAACAAGGACGCCGAAATGTCCCTGCTCCCGGCTGACGAAGTCGTACTGATACCCGGCAAAAACGCTGTTGATTTCGGCGCTTGAGGTGATGCGTTCCCGAATGGCGTAGTCGCGGCCGGCGAACCGGATTTGCCGCGAGAGCACGTGTTGGCCGTCCAGGCGGTAGGGGATAAACTCAAAGAGGATGCGGTGCTTTCTCGCCGGCTTGGCCACAAGCTTCCCGACGAAGTGCGGCGTCCGCTCCCCAAGGCCGAGATCGGACTCCAGGTCGATGGGCTGACCATTGGTGTTGATTTGGCCGCTGGGCCTGAGCGCCCAGTAGTATCCCGTCACTTCCACCCGGAAATCTTCCCTGTCATTGTCGTTTTGCGGAAAGGCAGTGCTGGCTGCGAAGAAAGCACAGACCAGCACGGAAAGGCGTGCACCCTTTGCTCTCATCTTCTCCTCCTTGGCTTAACCGGAGGCCGATCCCGGGGGTGGCAGTGTATAATACTCATAGTATTTATATCAATAAATAGTTCTCATCGTCTGTAGCAAGCCGCCTCTGCCTTGCTTAAAAGGGGAGGGCTGGTTTCAATCATGCAGACGACTGGGATACGGGACAGGCTGGGCGAGCGCGTCCGCTACTTGCGGAACAGCCTCGGGTGGTCGCAGGAAAAGCTGGGTGAGGAGGCTGGCATGCACCCCACCTATGTCGGAGGGATTGAGAGGGGCGAGAGGAACGTGTCCCTGGAGAACCTGGCAAAACTCGCCGAAGCCTTCCACATCACGCTTTCCGAGCTGCTGAACTTTCCGGACGAGCCCCCTTCCTCTGGAAAGGACGAGCTGCGGAGCAGGATAAGGCGGCTGCTGAAACGGAGAGACGTGGCGGCCAAGAAATTCCTCACTGACCTGGACGAGGACCTGCTGAACCTCCGGAGGAAGCTGCACGAGCTCGAACGGCTTGTTGAGGACGATGAGACGCGGGATGGCTGAAGTTTGACGGTTCGTCCCTGTGTTTCAGGAAATCACGCAGACCTCCTTCCTCCCCTCCTTCTCGAAGTACGAGTAGAACACGCTCTGCCTCGTGACGATGTACTCGGGCATGATGCCCATGAATTTCAGAGTGTGGATTCCACGGGCAAGCTCCCGCGGGCTGTAGGCATGGAGTTCCTTGTTGGCGGCGTAGACGTGCTTGATGTCCTCGTCCGAGACGAAAAAGCCTGTGCAGTGCCCCTCGTTTTCGGGCGCCGGCATCACATATCCCTCCCCGGCTGCCAGCCCGTGATGTCGTAGAAGGCCTTCAGCAATTCAGGCCCGTGCTCGCGGTACTCGCGATGGAATATTTGGTGGAATTTCACGTCGCCCAGATAACGGAGATAGGCGGTTGCTGGGTCCAGATGCACATGCTCGCGAAAGAAGCTGTCCAGGAATCTATTGAGGCTCCCGGGCAAGGTCGCCTTGTAGCGCTCCAATTCTTCGCGGTTGACGTGAGTAGGCATCAAAACCAGCTCGCAAAAATGGGCTCCTCTCCCGTTCTGATGGCTCTGTCCACCAGCGCCTTCGCCAGCTTGTACTCGGCCATGAAACCGTGATGCGCATGCCGCCCGCGGATTGCCCTTTGCACTGCCGGCAGAGGGTCGCGGTTGTAGCATGAATAAATCCATTCGCAAAAATTCTCCTGTCTGTACTTCGCATCACGAACAATGCTTGCCGCGCACGAGGGCGTCGCATAGCCAAGGCTATGACAGATAACGTGGGCAGTGACGCGCGGGTAGCGCCTCATGATCTCCAAGACAGATTCCATTTCATTTTCCACATGTTTCACCTCCGTCACAACGGGCCCGGCGCCCGTTTTCGTTTTCTTTTGCGAACGTCATAGCACGCGCCGATTACCGCGCTTTCCTGCAGGTATTCCGTGACCGGCTTTTTGCAGCCAGCGCACTCCGCGTATGTCGGGAACTCAAAGTCCCAGTTGAGGCGGGCGGGGCCGTACTCGTTGCTGTCAGAGCTATAAGACTTGCTGTACTCGACCACGCCCCAGACTTCAAAATCGCCCGAGCCGCAATACGGGCAGGAGACCGCCTTGGTGCCACCTTTGATGTTGCCGGTTGCCGGCATCATGAATCGCCTCCGGCCTGTGTCGTCATCATGACTTAGTCCTCCTCGCTTTTCTGGAAGACTTGTACCTCTGAAGGTCGACGCGCACCGGTTCATTCATGGTCAACAACCGTTTAGGATCTTCATCTAAGCGGTACACATCAAACACGGTTGCTATCGAATCAGCGTCGCGCTGTATCTCCAGCGCCCTTTGCGCTGCTTCCCTTGGGCTACAGGCGTACAGCTCAATTTCCCAGACGACTCGGTACTCTTTCAGGGTTCGCATGCATGTCACATCCGTTCAGACCGGCTCCTTCCGCTTGTTGTAAAAGGTCGACTTCAGGTATTCCTCGTCCCCGATCTCGTCCACAAGGTAGCCGTCAATTTCCTCCGCGTACTCGGTGCATTCCACGATCGGGATGGGCTTTTCTGCATACAGCAAATCGTACAGATGCGGGGCTATCAGTTCGTCGGCCTTCTTCATGGCCTCTTGCTGGGTCTCGGCCCCAATGTCCGGTATTTTGAGCCTGACGACGGCATACAAGTGGACGTCATATTTTGGCATTCAGAGCACCCCGTCAATTGCCAACTCAACCCAATCTCTGGCGAGCCGGTAGTCTTTTTCCCTGTGCGAGTGCCGGTTTTTGAAAGACAAACTGACTGCGTACATGGAGTCTCCCCCGTAGCGGTGCGCAATCCATTCTTCATAGTAGAGATGGGGATATTTTGTGTGAGGATACTTTGCATGCCCTATGACTGTTGCTGCTTCTGCCGGGCTCACCGAATCAACACCGCCTTCGCACATGAGATGCGCTGCGGTTCTTGGATACATTTTGAGAATATATTTGACGGGCTCCATCATTGATCACCCACGAATTTCAGAGTCGGCACCCAGATCACTCCAGCGGCGGAACGCTGACCAAGAACGGCACGTGATCATACCGGCGGAACAGCTCGGTGGCGTCGGAGTCGCACAATCGGCAGCGGGCTGCGGATGGATAAAACGTGTCCCAGTCAACCGCGCTCTTGCCATACTCATCAAGCGGGGCGATATATACCTGGCGGTACGCGACCAGCCCGTGAATGATGAACTCCCCGCTCCCGCACTCCGGGCATGTCGGATATGTCTTGGCGTCGTCGGTCATGATCGTCACTCCAGCGGATGATACCTCCCAAGGTCAACGTGCACGGGCTCGCCCGTGGCCGATTGCACTCCGGTGCCTGCGTCGAGGCGGTAAACATCAAAGCCGGTTGCCGTGGAATCAGGGTCGCGTTGTGTCTCCAGCGCCCTTTGCGCTGCTTCCCTTGGGCTGCAGGCGTATAGCTCAATTTCCCAGACGACTCGGTACTCTTTCAGGGTTCGCATGCATATCACTTCTGTTCTGGGGCTTTGGCCATCATCGTGACGTAGCCCTCAAGGCCACCGATGGCCATTCTCTCGTAGGCGGTCAGGACTTTGCGGCCGTGGTCGATGAGACTCAGGGCGTGGGAGTTGTACTTTTTAGCTTCTTGTGTTGTCGCGACGAAGTAGTCATCGAAGCCACTGACCTCCTCAAACCCGGTTCGCTTTGGCTCCTCATTGCCGTGAGAAAAAAACATGCCGCCTTTGATTCTTGAGCCTTCGAAGTCAGAGCGCGGCTGGCCGTTTTCTAGGATTTCCGTTTCGTAGCAGCGCAGGCAGACGTACCCCAGCTCTTCATGTTCGCGGAATTGCACGTGCCAGCCGTTGCCTGGGTTTTGTCCGCATATCTGGCGGTTACAGCCGTCGCACCAATCGTAATCAAATGAGCCAGAGCTGGTGTAAGCCTCCTCACACGCGTCGGAGCAAAACCACGCCGTCCGCGGCTGCTCTTGCCACGGCGTGTCGTAAAGCTCAGCAAAGATCCCAGGCATCCTCGGCTCAGCTTCTGGGCAGCGCCCCATAAATGGAAAGTGAAGCTGGGACTGGTGCGCTTCCACGCTTCTCCAGTCAGCCTGTACGTCCCATTCACGTTCGCAGCTTGCGCAGGTTTCGATGCAATCAGTCCTCCAGGTAGACAACCTCGTTGAAAGGTTCGCCCTCAACCCTGATGGCCAAGCCCTTCAATCGCTTGGAGACATAGCCGCGCCCTTCGCCAAAGCGGTAGTCCTGATAGAAGCTGTCGCCAGTCGCGCCCTCGTAAAAGTGGGCAAACTGGCGATGGTCGAAGCAGACGGTGGCTACTCCCTGGTCTGTCTCGTAGAAAAGCTGCCACATTGTGCCATGGTCCAGTGCGGAAACAATTTGGCCCTTTGCCATCAATCATCACGTCCCGGTTGCCAGCCTGTGATGTCGTAGAACGCCTTCTTCAGTTCGGAGGTGTGCTCGCGGTATGCCGCTGTGGTCAGGGAATAAAGCCGGATGTCCTCGAGATAATTCAGGTAGCTGACGGCCGGGTCATAGACCTCGCACGTGTCGTAGAAGTTTTCCATGAAGAGGTGCAGCCGCCGCGGGAGCCGCTGTTTCCATTCCTCCAGTTTCTCCTGGTTGACAGTCGTTGGCACATTGCTCACCTCTTCCTCTCCCCGGCTCTCTCCCACTTTTCAAACGCCCAGTACTCCCTGTACTCCGCGCTGCACGACAGGCAGCGCATGTAGAGGGTCATTGTGTCTTCTCCGGGATAATCCCGATGGTAAGCGTCAACATCCCCCCCGCAGGACGGGCAGTCTGTCAGTGGCGCGTAACCGCCTGGGCCGATCCTGTCTTTTTTCTCGGGCACATAGATCACTTCTTTTCCGGGTCGATAATCTCGACGGTGTCTCTCCTGTTTTGCTGGGCGAGCCTGTAGGCCTCCCAGAGCCTCTCCAACACAAAGTCGTAGAAGGACACGGAGTCGATTTAGGATTTGTCCAGATAGCGGTTGATCACAGGGTGCCCTCTGATGCCGCCTCCAAGGTCGGCGGGAGCAGGCTGAATTTCTCCCGGTAGCTTCTCGAAATTCATCCCACCACCTATTCGGGTTTCTCTCCGTGCGCGAGCCTTATCAGATTCGGAAGGCTCCAGCCGCAGAGCGTCACCAGGGTGAAATTGATGAAGGATCTTCCTACCTCGTCGGAATCCCTGTACGCGTGGAGAAGCTCCGGGAATGCACAGTAGTCATCGGTCGTTATCTCCTCGAGAACAGTGGCGATGTAACCCGGAGCAGGTTCTTGTTCCTGATCAAAAACCACATAAGCGGGCAGCTCTTCAGCGCAACCAACTGGCCTGAATTCTCCAGCGCTCCTTGAGTACTCATCGATTCTCATCACAACACCTCAATAATCCTCAGGCTTCATCATCGTCACCCCGCCGATTTCATTGGGCAGGTACCACAAGATTTCTCCTTGCTCTCGCTTAACTACCCGGAAGTCGTAGTCGGTCTTCAGGATGCCGCCAGCCTGGTATTCGCGCACCGCCGCAGGCGCAAGGGGCAGCAGTTCGTGAAGGAAAAAGCCGAGATACCGTGCGTCGTCGTACTCGTATCCCTGTTGTTCATAGTGCTCTGTGAGCTCGTGATAGGCATTACTCGTGATGCGATGATGGGTATCCTTTTCGTTGACGATAAAGGGAATCAGCACGCCGTCAGCGACGGCCTGTTCGTCGGTGTATTCGTAGATGACATCGCCGAAGAGCTCCTTCATTAGGTCATCATCGTCTTTGCCGGTCAGGGATATCCCCTCTTCGAATCTTCCATGAGCAGGCCGATATTCTCTAGTTCGCGCTGGCTCTCAGCCCGCTGTGGAACACCCGCTACCTGTCAACCGTGGCGTGGACTTTATACAGGACTTGTTCGTTGCTTGGCTCCGCCTGGAAGGCCAGGAGCGACTTGGGGGGACCTTGTAGTTTCTTCTCTGACGTATTGCGTCCATGGCCGTCACTGTGCGCCGGTCAGCATAGGGTGCGGGTCTGATTTCTAAAAGAGGGCGGCTGGGTTTAAATCGGTAACGGAGGAGGCTTGCGGGTTATGCGGGTCTCCTGACCAGACTTAGGTACTTTGCCGAATCTTCTCTAATGCTTGCTCAAGCGTTTGGGCCCCCGTCCGGCTCAGAATTTGTGCCTCATACTCCGTCATCAAGGGCGTAAGAATTCCGGCCCCCTTCGCGGCCAGCAAATAGGTTATACCATCCTTCCCGTTTGCTCCCGCCTCGGACTGTGCACTCCGGATTGCTAGCTGCGCGAGTTGCGCCGGCGTTCTTGGATTGATGTTCGCACTAATCCTCGTGTACAACACCGTCTCGATTCCATTAAAGTCCTTCAGGTTTTCAATAATAATCGAATTCTCCGTAGGCTCTATCTGTGGGCGGTAGGAGAGCGAACTGCCAACGTTACTGCTCTCCCTACGCCACAACATGTTTATGGCGTCTTGTTCGGACACCTTATCGTCTAAGACCAGGATCAACGCGTTCACCCTTGCACCGCCTTCCGAGACGGGGACTAACGTAGGTGCGCCACTGCGTGTCTGACTAGAACGAGCAAACTCGACATTAAAAGGCGTTTCGACTTTTATTCTATTTACTGTAACACGGGAGATTTCCGGCCCAGGAGAATCGATCAAGGAGCCATAAGCCAAGATCCCGATCTTCGCCCGCGATCGTGTATCCAACTTCCACCTGCCTGACTTCCAGGTCTCAGTCGGAATTGTGAGCTTGTCCTTTTTACCTACCCCCGGAGCGGCGGGATTGCGAATTATATACGGCGAAGGATTTTCGGGTATCGAGGAGATCACGAATACATAGAATTCATCTTTGTATTTATCCGCTGCCTCAGTCTCATTACCTGTAAGCTCGACATCATGGTCCAGAGTTTGTCCTTTGACTTCGATATACATTTTTTGGCCATCGGTCTTTTCTGCTTCCAAGTCATAGCCAAAATTTCTCTTCTCTAATCTAGTAACCGAGCGGCAGTGTGATCTCAAACATTCGACCGCATAGTTCATGGCAAAGTCCTCGACGCCGTTATCGGGAGCGGTTTTCAGGCCACCTACCTTAAAAAATTGACGCCAGGTTTTCAGGTGTGCATCATCATTTAGAGTCGAAAGGTATTCTGGACTTAGAAAACTCAGACCTGGAACGTACTTCTTGTTGGTTTCCCAATCTTGCTCGGGCTTATACTCGAAAGAGAATAGAACGCGTGTAGCGGGTTCTACTTCTCCTGATTTCGTGAGAACCCAAAGTTCTGGTTCCAAGCCTAGTTCGGCTCCAAGAATCTGCTGGCAATATCGAGTGTACTTCAGGAGCAGCTCTCGCGCTGGCTTTGGAGCGGTAGTCAAAATCCTCGGCAGTATTGCGTCTCTGCAAACTGTTTTTCGATCTAAAAGTTGAACTCCCGTTAACCCCGTCAGAAAACCTCGAAGTTCTCTTTGTTCCTGTTCATTCCCGCCTCCCAGAATCTCTGGGTGTAGCACCGAGCGAGTTTCCTGGAGCGACCCGGCTAATTCATTTAGTATTGGATCGGCAGGTGGAAGGTCGGGAATCCACACTGTGCCGCCCTTCAAAAGTTCTTTCTTGGCCGTTAGGATGAATGGGAATTCGTGATAGCCAATGACTTCTTTTCGCCGTCTATACTCGCGATAAATAGGATGCTTCTGAAGCCAAAGATAAACTGACCTAAACCAGCCGGGCGCGTCCGGCGCTTTGCTCATTTCCTCCAAGAAACTTTCGTTCGTCAACAAATCGTGTCGCTTTACTTCTCTGATTGTTATTGATTTGCTGTCTTGAACGGCTGGGTGCGCCAGTTTCAAATTTGAATCACGGCCGAGAACTTGCGCAATTTGATCTTTCGAGAGAATGCACAGTGTTACAAGGTCGTCACTCGCTCGCTGATCTTCCACCAATCGCACCGCATGGCCAGGTTTCACCCAATGACCGTCGTGGGTTGGTATGCAGGGATCTTCTTTTAAGAAGCTCTCTAGAGGCTCGATGAGTTTTGGTCCAAAAAGCCTATCGTAAGACTCCAGTCCGATTGACTTCCTGAACTCAAAAACAGGCAAAATCTGATACTTCCATCTTTGATGCTCCTTGAAAGCTTGTATGGCTTCCTTGCAAAGGCTGGCTACCTCCTCGGTCAGCCAGTGATTCCATGGAGCCTCATAATTGATGGCATCGCGTCCTGGCTGCACGAGAAAATCGGCCTGAATCGGAAACTTTGCCCCGCTCCTTGCTTCGCCTAGTGGTAAGAACGAATAGACTCCGCCATACATTGCGCCAGCCTCTGATGGGGCTAGGTCGCCCTCCCCGTCTAAGGCGAAGGCGATTGCGATTTCTCTCTGAGTCACGTTCCGCCTGTACTCCTGGGTCAATCGATCTGATTTCACTGAATCCGGCACGGTCGTTAGGGTTCGGCGAAAGAATCTAAATCTCTGTTGCTGACCATCGCGCCGGAGTGTGACGATATTATCCGAACTCTCTCCTAGGTTCTCCAGGGACCAAGTTTTGCCTGAAAGTTCGTCAGTTATTTGGATCTTCTTAAGCCATCGGAGAAATAGATACAGCTCCGTTCCCAGTTCTTTTACTTCCTCGAGGACAGCCGACGCAGAAGTTTGTTTTGTAAAAGGGATGATGAAGGTTGTGCCGCCTGGTTCGACCGCTTCAGACGGCTCATCAATCCAAATTGGCATCGCTTGCCACGGTGTACCGCTGGATTCTGGCCAGTAATTCCGGTCGAATTTGAATTGGTAACCATTAGAGTAAACCTCCGGGCTGTCGCTAACCTTGAATATTGATTTGAACCCAATACCAAGATAGCCCAGCGTCCCTTTTTCGGGTTTCTTTGAGGACCTAATTCCGCTGATGGCTTTAGCGTCAGCTGCGCTGAAGGGACGCCCATTGTGGGTAATTTTCACCCTAGTCGGGCTAATGCTGATGTCAAACACTCCTGGATAAGATAGCTCCTTACCGGAATCGTCCCGACCGGAATCCTCGGCATTTTGAATCAGTTCCAGAATAAAACCTGTGCTTCTAGTAAAGACAACCTGAGCTACTAGATTCAAGGCGTTGACGTAATCTGTCCAGATGTGAGACCCCTTCGATCTTTCAATCTCCTCCCGTAACCGCTCAATTACGCTTTTCTGCTGCACGTTCA
The DNA here is from genome assembly GCA_016211085.1 of Acidobacteriota bacterium. Taxonomy (GTDB): domain Bacteria; phylum Acidobacteriota; class UBA6911; order RPQK01; family JACQSY01; genus JACQSY01. The sequence continues at coordinate 14,164 of JACQSY010000128.1, read as the reverse complement.
TAGCAGATCAACTCAGGTTAACGCCTGTCTTTCACTGTAATCCGCTATCTTGCTTCGGCCGTCCTCGAATACTCTCGCCATGTAATCATATTCTCCGTTCCGTTCGGGAAAGAGGATATGCGCCTCGGCGAACCGTTTCTTATCCCACGTTCCGTCATCATACTTCTTCCGAAGAGCCTCGAAAGGCGTGGCCGAAACAATGAACGAGTCAAGGATCACACTCTTCAGACCGGTTCTTGCGCCCACTTCCTTGGCGAGCTTTGGCAAGGATTCGTGCAGCTTTGCCTTCTCGTCATGCTTGTAAGCCTCAGCATGCAGCATGCCGTGTGGTTCCACGAAAACGATCCGTTGTTTCTTGGCGTCCTTGATCCACAAGATAAAATCGGGGTAGAAGCCTCTTGTCTGAAAGAAACCAATACCTCTCCCACGACTTAGGTTCCGAAGAAGAAATACCTCCTTCTTGGCTAGCGACTTGTCTTTCTCGGCTCGGAAGTATTCTCGCATGTCCTTGACAAACTGCTGTTCGCCGGAGTTAAGACCGCGGGGTTTGCTCTTAACTCTGTCACCGCGTTCGACAAGCAAAGGCTGGTACAGATGACGGTCGAAGTGAATGCTGGGTAGATCACGCGTCTCTTCCTTGTATATCCGCGCACCTTCCTTAATGAGTTTCTGAACTGCCCCTATAAGCGCGGCCTCTGAGCGTGCTATCTTGACCGAATAGTCTTGCAGGTTCGGGTCGCCGTCTTCGAGGACTTTATAGTCCATATGTTCGGATTCCCATCGCTCCTGGCGCACCCGGTAGAATTTGTCCACGTACTTGCGCATTATGGAAAGCACGGCTTCTTGGAGCAGCGAGGCTTGCGCAAAGGAAGTTGGCCTGGTTACGGCTTCATCCGCCACAAGCTGATACAGCCTAGCTGGCTCGGTTGCAGAGAGAACCTTCTTTGGAATATCCGGCCGGATAGCCAAGTTAAAAAAGCCTTTTTGCTCTTTATACTCCAAGAGATCGAGGTAGATCTTTTCCCAGTCGACAAGCTGAAGGCTTTCGGGAGGTATCGGCCTCTCACGCCCGCCTCGTGCAGCCACAGCCGTAATCCCCTCTGTACCGCTTTCCAGTGCCTGAATCTTAAGAGATATGTCCACGCGAACATTTACTTCTTGCTCTGGCTCCAACAAGACGTGCGCCTTTGCTGCAAAGCTCTCCTCCTCCGGCACCCTCGGCACGATTAGGCCCCCATCCAAGAAGTCCCGATTCGGCTTTATCGCTAAAGCCAGCTCGACGGCTCCTTCTGTTTCGACACCTTCCTTTTCCAGGTACTCCCGGAACTGGCTCATGTAATTCGCTCGAACGGCAAAGATGTTCAATGTCTCCAACAGACGGATGTGCTCGGGGTGCTTCGCATCAATTGCAGAGCTGCGCTTGAGTGTAAAGTCCATGCCCCGCAGCCTTACTCCCCGACCGAAGAGCTGAATAATCTCGGAGCCTTCCTTTCTTCCGATGTTCAGAAGTCCCATATTTGAGACCCGCCAGCTGTTCCAACCCTCCATGAACTTCTTGGCACCGACAAGGAGTTGTATACGGCTGTCCGGGTTATTTATTTCCTCAAACAAGGAATCCGAAATGGCGTCGTCTTCCAAGACGATGCCGGAGTCATCCTGTTCCACGAGCTTCTTAAAGCTGCTGGTGTCACCGATATAGATTAGTCCGAAGTAACTGTCTGTGCCGCTGGCCTTCAAACCCAGTTCGCCTGGGCAGCCGCGTATGTCGCACATGTGCAGGGCGCTGCTAGCAGCGGCATGGAATACTTCCGAAAGAACCTCACGGTAGATACTTTCAGTGTTCAGCTTCGTTGCCTGTAAGTAGCCGAATTTCCCTGTGAAGATGTCCTCGCCGTCGGGAGTGGTGAGGCCGCTCTTACCATCAATGAGCTTTTGGATAGTCTTGACAGCCCAGCCGCGCCTATTCTCAAGAAAGTGGTGAAGGAAACGCGCCACAGTTAAGACATCGGATCGTTTACGCTTCTTTTCAGTGTATACGGCATTCACGCTGCTCCCTACGAAAACCCATAGGGGCTTTTCCAGGTGGTACGGCCTCAGATCGTCTGACTGTTCTTGAAAGCACCGCTGTTGTTGATAGAAAGACAGGAGATTTCCGAGAAGAAGCGTTTCGATCTTTTCCTCTATCGTCTCCTCCTTCAGATTGAGAATGTGAAAATCCTTCCCGTAGCCGTCTCCATGGAAGTACCGGTAAGAGTAGTCAAAAGCGATGGCCTTCCCATACTCGGCGGTAAGCTCATCCCTTCTGGCCGCGGTAAGGGCCTGACCGAAAGTCGCGCTGTACTCGAAAGTAAAGCCGGTCCTGCCCAGTGCGTCGCGAAACTTTCGCCATACCTCCCCGCCAGAGCCCTTGTGCCCTTCGTCGACGAAGATCAGGTTGTTGCCTTCAAACGCTTCCACCGGAACGCTCAAGCCCCCGCCGCGTTTCTCCTCGACCAGCTTCGTGATTTCGATCAGGCGGACTGTATTTTCCTCGCGGAGACCCAAACCACTTTCGTTCAGCTCGAAACGCTGACAAGGAATGCTGGAATCTGTCATCTCAGCCATGTGCTGCTCGGTGAGGCCCTCATTTGGTGTAATTAAGAGGATGTTGTCCAAGGGCCTGTCGTTGTAGTGCAAGAACTGACGGTAATTGATGTGCATGATGAGCGTCTTGCCACTGCCTGTTGCCATCCAGAACGCAAGTTTCATTAGCTCTTGTTCAGAGAACTTCGGGTCTTTCGGCTCGCTAGCCGACTTCCCGGCGTTTCGCTTCTCCACGAATTCGTTCAGGGCCCGAAGCATCCCGGCCCGTCGCTGGAAGTACCAGTCCAGAAATATCTCCGAGTAGAGCACAGCCAGGTACTGGAAATAACGGAGAGTTATGGGCTCTGGCCGGCGGGCGTTCAGCATTTGCAGATGCTCCCGGATATTGTCGTCGTACCTTGCCAGGTCCTGCAGGGGAATCCGTACTCTGTCTCCCAGGGCTTCAATCTGGTGGAAGATGTAGCTCCGCCCGGACGAGTCGAAGCCCTCTGCGACATCCTTCATATCTGTTAAAAGGTCTCGATTGCTCTCATAACCGAAGAGACTATTGAGCCAAGCCAGCAGAACAAGCCGTTGCTCTAACTTCCGATACTCTCCTGTCCTTGAGCGCGCCTGTGCCATCTGCTAAACCTCCACTGTGGAGAACATCCTGCTCTTGAAAATCGGTTCCAACGCCTTGGCCTTGGGAATGAAGCTGTCGCCATTAACAAATATTTCCTCGGCGTCTTGCGTAAGTCCCTGATCGGAGATGAATTTCTTATCCCGCTCCAGATCCTGTTTCGTCCACCCGTCAGTATCCCGCCAGATGATCACGACTTCTTGGTGGTCGAGACGCCCACGATAGACAACATACCTTCTGTCTTTGTCGTAATAAACGCGACGGGTTTTGACATGCAGGCCAAGCAGGTAGTTAAATGTTTCCGGGATCTCGACCACTCTCTTCTTTGTCTCCTGCCCTTCGGCAATCCGCAGCTCGTAGCTGAACGGCTTGGCTAGTTTTCCAACGTTGAGAAGTGTTTCGCTCTCCTTCGTTTCCCATTCGAGCATTGAACCGCCCCGGGTTTCCTGGAGACTGTTTTAGTTGACTCCCGCCACCATGGCGAAAGCTGCTTGATTCCGATAGTACATCTGCTCGAACTCCTGTTCAAGAAAATACCAGTCGCCGAACTCGGTTGAGTGCGAAGCCATGTAGGAAAGTTGGCGTGGCCTGATTTAATGGCTCTTCCGAATCCATTGCAAAGCATGCGTTGAGCTGATCTCGGGATGTCCGTATTTGCCTCATGCCCGGCATGGTGTTTCTCTCAACCGTCGGTTGGCAAGCTTCACGTAAGCGGGTTTCAAATCGCAGCCCAGATAGAGCCGGCCGAGTTTCTTTGCGACAACCAACGTGGTGCCTGCCCCTGCAAACGGGTCAAAGACAACACCCGGCCGAAAGCCAGCATTGCAGTGGCAGGATGTCCAGCCTGTTGTTACATGAACGGGTTTCTCGCCCCATTGTGATCGGTTCTCCCGCTCCTTGAATCCGGGTACGTGACGGCGATGGCCATTGTCTTTTCTGCTTCGCCCTGAGTACCCAGATTTTTCAATGATCCGCTGTCTTGGTTTGCCACATTCTGAGCAGACCGCCGGCGGGCAGGTTGCTTTGATTGGCAGCTCGCATAGCGTCTCTGGATAGACGGCAAAGTGCGCCTCGGGAAATGGCCTGGTCGCGACCTTCCACAGGTCGCCGGGGTTGGTTCCCTGAACGTGACCGCTGTGGTCATGCCACCATCTCTTGAGTTCTCGCTTCACTCCCGCCGGAATGTCCAAACCATCAATGATCGCGTTTACGGCGGTTCTTGCTTGGCCGCTGTTTAGAGCCGTCCTGAAGGAATTCTTGGAGAGTTGGTTGTGTTTGCCCCGGAATCTTCTCCCTGTCGCCTTCCCTATGCATCGGAAGCTCTCAAGCACCTCACGCTTCCAGAAATCGAGCGAATCGTCGGGCTCGCCATGGAACTCCATTGCGCAAAGGCCACGAGAACGCGGCGCAGTTGTAGCTACATCAGCGCCAATCTGCATGACATCGCCGGGGTTCTTGCCCGATGCGTGACCGATGTAGCCGGCGCCGGCTTTCCTCAGGCCCAGCAGATGCCTTTGTGTGTGCATCGTCCTTCCCTCCAAGGTGCGCCACGAGTGTCCCTGCGGGTGAAGGGACGTGTGCGGGACGCGGATTGGATCGAGGTCGTAATAGTAGTGCCTTGATTTGACAAAGTGAAAGATGTGCTCGTACTTATTGGTCAGCCGGTCTTTTACGCTGGAGGGCATTCCGTTTGGTTTGCACCAGATGATATCGTTGCGCAAAATCCAACCACGATCAGTCATAGCGATGGCAAAGCGATTCGGAATCTGACAAAGGGACTTTGGGCGAAGCCATGGGATGTCGGTTTTGTTGCCCCGATGCAGCGGGTACACCTCACGCCTTGATGTTTCCAGAGAATGCTGGCCGCCGCCGGGGTTGAAACAGGATCCCTTTGCAGACCAATAGGTGTCCCCGAGATTTACCCACACACTGGCGGTCGACTTCACAACACGCTTTATCCCATCGAAAACCGCACAGAGATGCTCAATGTACAGGCAGAAGTCGGGTTCCAGTCCAAGCTCCCCGCGCCAAGCGTTGCAAAGAGAACAAATTTGAGACATATGGGGCCGCCACGTTCCGGCATGCGGAGACAGTGTCGGACCTGTTATTGCTCCTTCAACTATGCCGTTGGATGCGGGTTTGATGAAGTGGTGCCATTGGTGCTGGCAATCCGGCTCGCCGCCCCATATCTGCGGATTTGTGCCGTAATCGCGCAGCCCCCAGTAGGGTGGAGAGGTCATAACGAAGTCTATGGATTCATCGGGGAGTCTAGCGACAAACTCTCGAGCATCTGTGCAATGCACCTTTCCAAGCAGACGAGACAGTCCTGTCGTTTTTCATCACCTATTCAGAGCCCGACTCTGCACCGCGTGGCGCTACTCCATCCTGCGCATTCCCTTAATCTCGGCTTCCCGTCCGACGAATATTAACGGCAGGTGCAATTCTGAAAGCGGATGCAGCGTTCCGTTGGCTGTTGGGTAAGGCATTTCCAACGATAAGCCAGGGAAAAGAATTAAAGAATCCTGCGGGCTTGTTGCAGGTTATTCGTTTCACGAACCGGCATATCCGCAAGACTTGGGGCATGCCTGAGCAAGCTATTTAAAGAAACAGAGCCAGAAGAGGACGTGTTGTCCTCTTTGCGTGCGCACACTCGGGGCATTCTGGAGTCCGCCGCTTCGATGAGCGGATATACCATTGTGGTCAGCAGCGACTCGAACCTCGATGTCTGGAGTTCCACTCGCTATCCAAGGCAAGGTGAAAAAAACTGCCTTGTCTCCTACAATCCCTCCTGCGAAAAGTTCCTCGATTACCTCATCGCCCACGAATGCGGCCACATCTACCGATTCTTTACCGCAAGGCCTGAGGATCGCCTTGTGCCAGCCACGTATGCCGCAGGCCTCTCGAGAGCAAAACGGCAGGTCGCTGAACACTGGAAGCTGCGGCCTGTGATTTCCAGAGACTTGTCGGACCAGTTTCTCGAGTCGCTGTGCTTCGGGCTCGTACGGCAGCTGACAAGCATCCCCGCAGATTGCAGAATCGATGCATGGGTTTATGAGAACTTCGAGTGGCTGAGAGAGATTCAGGCTTCCGCACTCCACACACTGCATGCCACATCGCTGCGATGCCTTGAGTCTGAAATAAGGAAGTGGACACCGCCGCCAATCTACGCAAAATCAAACACCATGAACTACGTTCTGGCGAAGGCGATTGGCAAGCTGTTGGATGAGCCGTATCTGACCGTTCCCTATGTGGAGCAAGGATTTGCCGAGATAGGGGAAAAGCTGGACTCATACCTCAGGGAGCCCGACAGAGGTCACGCCGGCGACATGTGTATTGTCGATGCCTGGGCCAGGGAACTCAGCCTCGAAGGATGGTATCACTGGGTCAGGCTTGGAGACATGTAGGGACATGCGCACGCTTGCGCCGCTACGGTAGAGCTTGCTTAAGCAGCTTGGAGTGATGGCTGTGCGAGAAATATATTGGCGAGCTTTCGAAACTACTATCCTACGAGATAAATCATCTTCTCCAATCACTCAATGTCTCCAATGCATCATCAGCTTCGGGATTGAGGGTTGCGAATCCGGCCACCTGACTCGCTTGTAAGAGTTCTCTGTCGCTTGTCACGAACACAACTTCCGGAGAAGGGGCCTGCCTTAATCTTAAAGCACTTGCAATGTGAATAGCGTCTCCTGCCTTAACTGCATGCCGTCTTGCAATCTCTGTTGCTTGTGACACCAGAGCTGTAGACACCGGTAGGGCAATGCTCAAGGTCTTCGGCGAATAAGCTCAGCAATACATCTCCAGGCGTGTATCCACTTCCTTCCTAATTTGCTCGACGTTGCGCTTTGATACCTCCAGGCGTTCCTGAAAGTAATGCTCGATGTCGAAAGGCCTCGGTTCGGCTTCCTGTTCCTGCAGGTCTGAAAGCAGCTCTGCTATCAAATCCTTTTCCTTCCGAGCCCACAGTTTCGCGTCTTCGAATTCGTGTTCAAATATCCAGTCTAGCTCCTTGGTGCAGGAGGCCATGGTAAGACTTTTTAAGAAGTCGTGGATTGCTCCCACGATGATTTTGCGAGTGATGCTGCGCGAGGGCCGGCAGCCTTGTCTGAGGGTACTCTGGCAAGCCTCTGCCTTGCGATCCTGACGTAAGCAGGATTCAACTCACAGCCCAGATAGAGCCTGCCGAGTTTCTTTGCGACCACCAACGTGGTTCCTGCGCCCGCGAAAGGGTCGAAGACAATTCCGGCGCGGAGGCCGGCGTTGCAGTCGCAGCCGGTGTAGCCGACAAAAGAATAGTCAGCAATCCCACAGGGATCGGTTCTGCGGCCTCTCTGGTCGCTTTCTCGAGGAATTCCGATTTGCTTGTAGTCATAAACTCGCTCTTGATTGTTGTTGAGAATCTTCTCGCGCGGCCTCCCGCACTTCCTGCATACGAACTCGGGGCAGCCTGCCTTTATCGGCGTCTCGACCAGCTCTGGCGGGTAGACGGCGAAGTGCGCCTCCGGGAAAGGTTTGGTCGGGATGCGCCAAACGGTGCGCTTGTTGCGACCACCAGGATCGATGGACGATTTGTTGATGATGAAGTTATCGCGATCAGCAGTAGATCGATTTGGTTGTGTTCGAGAGGTGACTTGGAACGGGGATTCTCGTCGGTGAAAAGGCTTCACTGAACTGATAGCGTCTTCGGCATAATATGCCGCCATTTGTTGTGGGTCTTTATAAGGCTCGTACTGTGTCTCGAAGAAGTACTTCTTCTCCTTGGCGAAGAAAAAAATCTTCTCGAAGTCGACGGTGAAGCGGTCCCTTGCACTGCTGGGCATGCAGTTTGGCTTCCACCAAATCAGTTCGTTTCGGAGAATCCAGCCTCGGTTTGTCATCTCGATTGCAAAGCGGTTGGGGATTTGGCAGAGGGATTTATCAGGAACGCCGGTCTTCTTGGGGACGACTACCGCATTTGCATAGTCTCTGTTGTTCCTCATCTGCCTCCCCTGAAATCCACCTACATCCTTACTGCGAGCAGAGTGAGAGTTATAGGTGTCGCCGAGGTTGACCCACAGTGTGCCAGCAGGCTTCCGCACCCGCTTCACTTCGTCAAAAATCTGGCAGAGGTGATCTATGTACATGAAGAAGTAGGGCTCCAGCCCGAGCTCCCCTCGCCATGCGCGGCAGTTGGTACAGCATGCTGCGGTCTTGTCGTCGAGCTTCTTGATGAACGCCGTGCCTGTCTTACCTGCCACCTCTTCTTGCGCGCCCCGAAGATTGTTTCGATTTTCATGAATCAGGGTCATCGGGTGTTCGTACCACTCATGCTCGCAGTTTGGATTGCCGTCCCAAATCTGTGGCTGGACGCTGTAATCCCTGAGCCCCCAATAAGGCGGCGACGTCATGACGAAGTCAATGCATCGGTCCGGCAGCTTGCTTATGAATGTGACCGCATCCGCGCAATGCACCCTGCCGAGCAGGCGGAAAATATCTTTCGTGCTCCATCACCTGAGGATGACCTCGATACTCAAGCTGCTTTCACCTACGAACGGAAAGAAGGAAATTGTTAACGCGTCTTCATTGCGGGTTATTCCGCTAAGGCAGGGATAGATTTGCCTCGGGTGTCGTTGGCCAAGCTACGAAGATGCGCAAGCTGCTTTCGAGCGAGCGGCGCGCCATCAAAAAACGCAACACTTTAACCAGTTCTTCCAGCAGCCTTGATCCATGCTCCAACAGGCGGTGGCCGAGACCGCCGCCGGTCAGAAGAGCGTCCAGGCTGCGCGCGAATCCGAGGTTTCGCCGTCTGTGATCAACCGGTGCCGCCAGCAGGCAGGGGAGTAGAACTTCTGGAGGGAATTCACTATTCCGAGGTCCGATATCTCCTCACGTTTCCTCTGACCAGAGCCTTCTCGGAGACAACCAGCTTCCGAGAGGCGAGCTGGTTTAGATACAGCGAGAACGTCCTCTCTGCTACAGGTTGTTCTTTATTCTTTAGACACTGCTTTCTGTACAACGACCACAGTGGCCCCGAAAGGATTCCGGGATTGCTCTTCACAAGCTCATAGATTTTGCGAAGATGGGGATTCTGGTCGAGAACGTAGTGCGTCTTGCTGTCGTTTGCTCCCGCTAACGAAAGCTTGGCGTAGGCTCTGGTAACCTTGCCGGCAGCCCTGTGTTGGACGAGAGAAGCGGCAGCCCTGATAATTTCAAGACCTTGGCGCGCATTTCCACCAGCCTGCAGAGCAATCTCTCTCACCAAGCTAGCCTCGATGCTGCCCCTTCTGAGTGCCTGCGTGCATCGATCAGTAAGAATTTTCACCATGTCGTCCAACTCGTAAGGCTGGAAATCGATGCGCGTCGGGCAGAGCCTGGACTTGAGTTCGTGGGGAAGCGATTCGAAGAAATACTCGTCCTGCACGATACAAACCAGGCCTGTCCTTGGAATGGTTAACAGCCCGTATAGGGTATCCCTTCTCACCCGCGGTGGGAGCTTGTCAACCTCGTCCAGCGTTACGACCAAAGGGCGTCCCTTCAGACTCTTGGCGATCTGTTGGATTTTGAAATCGGTGCTGATTCGCTGAGCATCAATCACCTGCAACTCTTTCGCTATTTTCTCCACCACTGAGTACAGGCTGCCATGGCGCCAGCAGTCCACATGTGCACGGGCTATCGAGTTTTTTCGGACACTTCTCAGCACACTGATGGCTAAAGCCGTCTTTCCGGTGCCCGGAGGTCCGACGAGGAGAGTATGGAGTGGCCGCATGTTTCGCCGAGCCGGAGCCAAGCAATTTCGGAGCTGATCCAGTTGTGCTCGCCTTCCATGGATTTCGCGAGGAATATAGCTTTCCTCTAGAACATCCGGGCTGAGAAGAATCCTTCCGGCTCTCATGCTTTTGGGTTGGGCCGATGACTTTAAATATCAAACGACCACACATTGCGTTTCTTGCGGGTAAGAACAGCCGCCGCTGGCAACTTTTGGACAAGAACGCTCCTCGTGCAACGAATATCGTCGCCCTTCCTACCTGGCGCAGATTCCACATTGGCTGCATGAGATGCAACCAACCTCGAAGAAAAATGAATCTCAGGCAGGCATTTTTCTTTGGATGTCACTCAACGCCGCTGACTTCGTTGACTGGTATCTCCTTCAGAAGGAGTAAAAGGAGGAACCTCATCAAAGAGCTGTTCTCGGATTTGGCATAGCGGTGCGAGAAGTCGGCACAAGTGGGGACTCCGTCGAGCAGGCGGGAAAGCCTGGTCGTTCGTCATCACCTTTTGTGAAGACGCACACAAGTGGCTGAGCCTTGCAGCAGTGCTATTCCCTCATCTGAAAGATCCGCACGTTCCCTTTGATCCCCAGCGCTCGCCGGTGCGTGACCAGCTCCAGTTGCTCCAACTGTTTCAGATACAGCGTGAACGTTCGTGAGGCAACAGGTTGCCAACGCAGACGATTGCAATGCTCGAGGTACTCCTTCCATAGTGGCCCGGATTGAATTTCTGTCTCTGTCTGAATGAGCTGGTAGATTAGTCTGTGATGGTCAGTCAGACGGGCGATGAGATATTTTTTCTTGGCGTTTCGGGCAGCGGCGTAACCGCTCTTGAGATGCGCCGACAGGATCTTGCCGCCGTGCTGTTCTGTCTGGATCATCGCGTGCCGCAACGTCTGAATCGCAATTCTTGCGTCGCCCTCGGAAATGTTCGCTATCTTTTTCAAGACGAGCTCCTGGATCGCTTCACCTCCAAACCCGAGTTCCGCGCGCTGCCGCAGGATTTCCATAATCTGTTCAGAAGCGTAAGGCCGAAACTCCATGAGGATTGGATTGAGCCGAGACCTCACGCGGCTGTCGAGCGTGTAGAAAAAGTAGCGGCTGTTGCACACGCAGACCAGGGCGACGTTTGGAATACTGCAGAAACTGTAAATGATCCGGTCCCTTTCTTTTGGCGAGGGCTTGTCAATTTCGTCGAGGACTACGAGCAGCGGTTTTCCTGTCAGGTGCTTCTCGAGCCGTTCCATCTTGAAGAGCGTGCTCAGGCGCTCTGCGCCGAGCAGGCGGAAATCGCGCACCAACTTGTCGAGTACCCCGTAAAAGGTCTCGGTTTCCCAACAATTCACATAGACGCCACGGATGCCGTGCCTGTCTTCGAGTTCGTTGAGCAGGAACTTCGCGACCGAGGTCTTGCCTGTTCCGGGCTGGCCATGAATCCAGACGTGTTTCACTGGCCTTTGCTGCACAACCGGCATCAGGCATGAGCGAAGACGAGAGATTTCATTCTCCCTGTTGACAAAGCGTGGTGGCAGGAACGCTTCGGCGAAAGCTGTCGGATCCCTGAAAGCCGGTTGCATCCTACAGACAGCGGTGGACAGAAATTAAAGGGGAACGCAGGAAGATTGCGGGTTATTCGTTTGAAGAGACGGGGGGTGTGTGTGTTGCGTGTTTTGCTGGTGACGCTTTTGCCGCCCACTACAACGCAACGAGCGATTTGCGTGCCGACTGTCCGGCCTCGTGCGGTCACGATGGTTGAAGACGACGAAAGTATTTGAAGATTGCAGGCAACATGCATGAAAACGATGGAGTGAATCTGCATCGCTGGCATCTCAGCCGCCAACATTCTCCTGGATGCAGGAAATATATTCCTTCTTTGAAGCCGCGCAAAAATCGCAAAAGGAGACGCAAAATGGCAAGACCCAGACCCGTTTGCGCCCAAATCCCGTCGGGCCCATACCCAAATGGGTTCGGAACCTTTAAGAAAGTTCGCTTTCAGATATAGCTATGCCTTCGCGGTATGGCCATCTCCTGGAGGACAAAAACGTCAGGCGCTGGTACGAGAACGTGTCAAGAGGATCGCGAACGACGGCCGACGTGTATCTGAGAAGGCTCGGCGGCTTCTTGCAATTCCACAACGTCTCCCCCGCACAACTGACCAAAATGAAAGAGAGAAGTCTTTACAACTTGCTGCTGGACACCGTCACGGCGATGGAAAAGAAAGACTTCGCCGGCGGCTACATCGCGTCGGTCCTGAAGGCTGTAAAATCCTGGCTTTTGTTCAATGGTGTGGAAGTAAGAAGGGGCATAAGGATTCGAGGAGCCCATGAGACTCCTACTCTGCAGGACGAGCGGGTGCCATCTCAGGACGAGCTGCGGAGGATTCTCTTGGCTGGAGATGAGAAGACGAGAGCGATATGCGTCCTTCTCGCCCATTCTGGTCTCAGACCCGAGGTGTTGGGTGCCTACCGTGGAACCGACGGTCTGCGGCTGAAGGACTTCCCTGAATTGGCAGTAGAGGACGGAACGATTATTTTTCAAAAGATCCCCACCATTGTCCGAGTGAGATCCAGCCTGAGCAAGAAAGCCCACGAATATTTCACCTTCCTCGGGGAGGAAGGCTGCGAGTACCTAAAGGCTTACCTGGAAATGAGAATCAGAGGCGGCGAGAACTTGACAGCGGATTCCCCTGTCATCTGCCCAAAGACGGCGAAAAAAGCATTCATCACGACAACCAATATTGGCGATGCTGTGCGGAACGCGATCAGAAAGGCGGGATTTCCATGGCGACCCTACGTGCTGCGCTCGTTTTTTGCAACCCAAATGATGCTGGCCGAATCAACCGGGCAAATCATCCGGGATTACCGCTCCTTTTTTATGGGCCACAAAGGCGACATCGAGGCGGTCTACACCGTCAACAAGAGGAAGCTGCCCCAGGAGGTAATCAAGCAGATGAGAGCCTCTTACGCCAGAGCCCAAAAATATCTGCAGACTGTTGCGGCGAGGGATTCAACTGAAGAGATGACGAAAGCTTTCAAGAAACAATTGCTCCTGGTCGCTGGATTGAAACCGAGCGAAATTACAGATGAGCATCTCGGCCTGGACGATGACGAATTCCAGAAGCTGGTGCGGGAACGACTGTTGAAGGAAGTGAGCCGGAATCAACCCGGCCAGAGGGTCGTCGACGTCGCAGAAGTTGAGGCCCACCTGACGCAAGGCTGGGAGTTTGTCGGGCTACTTCCGAACGAAAAAGCGATCCTGAAGCAGGCCAACACCTGAATTTCTCAGAGCTTCCTCCTCCCTCAGAATTCGCAGCCAGATCTCGCACTTGATGACGAAGTCGTGAACCTTCAACTGGTCTTTTTCTTGCGAGATAATCTGCTGCAACAATGGATAGCCGTGGCCCTGTCGTTTCACGAAGATCTTTAGCGACCGAATCTGAATTTTATCGCGCACCGCGTCATCACCTCTTTCCTCCGCCCACGCTCGTTTAGTCTGCCGGACAAAGCTACATTTTGAAAGCAACACGGGAAAAAGGACATGAACGACCGTTGCCAGTTATACCGTGGGCAAAAATAGCCGACGTTACCCGCAAGGTTTGCAAGCCCCGTCAGGTCTTAAAAGCCGACAATCACAAATCAATTACAGATGACAGCCGACAGCTTGATTACAAAGCCTGAAGTTCTCCGAGACTTTTGTTCCAGACGTGATTGCCCGGAAGAAACGAGCATCTGCAAGAGCTAAAGCACGGCAGTGCGTCGGCGGCTCCGCCTGCTTCTTGCCAATTCGCTTGAAAAGGTGAACCCAATCTTTATATACTCTTCTTGCCAAATATGGGTAAAAGGTGAATTGATATGGATTACTTGGACGGGTTCCGCGAGCGATTGGAGAAAAAATGGAAGGGCAGCTTGGTCAGCGTGAGCGATGCCAAGGGGGTTGAGGCGAACGCCAAGGAATATTTGGGCCAGTTGGCACGGAAGCGAGAGATTGAAAAAGTCGCGTGGGGGTGGTACTGGGTTCCTGACTCCTACGAGAGTGTCTTCGATTTTTTGGCCAAGGACAGGCACTTCAAAGTCTTGCAGAAGCAGACGGCCGCTGCGGTCTGGAACGGCGACTTTATCCACCGGGAGCATTACAGCATTGCTGTAAAGAACGGCTCTTACGGCAGAGCATTGGAAGCCTTCGCAAAATCCCGCGGCTGGCGTGTCTCTGTCGAAAC